>JADLCD010000001.1 GCA_020847395.1 Chitinophagaceae bacterium
GGTATTGTTGTCAATTATTATTCATAATTTACTGGATAACTCTCAAAAAGCATGCGCCAACGGGAATGTTATTATTACATCTGAAGCAGTGGGGGAGGAAATACTCCTGACCGTGGCAGATAGCGGTACCGGGTTTCCTGCTCATATATTGGAATGGCTTAATGAGGAACAACTGGAAAAAGCCCACGATGATGTTTCCCACGGGTTAGGTTTATATATTGTAAAAGACCTGATGCGGATGCTGAAGATCAGAGCAAGACCTGTGAACAGCAACAATGGCGCTACCATTACGCTTTTTCTCAAAAGGGCACATATAAGTTGATTTGCCGGGCGTTCATTATGAACGGGAGATGAAACCGGTCCGATCTCATCTTTAAAACTGTTTGATCATTTTTATTGTTTTGCTGTTCCCATTGACAGATATGATACGCATGGTGTAAATGCCGGAAGGCAATGATTGAATATTGATTGTTTTGCTGCTACCCGAAATATTTGTTGCTGAAATCAAAACGTTGCCGGTGTTATTGTATACGATGATCCTGTCCCCGGCATTTAATCCAGTTAGCATAACCATATTGCCCGCAGGCACGGGAAATAAGCGGATAGCGTTTTGTACGCCACATTTGTTGTTTACATATATTGTTTTGCTGTAGGTTATAGTACCGTCAATGTCTGTCATGCGCAATCTGAAATAAGTTTCATTTAATGCATTTTGTATATATGTATATGTATTTTTAGCTTCACCTTTGCCCTGCACATTGCCAATAGCAGTAAATAATTTTCCATCACTGCTTTTTTCAATGGTATATCCGCTAAAATTAATTTCGTTTTCAGATGCCCACTTAAATTCAAGCTGGCATTGATTATTGTAATAAGCAGAAAAATTTACAAGATGTAATGGCAATGCCTGCGCCCATGTAATGGTATAGCTGGCAGGTGTTTGATCCTCCTGGTCCGCTGCATCTACCGTACTGTATTGAAAAGTGGTGGAATTTATGCCTTCAGGCGTTAAAGGACCGGGTTGAATGGAAAGCAGATTTGCAACATACGGAGAAATTACCTGGTTTTGTGTTACTGTGCTGCCGTTATAAATTAAATCAAATCCATTGGTAGGGAGTGCAGTGATAATTAACTTTTTGGCGGCCCAGCTATCCTGTACCGGCTGGTCTGCTTCATCACTGCCCTGCAGTGGATTGGAGCCGAGGTTTAACACAGCCGGCATACCGGGCTGGTTGATTGATACTGCATATGTTTCCGGGAAAGCGCAGGCGCTCTGTACATCGAATAAAGCAGCATTGGCGGAGGTGCCAACTGTTTGTGGAACGCCGGCAATTACAGGAACACCACTGGCATCTACCGGAACATTGAGCCTGCCATTCACATCAAGTCCGGGATATTTGAATGTGCCGTTGCCTTCCAGTGCGTCAGGACATCCATCGCCATCGCTGTCTGTATCAAAATGATTATAAATGCCATCAGCATCTGTATCAGCGGAACATTTACCCGCGAGGAAGAACCATACACCATCGCTTGCTGTGCTTACACCCGGATTTCTTGTCAGCCGGATAATAATTTTTGAGGCCTGCAATAAGGTAACAAACCCCAAACGCAGTCTGAAAACATCGTAATCATTACTCAGGCTGGGTGCTGTAAAAGAAAACATTTTTGGTGCCATAGTAAGCGTATTGGCGGGATACGCACTTGCCGGGGTTGTACCCGTTGTTTCATATGTAGCAACGCTCCAGTCTATAGTTGGTAACGAATCGTTTGATGCATTGTAAACAGTGATATAGAAAGAAGTAACTTCCGGATCACTGAAATATAGATTTAATTCATAGAGCTGACCAGGAGAAAATGTGAGTGTAAAAGTGCCTATATCCCCACTATTGGGTGCGTATGTTCCAAAGGAAATTGACCTGGGCTGAGTTGTCGCTGTGCCAAGATCGCTTGTCAAAACAGTATTGAAATTAGGGCTTGTACTTCCTGCAAAAGCACGAACCTGGTTATTGATGGATGTACATTGGAATGTAACAGGCGTTCCGCAAGCCAGCGAAGCTGTAAAAGGTGTTGTCTGGAAGGAACTGATCTGAGTGTTGGTCCACTGCATAGTACCTGATCCTGACAGCTCCTGAAGATCCGGTATGCCATCATTATCATTGTCCATATCAGCTCCGTTTAATATCCCATCTCCATCGCAATCATCCGCAGAACCAACGCATTGTGCTTTAAGATCTGAAAAACATACAATTGATAATAAAAGCGTAAATATAATTTTCATATGACTGGTTTAAAGTGAACTGCAACTATACGGTACCATTGGTGTATTTACCGCCCGGAGCATGATAATGTAATATTTGATTTGACTATTGGCTTGAATGCAATTTAAATCTGACCGGGAGGATGCATCGTAGAATTAATTTTTTGTGATTGTAGAATTAATTCTTCAGCAAAAACACCTAAATATATAATAGTAATTATATATTGGTATGCCGTTGTGTAATGGCTTTTATTTTAGGTGAATGCTGGCATATCATTGGGGGTATACGAACCTGACCGGATCAATTTTTAATAAGTGTTATTTCTGATTTTGTAAGTGTTTTCAATTACAAATTAATTCTATAATAACTCTGAAATATTTCTAAACATTGGTTGTAGCTGTGCCGGTAATTTTACCGCTCAATTTATCCTTTGAATGGAACAACTACTGCTTGTCCGGCGAATGCTGCGCCGTAAGACCTTCCTTGTACCGGTTTTCATTGTAATGAAGTTTGCGGTTGTATATGCGCAGGCGCCCACTTCACTGAATTATCCGACACCGAATGTTTTCATTGCGAATGTGACCAATGTATACCTGTCTCCCACAGTGGCAGGCAATGTAACTTCCTATAGCATATCACCGGCTTTGCCGGCGGGTTTATCATTTAATACAAATACAGGCGTTATATCCGGTCTTCCTACCGCTGCAAGCCCGGTCACAAATTATACTATTACGGCAACGGGCGGTTCACCACCAGGCAGCGCCATTAAAACAATAAGTATTCTGGTCACCAATAATTTTTTTGATAATGTTTATAATAATATCAACTTTGGTGGCGGCAGTGGCACTACGTTAGTAACCATTACCCCTAAAGTTGGCACCGGTACTTCGGTTGGCAATATTGTACTCTATGAAAACGTTGCTCAGTTGAGCGGTATACAGATAGATTGTATCGTAAAAACGCGTTCGCTGACCGGCGGATCATTTACTAACTTTGATCAACCGCTCATAACAGATGGTTCTACCTTTAATAATAATGATCCGCGTTTTTTTTCGCCGCAACTCACATTTAACGCAGGTGGTGGTTCTGCCATATTTGACTTCCAGTTTATACTCGGCAACAGCTATAATAATACCACCAATACCGGCACGCCTGTGGTATTGCAGAATGTAAAGGTGAACACGTATGATATTGATGGTAATGGAACAACTAACTCCAACCAGGCGAATGAGTTTGATGGCTTCAGCACAAGTGAATTGTCTAACTCCACCACCATTCAGGCTCCAACTTTTAACACTACAACTAATCTTACCCGTTACCGTTCCAATGTATCTACAAATAATACAACGGTAACGGCGGATGCCACACGGGTGCGGCTCACTTACAATAATATCAGCGATTTCAGCATACTGGTGAGCGCCGGCGCCACGGGCGCCGCATATTATTTTATTGATTTTGGCGCCGGTCCGGCTTTTTCTGCAGCTACTACAATAACGCAGGCCCCAACGGCAGATCTTAATACAGACGTCATTGGTGTAAACAATGGTACATCAGGTTGCGGTTCCGCATTGTCTTTTACCGCCAGCAGCCAGACCAATATTACGTCAACTACTAATCTTACACAGTTGACCATCAGTTTTCCTGCCGCATCCATTGCTGACGGAGCAAATGAAACCTTTACCGTAAACGGCGCCACTTCAGGAGGAACCATTCCGCTGGACAGTGATGGTAGTACCTCGGTTATTCTTGGAGGCAATACATACACCGCAGTGAGGAGCAGCAGCAGCGGTGTTCGTACGGTTACATTTACTACAGCAACTTTTACTGTTGCCAAAGCAGAGGCATTGCTTGATGCCATCAGATATCTTAACAGCGCCGGGGCTCCAACGAGCGGTGACAGGAACTTTACTGTAAATGTGCGCACAAGCGCTTTTGAAAGCCCTGATGCTATTTTTACAGCAACACTTAACTGTGTTTCGATCAGTGGCAATATATATCATGATGTTAACGGAATGACAGACGGTTTGGTCAATGCGAGCGGCACACAGTTTGGCGTAAACGCCGTATATGCAGTAAGGGTTGATCCGGCCACCAATCTTGTGATTGACACAAGAGGTGTGGCTGCCGGGGGCAGCTATAATTTTGGAACTGCAACCCCCGGCAGCTATATTTTGTATGTAAGCAACACCTCACCCGCAGCAGGAACGCTTTTTACTGCTGCCACTTATCCCGCAGGAGGCTATGTAAGTACCGGTGAAAATCTTGGCGCGGATGCAGGTACTGATCTGCTGGCAGATGGCAAATTACTGATCACGGTGGGTTCAATCAGTGTGTCAGATGCGAATTTCGGAATAGAAATCCCTCCCGTAACTACTAACAACACCTTGGCAAACCAGCCCAATCCCGGCGGTTATAATTTCTATACGGTACCGAATGCAGCCATTACGGCTTCAGATGCGGATGGTGAAGTCAGCAGCATCACTATAACGGAATTTCCGTCAGGTGCCAATTACCTGAAGGTAGGAAGCGTAGTATATCCCAACCCCTCAGGTGGTATTTGCCCGCCGCTCACCACCTGCACAGCCTGGCCGGGAACACTCGTTGTTCCATACAGCGGAGGTGTTCCCGTACAGTCCATAGCAATAGATCCTTCGGCCGATGTGAGCACATCCGTCACGATAAAATTCTCTGCTACGGATAATGGCGGGCTTTCAAGCAGCGCCGTAAGTACATTGAGCATACCTTTTGTAGTGACCAGCTATTATACCGTTAGCGGAAATGTATGGAATGATTATGACGGAAATGGTATCAAGGCTGCGGGTGAGCCCCTGACCAATGTTGCAGGCAGCGGTGAAACGTTGTATGCGCTCCTGCTGCAAAATAATAATACCTATGCAGGAGTGCCTACCGTTTTTCAATCCGCAACGGTGAGCAGCACCACAGGCTATAGCTTCACGGGTGTACCGGGCGGTAATAATTATGAGGTCAGGATTGTTTCACAGGCTGCCGCGCCTGCCGCGGGTTCTGCGGGCAGTGCAGTTATACCTAACCTCGCGCCGGGATGGAAAGGTGTCAGCCTTAACAAAAACGGTACAGTTTCCACTGTGCTCAATACCACCAATCCTGTGCTTACGTTGAATGGCCTTGCTGCCAGCATAGCCAATCAGAATTTCGGTATTGAACGCACGGCTGTAGCGGAAGCAAAATCTTTTACCAACGTGAATACAGGCACCGGAGGACCGGTAAGCGGCGCTAATACTAACAGCACAAGAGATAATGCCGTGCTTTACCATCAACAGATAACCATGAGCGGGAGCGCTTCCTCGGGCAGTGTACCGGGCATATTGACCGGAACTGATCCTGATGGTAATGCGGGCGGCACAAGCCTGCCCATCGGCAGTGGAACAAGCGGCATAAGCTTATTGATAGATCCTGCTTCGTATACCAATACAGGATCTTCTTCGCTTTATCCAACCATGCTATATTACAACGGTGTACAATTGCAGCCGGGAGGCTGCCTTGGCTCAGATATAGGGAAGGGTTTCTGCAGTAATTATAATGCTGTTTCCGGTTATTGGGAAATCCCCGGTTATGACGGCTCCCAGCTTACATTGCTGGGCACGAACGGAACCACTCAAATGGGCTTTTCTTACGGATGGAAGGATGCAGCAGGCGCCACCGGTGCAATGGCGTCTTATCAAATCACTTTTAACCAGGCGCTTCCCCTGGATCTGTTATCTTTTACTGCTACAGATGCCGGCAATGAACTGATCATCCTTCAATGGCATACTGCCAATGAATTCAATACGGCAAGGTTTGATGTGGAGTTCAGCGCATCAAACACTACTTATTCCGTGATAGGAACGGTTACTGCTTCAGGTGAGTCTGCGGAGCATCACTATACGTATGGCCCCGTTGCCAGGCAGGCAGGTTGGTACAGGCTTGCCATGTATGATAAAGATGGTTCACGCAAATATTCCGGTGTGATCGTAATAAAAAATACATCTGCGGCAAATGAACCGGTTATTTATCCCAACCCGGCTGCACGCTATGAAATGATACGTCTTAAATATCCGGTACAACGGGGGCGGCAGGGGTCGTTCGTGGTATACAACAGCCTGGGCGTACCGGTATATGCCAATACATTATCTGTAACAGGATTGAATGTTCTCCCGTCGAAGCAATGGCCTGCCGGGCTTTATCATGTAAAGATCGTTGTGGATGGTTCAGTCAATGCTTCACAGTTTATACTGCGGTAAGAAACAGATTCAGGGCTGGCTACGGCAATATGCAGGAGGGGGGAGGCATTTTTAGAACAGTTTAATGCCTTCTTCCTGCTCCAGCACGCGGATTTTTTCAACCAGCTTCACTACATTGCTCACACCAAGCTTTTCGAAAATGCGTGCTTTATAAGTGCTGATGGTGGAGAGCTGGATATTCAGCAGGATTTTTATATCGGAAGGATTAAAACCACGGGCCAGCAATTTCACAATTTCAATTTCCCTGTCTGAAAGTGATTTCAGCAGGTGTGACTGCACAGGGGCGGAATACAGGTTTTTCAGAAGAGATTGATGAAGATTGTCACTGGCGTAGGATTCACCGTTCATTACCATTCTTATTGCATGTTTTATTTCTTCAGGTTTGCTATCTTTTTGTACATAACCATTAGTGCCGGCTTTTAAATAGCGGATGGCATGCGTTCTTTCATCATAACTTGATAATACCAAAATCGGAACATGCGCAGTACGGTAACGGATCGTCTCAACCATATGAATATTATCACCGCCCGGGATGTTGATATCCAGTATCAGCAGGTCATACGTTTCTTTATCGAGTTGATTAAGCAATTCCTTGAAAGTAGTTGCCTCATGAAGCTGCACATCACCAAAAAGGTCTTTCAATAAAAAATGTATACCTACCCTTACGATATCATGATCTTCCGCTATCAGGATTTTTTTCATCGTCATTATTTTTTCCGCGCTATAAAATTACGCAAAAAGACAGAGACGTATCTTGTTCATAACGCACAAGAAACGCTGCGTTCTGCCGTTGTTGGGTGTTGTGCGTGGCCTATTGTGCTCCGGCATCACCAACAACAAACCGCGGCTGTTGGAACAAAGTTGCGGGAGAACATAAGTAATACGAAGTCGGAGACATCGTATAACAGGGGGTAACCAAAACGCCTGTAAGCAGTCATATAATTGTCTTTCACTGCCAATTAGTATTCTTTTAGTTTTAGTTCACTATCCTTAAATTGGTTCAAAAATAGCTTTAAAATAAATGGTGAAGACATTAGCCTGAAAAGGCTATTTCTCAACCAAATACCAAAATTACTTTTTGGGATAAATGATTTTGCAAAAGACCGGGCAGCCTTCTGCTTTTTCTCCATAAATGGTTTGAACATGATCTCGTATTGTTCAAAAGCTATTTTATAATTTCCATTTGCCTGTTTCAACTCTCCGGCAAGTATGTATGCGCCAACCATTGCAAGCGTAGATCCTTTACCAGATAATAGTGACGGGCAATAGCCGGCATCGCCAACTAAAACCACTCTTCCTTTATACCAACTATCCATTTTAATTTGACTAACAGAATCAAAATAGAAGTCGGTTGTTGAGTCAATTTGAGAAAGTAATTGTGAACACTTCCATCCACTATTTCCAAAGGAGAGACGTGAGAGATTGCAGCCAGCCATTCCTACCAAAGAGGCTATTTAAAAGTATAAATGCAATGCCTGGTACATTGATGTTGTTGGGGGTGCCTGCGCACACTTTCCAAGCTACGAACACCAGAGGCAGTAACGTTCTGTCCTTCTACCAATTTGTCGCTACCCTTTGTAAACCAAAAGTGCTTGGTGATTTCTGGGTCAATGAATGCGTGGAATACTTCACTTGTCGGTTTTCTGATTAGCATTACTACTTCTGCTATACTTTGATTTATGCCTGCCATAGGAATTTATTTTTAATTGTCGTTTGATGTCGCTTTACAATAATCGCTAATGGGCAGGGCTTGGCGTTGTTTGGAGATTTGAAAATCGTGCGCCTGGAACCGAAACCCAATTGCACGCTGTTTTAGTCTTGCTCTAAATCGTCAAGCCACAAATAAAGCTCCGATGTTAAAATAATGTCTTTGAAGCGTTTTGCTTTAAGCCCGCTTTTAATTGAGTTTCTGTTTTGATTAAAAGCTCTTGTGGGATAAGGCGTTCATCAATAAAAGTAACATGCTGCATTACAAGTTCTTCAAGTTCCGAAAGTTGGCCTTCAGTAAGCTTTGTTATTTTCAAAAGCCTGTTTCTGTGTCGTTGAATTTCAATTCTCAAGTAATTACAGGTAAAGAATTGAAAATGTTCTTTTGAATTTAAAAGAATCTTCCCGATGCGACTGTTGGAATTAAGGATGGCACTAAAAATAATGTTCGTGTCAACAATGATTTTCATTTAATGAGTTTGCTTCGGTTTTTAGTCCACCATTTTGAATTTATATCATTTGCTATTTTATCTACCTCTTTCTGGCTCGTTTTAAAATTAGCGGTCAACTCTTTGTAACGAGCATAATTCAAAAAATCTTGCAAATCCTCTGTGTCCACCGATGCAGGCAGCCTGATAATTACTTCTTTGGTTGTTCTCTCTACTAACATTGTTAACTAATTTGTCCGAAGTTACGCTTTTTATGGTTTTGTGCCCGCTGTGAAAGCTGTCAAAAATAATTGCGCCCAACACATAGAAAAGTATACCGCAAAGCCCCAGATAAAGCCCCGTCGTTAAAGAAAGTTACGGGGCTTTGTGGTATACTTTTGAGTTGGCCGACATCGCCGTAATGTTGCCATTAGGGAGAAAGTATTGGTCTTTAGCTTTTCTTGTGGTGGTTGTCTGGTTTTGGTTTTCGTTGTTGCCGCCCGGTATTGCTTTAAGGAAGAAAACTGCTACTGGCTTGGCATCCCTAAAATACATTTTTATTACTGTTTTTCTGAACATTTTTTGATGCCGGGGCAATGCAGTGCTGTTACATCGCAGGGCAACGTTTTTTTTGATCCATATTTAATTTTCCTGTTCATTATTATCTTACCCGTCATCTGCCTGTTTCCACGGAACATACACAACCAGTAGTTGCAGCATCGCTTTTTTGCAACAGGGACATTCCTGTATATCTATACCATACATTTCTTTCATACGTACTTCCAGGGTATTCTTACCAGCCTCTTGTGCTGTGGAAGCTTCATTGTTTTTAGTATGGCAATGATACACCGGTGCCGGTTTCTGTTGCTTAAGTACCCGTAGGATCTGATCTTAGTAAACCTTTCAGGCAGGATATGCTGCTGAAAACGCCGGATAAACTCCCGTGCATCAAGGGGAAAGTGAGGTTCCAATTTAAAAAACCTATTGGCGAGCACTATTTTGTTGCCGTTGTTGGGTGTTGTGAATTAATAAGTGCTGTTTCAAAAGTATAGCTGCCCGAATTGATCTCAATAATGGCAAAACCATTTTTGTATCCCGTCAATTTTATTTCTCTTTTTTTATTCAGGCTTATATTACTTTCTGTAACCGCTGCATTTTCTTTTGCCGGAATGTAAACAGTGGCGCTTGTGTTAGGAGGTATAGAAGTATGCAATATAAACCTGCCGTTTTCTTTTTTCCAATCCACCGAAATTATACCTCTTACAGATGCATAGCTTCCTTTTGCCCATTGCAACGCTGTTACAGGCTGCGGGTTAATAATGATCTTTTCAAATCCCGGGCTCGCAGGGTTGATCCCTAACAGGGACCGGTAAAACCATTCGTCTACAGAACCAAACATAGGATGATTGCGTGAAGGATCGTTCTCGGGAAACGCCCAGGTTTCCCACAAGGTAGTCGCGCCTTTTTCAATCATGTAGCCCCAGCCCGGAAAATCCCGCTGATCGGCAATGCGGTAGGCAACTTCATTCATATTGTTCATCCTCATTACGTCAAAAAGCATTTTGGTAGAAAAAATTCCGGTGGATAAATGCCAGCTATGCCTGGCAAATTCATCAAGTAACACTTTGATCGTTTTGTCTTTATCGGGTGACAATCCATACCACAATGCAAATAACTGGGCGCTCTGTGTCGCATTGTCAAACCTCCCGGTATTTTTAATACTGAACCGTTGCAGTATCTCCGACCTGATCTCACCCGCAAGCCTGTTATACTTTTCGGCATCTTCCCTGATGCCAAGGATTGTGGCAAACGCTGCGCCTAATTGAACATGGTGGTAATAGAATGCCACCGCAGAAAAAGATTCAGGTTTTGCATCCAACGCCTCATGATCGCTGATATCCCAATAAAAAACATTGTTCAATGCTTTTGAAGCAAGAAAATCCAATTGCCTTTTAAAGGCAGGATAATATCGTTCTATAATACGCCTGTCACCATAATACTCATACAACTGTTGCTGCATAAACGGGAATGCCAATTGCCAGCCAAGAGGACCAGACAGATCACCATAGCCCCTGTCGTCGATACCGGTGAAAGGAGCAATTTCGGTTATCCCTCCCTGTGGTCTTTGCTCATTGGCAAAATCGCGTATGGCTTTGTTATAAAAATGATACATGTCATAGTTGTATATGAATGCATTTGCAGTAGCAACGATATCGCCTCCGTACCCCATTTTTTCACGACCGGGGCAATCTGATTGTACACTGAATACATTGCTCAGGAAAGTCCATTGTATAACTTCATGCAGTTTATTGAACATGTCATTTGAACAAGCAAAAGTTCCCTTGGTTTCAAGATCACTGTTCATTCGTAAACCTTCAATATCACCAACGGCAGGCGTTCCGGGCCAACCTGTTATCTCCACGTATTGAAATCCGTGAAACGTAAACCTGGGCGACCACACTTCCAGTCCTTCCCCTTTTAAGATGTAGCTGTCTTCCTGCCACGCGGTTTCGGGAGCACCCGGGCCACCTTTGATGGCGCCTTTTTTTATTTGGGTAGCAGTAGTAGTCATCACATTTAAAGATCCATCTGCATATATATCTTCTCCATACCGTAAGGTTATTTTGGTGCCAGCAACACCTCTTACTTTAATGCGGGCAACACCTGCAAAGTTCTGTCCCATATCTGCTATAAAAACACCGGGCTTGAAAGCTTTGATGCTAACAGGTTGTATTACTTTCGTGACTTTTATTGCCGGCTGCATCTGTGCAGTTAATTCACCTGAGGGGCCTTCTTCCACAACAGCATTTTTCCATACTTTATCATCTGTTTCTTTGCTATTCCACGCTTTTTGTTCGAGCCTCGCATCGTATTTTTCACCGAGGTATACATTATTGAAGATAACGGGTCCGGGTGCGGTCTTCCAATTGCTATCGGTGTTGATCTGCTCGGTTGAGCCATCGAGATAAGTAATATGTATTTCGGCTTTTACACAGGGACGCGCGGTCTGCTGGTAATCACGCAAATTCCACCGTCCAAAAAATTTAAAGGGCAGTGGATTCCACCAACCACTTCCCAGCATGATGCCCGCAACATTCTCTCCCCTGTTGGTAAGTGCTGTAATATCGTGTACAACATAAAGCACCTGTTTACGGTAGGTTGTAAAACCTGGGTCCAGCACGTGATCGCCTATTGTTTTGCCATTGAGATAAGCTTCGTAATAACCGAGACCGGAAATATATAACCTGGCTGTTTTTATTTTTTTCGATATGGAAAAACTCCTCCGGAACAGGGGCATCCTGTCGTCCCTGTAATAATCCTCGTCGTGCACGGGGTTTCTGCTTCCATCACCTATCCATTTTGCTTTCCAGTCTTTTGCGTCAAGAAAGGCAGTCTCGAACCAGGCAATTTTACTCCACCCTGAATTTTCACCATTTTCTCCATATATTTTCACACGCCAGTAATATCGTTTACGGGAATACAACGGTATTCCATTATACACTATGTATAAATTTTGAGCAGAGAGTACCTTGCCGGTTGACCAGGCATTGCCTTTGCCGTTGGTTATGTCTTTTATATTATCACTTACAATGAGTTCATATGCCGTTTGCCATTGATTCCGCCCTGAAATGCCAAACGTCCAGCTGAAAGCGGGCGCTTTTGTATCAATGCCAAGAGGATTACTGATCTGCTCACAAGTAAGCTGTTCGGTGACGGGCACACTGTTTCCATACGAGAAGGTGGAGGCAGCTAGTATATAAATAACTATGATCTTTTTCAAACAAAAATTTTATGGACTGGTAAATAATAAATACCACCTGTAAAAAGGTACATTAACGTAACCCGGAATGCTATTTTATTAGCACCAACTGTTTGCCTTCAATCTTAAAATTGATTTTTTCATATTTGAATAAATTCAACACGCCGGACAATGGTAACCGTTTTTCGATTTTTCCCGAAAATAACATATCGGTCACTTCGCCTTCATACCTCACATCGAGGTCGTACCACCTGGCTACCTGCCTCATAATAGATTGTACATTGTCTTTATCAAAATAAAAATAGCCGCTCTTCCATGCCACTGCCATGTTTACATTGGCAACCGCGTTGCTCAATTTACCACTTTGCCTGCTGAGTTGAACCTGTTTACCCGGCTGGAGCAATTCACTGGCATTACCATGTTTTACTTTTACCGATCCTTCCAGCAGGGTTGTATTCACCGTACTCTCGTCTTCGTAAGCCATTACATTAAAATGAGTGCCCAATACTTCTACCTCCATATTACCTCCCTGTATATCGCTTCGTTTTACCAGAACAGTAAAAGGCGCTTGCTTATTTTTTGATACTTCAAAATATGCTTCTCCTGTAAGCTCCACATGCCTGGCGGTATCGCTAAAAACGGTAGGGAAGCGGATAGAAGAAGCTGCGTTCAACCATACCCTGGTTCCATCGGAGAGTGTTACCTGGTAATTTGCAGCCCGTGGAGTGGAAACAGTATTATAGACTATTGTGCGGCTTTCGCCCGCTCTGTACGCAAGTTGACCCCCCTTTAGCTTAACTACTTCTGTTCCACCCTGTTCCGCCAGCCGTCCGTCTGCTGCACTATCCAGCACAACTTTCTCACCACCCGACAATGTGAGTACAGCATTGTTATTGCCTGGCATAACGTTTTCGGGTAAGCGATTTTTTTCAACCGGCTGCTGCGCTATCTCTTTTCGGGTAGCTCCGGGGCCAAAAAAATAAACAACAACAAATAATCCAATACCAATAACTGCAGCTGCAACGGTCACCCAGCGCCTTTTCCACCTGTTGCCCTGCACTGGTATTTCTACGGCACCGCTGTCTGACTGCATTACAGTACGATATACGTTCTCCCAGTTTACCCGGGAAGCAGTTGATGGAAGTTTACCATCTTTTGCCTGCTGCCAGAGATCGTGGAGGGGCAACGATAAGGCAGTTATTTCCTCTTCCTTTGCGTCATAAAGCCACACCAGCAGCTCATCGAGCTCTTCGTGAGAAAGTGTTCCTTTCGTATATCCTGTGAAAAGAAAATGTATCCTTTGTGTTTTATCCATCCAAAAAAGTTTTGTTACAACCTGTTAGCATATAGCATGCCTGTGACAATATCTTCGTTACATTATTTTTTATCCGGCAACCGGCGTAAAAATTTCACCTGCTTTTTTTCCGTTCATCCGTACAAAGGCTTCTCCCGCCTTCACCCCGGATTCTTTACCCCTGAAATCTTCCATCGCAGTATGCACATCGGCATATATCCGGTCGGGCTGCTGGCTTATGTGGCAATACAATGCTTTTCTTTTTTGCTCCTGCGTATCTGTAATATCAACATAATCGGTAGGATGAAAGAGCATTGTTTGTATGCCTGCAGATACTTCAAAAAAGTATAGTGCGAACGGCCGGCCGGTACGCATCCATACTTGTATCGTCAACATACTTGCTACCTGGTGATCTTTATGAGAATCAATGGGCCAGTGTGTAAAAACGATGTCGGGCTTTTCGCCGGCTAATAACTGTTGCATTTTTTTCAGCCAGTCGTTGTTAAAAACGGTGTCGCCATCAATTTGCCCGGCAAACACAGGTTTTGCTTTTAATATTTTGCAGGCGTTGATGGCTTCCTGTTTCCTGATAACGGCTGCTTCAGTCAAAGATTTCCCTTCAATTCCGGCATCTCCTGTGGTGAGATACACAATGGTCACGTCATTTCCCGCATTCGCCAGTTTAGCCAGCGTACCGCCGCAACCGCTTTCAGGATCATCGGGATGCCCTCCAATGCACACAATCTTTTTCTTTGTAATGTTATTGTATGCTTTTGCGTGCAACAAGGCCGGCAGAGACAGACCTCCAACCCCGGCTACTGCGTTTTTTACAAATGTTCTTCGGGTTTTCATTTTTGATTTCATAATTAATAACCATCATTCTGATGGAGCCCTTTTACCAAATCCAGTTCTTTTGATGGCTTTGGCAGCAGCATATTGTGGCTGTCTATATAAGGATATTGCGGCTTTTTAATCTCCAGCAATTTTTCTTTTCTTATCAGATCAAACCAGCGGCTGCCGAACTCAAACGTAAATTCCCAACCTCTTTCATCGAATACGGCTTTATCAAAAGCTTCTTTAGACATGCCAGGTGGCAATGGGTCAAGTCCGGCACGAAGCCTTACTTTATTAATGGCATCTCTTGCCTGTTCCGAAGGCGAGCCTTCCGCCATATTCGCAGCCTCTGCGTAAATCAGCAACACATCAGCGTACCGGATCATCACGCTGGCGCCATCTCCGTCAAAGGAAAAAACATCGGTGTTTTGACCAGCAGCAGCACCGGCATCTCTGAACTTGGCAAAATAAGGCACTTTGTTCACGTCATCCATCCAGCTTGAGCCATCATTGAATACGGTATGAAAGGTAGCGTTCTTCCGGGGACCTTCCGGGAATTTGTTAAAGAAGTCGAGTTCGGTATATTCGCTTGACCAGCCACCTTCAACCGCAGGCCGGATACTTACATGCAGGTGGCTCCCTTCGGCCCAGCTATACTTTGAAGAACCAAAAAATGTAAAAATAGATTCCTTGCTGGTCAGCTTATTTTCTACCAGCCATTGGTTCGCAAAATCCGGCATCAGTTCGTACATATTCATATCCATTACTTCTTTTGCTTTATCGCGGGCAAGCGAGTAATAAGATGCATCTTTCAAAGGCCAGCCTGACATAGTAAGATACACTTTTGCCAGCAGTGCTTTTGCCGCGCCTTTTGTAGCCTTTCCTTTTTCCGGATAACCTGAGGCGAGTTTTTCTTCTGCAATCTTCAGGTCGTCAATAATGAGCTGGTAAATATCTGTTTCAGGCGACTCACCAATTTCTTCGGGTTTGCTGTTATTAAGCTCCGTAATCAACGGAACTTTACCCCAATACCGTGTTACATAAAAATAAGATAAGGCCCTCAGGAATCTTGCCTGACCTTCAAATTCATCCAGCTTCACCTGGCTTATGCCCTGCGCATTGGGAATGTTTCGTATTAATGTATTGGCATTGTTGATGGAAGAGTAGAACTGGTTCCATACGGCAAATAAAGTAGTAAAACCGGGAAGCACTTTCAGTGTCTCATATCCTGCATACTCAGGATCCCACAATACAAAGCCCGCATCGTCGGCCCCTCCGCCCAATAACATGGTCGGATCACTATCGAACAACTGGTAACCTGTATATAAAGGAGCATAAACTCCCGTTACCGCCGCCTCAAAATCAGCTTGGTTTTTATAAAAATTCTCAGGGGCCAAGCTTCCCTCTGGCACTTCTTTCAATTTTACGCAACTGCCTGTTAAAACCGCAACAATAAGGAGGTATATAATAGATCTGATACTTTTCATGACTTTAAAATTTTACGTTCAAACCAATAGTGAATGATTTTTGCGATGGATAGGTGGCGATATCCACACCACTACGGCTATCCACTCCCGTTCTGGCTTCAGGCTCAAATCCCGAATATTTTGTTTTTGTAAACAGATTAATACTGCCTGCGTAGATTCTGGCAGATGACAGGATATTTGTTTTAAAGTTTGAAAAAGTATATCCCAGCGTCAGCGTCTTTAACCGCACGTATGAACCGTCTTCGAGCCATCTTGTGGATTGATTTTGTTCATATACAACGGTGCCTTTAAAAGAAGGTACATCCGTATCTTCATGAGTGGGGGTCCACCTGTCGAGAATCTTTACGCTGGTAGCGTCAGCGTCTGTAGTGGTCCTTTCAAATCGTACACGGGATACGTTGTATATCTTATTTCCCTGAACACCCTGGAAGAAAAAATTAAGGTCGAAATTTTTGAATCCAAATGTATTGGTCCAACCAAAAACAAATCTGGGCTGTGAGTTACCAATGTCTACAATATCTGCTCCGTTAATTTTATTGTCTTTATTCTGATCAACATATTTAGGATACCCAGGTACAGCACCGTATACGGCTGCACTGGCAGCTTCTGCTGTTTTCCACACGCCATTCATAACATATCCCCTGAATACCCCTACGGGTTTGCCTACTTCCAGCCAGATAGTGTTGCCGAACCCTGGCACGCCGGGATCGCCTAGTGGTAATTCGTTCAAACCATTATATAACTCAAGCAGCTTATTTTTGTTGAGGCTCAGGGTGAGTCCTGTTTCCCATTTAAAATTATCTACAAAAGGTTTGCCTCCGAGGTAAAATTCAAATCCTGAGTTTTGCATTGAGCCTACATTTCGAAGTATGGAACCAGCACCGCCTCCAATAGCAGGCAGCTTAACTGAAAAGAGAAGGTCGGTAGTTTTCTTGTCGTAATAGTCGGCTACCAGATTAATCCGTCCATCCAGGAAATCTGCATCTATGCCGATATTAAATTGCGCAGTCTTTTCCCACTTCAGGTCAGGATTTCCTGTTCTTCCTAATCCCACTCCAACCGAGGCACTTGATCCATTTAAAATGTAAAGCAGGTTATTATTCAATGAGGCCAATGATTGGTAAGGACTGATGGCCTGATTACCCACCACACCATAGCTTGCCCTGAGTTTCAACCCTGAAACTGCCCCCCTCACACTGCTCATAAAATGTTCGTTCGTAATATTCCAGGCAGCACCAACCGAAGGGAAGAAGCCCCACTTATTGCTTGCTCCGAAAACAGATGAACCATCGTACCGGCCTGTAACAGTGAGAGAATAGCGATCGCTATAATTATAATTTAGCCTGCCCATATAAGAAAGCAACGAGGAAGCATTTCCGTATGATTGCGGTATTTGTGGATTGTTGCCCAGCGACAGGTTATAATACGTTACCGCATTCGTAAGGAAACCTATAGAACCGGCGCTGCTGCCATTATTTTTTACATATTGTTGTTCTACCACACCTGTTAGTTTCAACGTATGATCTCCAAACCTGTTTTCATAAGTAACCATATTTGTATTTTGTAGTAGCATTAACCTGTAATTGCTGATGCTTGCGGCTTCTGTTCCGGGGCTACCTGAAGGTTTTGAATTAAAATAAGCATTGTTTTCCCCATTGGTACCCTTGTATCCTCCCAGTATATCCACCTTAAGCTGTTCGGTAATTTTATATTCTACATCTGCAACTGCATTTACATCATTGGTAATATTATCTACAACGGGTTCAATGGCAAGTGCCAATGGATTAAAAGAGGTGGGAGGACCATAACCACCACCAGGTTTTGAATAACTGCCATCTGCTTCATAAACAGGTTTGACAGGAGCAAACTGCAGGGCACTGTATACAGGACTCGCTGCATTTGCACCTGCATATGTATTGATTACAGTTGGATGACTTACATTCCTGTTAGCGAAGAGGTTAAGGCCTACACTGATCTGTTTACTTACCTGTGTTCTTATATTCGACCTGATTGCATATCCTGAAAATGACGAACCTATGATAATGCCGTTTTGGCCCGTTGCCGTAGCTGATATAGCATACGATGTATTATCACTGGATCCGCTTACGCTTACCTGATGATCATGCGCAAATCCCTTGCGAAAAATAACATCCTGCCAGTTCGTACTTTGTGTTTTGAAGGTTTCAAGATCATCCGCGCTGAAAATTTCGCCTGCCCCAAATTCTTTCCTGTTTTCATTTACGGCTATGGCATATTGTTCTGCATTTAACTGATCAAGTTTCTTCAGCACACGACTGAATGAAAAATAAGCGTTATAAGTAACCACTGGTTTTCCCTTTTTCCCTTTTTTGGTGGTAACAATAATGACACCATTGGCACCCCTGGCTCCGTAAATAGCGGTAGCGGATGCATCTTTTAATACTTCTACTGACTCAACATCATTGGGATTCAAAGAACTTAATGTACCCAACTGCAATCCGTCAATTACCACCAGTGGATCATTGCCTCCATTTACGGAATTTACTCCTCTTATACGTATTGTAACGGGTGCATTGGGTGATGCATTATCATTCTGCACCATCAATCCTGAGACCCTTCCCTGCAGCGCCTGGTCAACTCTCCGGGCCGGCAACTGCGTTAATTCTTTTAATTTTACAGATGCTACCGAGCCGGTTATATCTGATTTTTTTTGCGAACCATAGCCTACAATTATCACTTCCTGTTGTTGCGAATCGGCATTTCGGAGCTGAATGGTTAATTCCATTTTATTGTTAACAGGCACTTCCTGTGTTTGCATACCTACAAAGGAAATGACCAGAACTTTTGATGCATTATCGGGGATCTCAATCCTGAACCACCCCTTTTCATCTGTAGTGGTGCCCTTATCGGTGCCTTTTATTTTTATGCTAACACCGGCTAATGCTTCCCCCTTCATATTCGTTACCCTTCCGCTTACAATAATAGTATTGTTAACAGTAAGCGGCCCTACGCCGGGAGTAGAACCCTCCTTACGGGTAACCAGGATCGTTTTGCCTTCAATAACATAGGTAAGGTGTTGGTCGTGAAAACAGGCGTTCAGGAATTCTTCCAGGGAAACTGATTTTACATTGACGGAGACCGGCTTCCCGGTTTTAATGAGACCATAGTTGTAGAAAACGACATAACCTGTCTGCTCCTCGATCACGGTAAAAATTTTTTCCAGCGACACATTCCTGCCGGAAAAAGTTACCTGCTGGGAAAAGGTTTTTGCACTTACCTGCAAAAACAAGGTCATCATGATGAAAACAGTCAGTTTGATAGAAAGCGCGTTTTGTTTGGTGATGGAGACCAGGCCTTTTATGAACCGGTTACCCCAATAAAGCATTAATTGCATAAATTGCAACAGTTTTGGGTTTACAAAAAGTATTCTTTAATCGTTTACTGGAATGGACCTCAAACATCTGCCAGGAGCACCACGAATGTTCCTGGCTTTGTTTTTTTATAAGGTACCATCGGTATCATGGAAGACCGCCGGAAAATGTTTTAGGACTAACCGGCGATTAATTATTTATTACTTTTTTTAACGCCGTTTCAAACAGTGCCTTCACTTGGGTATTTATCACATCATACAACGCTGAAAATATCCTTACCCACATTCAATTGCAGATAGCTGCGTTGAGGATTGAGTTAAGAGAAAGTATAAACAGAATGACAAATCCATTACCATCGCTAAATTGAAGTAAGTATTCGCGCAGCTGCTGAAGAGCTGCTATAAGGTGATTTTTAACTGTATTAACAGAAAGGTTGAGTTGCCGGGCTATTTCTTCCAGCTTTAGTCCCTGGTTACGGCTAAGCTGGTAAACCAGTTTACGTTGGGGCGACAATGTGGAAAGTCCTTTCTGCACCAGGCGCGACATTTCTTTGCTATCCATTTGCGTACTTACATTGTTAAAGCTTGAGGACATTCTTTTTTTAAGTTCACTGGATAACCTGGCGTCTAACGCAACTTTATTGAAAAAATCCATGCTTTCATTTCGCGCCATCCGGTAGATGTAATAATCTATATTTTCTATCTGGGTTAGTTCATTTCTTTTTTTCCAGAGCCGGATAAATATCTCCTGCGTAATATCTTCTGCTACTTCATGAGATTTTGTAATGCTCTGAATATAATCGTGAAGAGGGGTTTTATAGGTTTCGAATAACCATTTAAATATTTCATGCTCATTTTCAAAATGGTGAGGATCAGTCATACTTTTTTATTGTGTAATCCGTAGTCTAAAACAATTTTCCTCCATTTTTTTGTTTTTGCCAAATAAAACCAGGGCAGACGTACTAAAATTACTTTTGTGCCGGATTGATTTGAAGCATGAAGCTATGAAGAACTATAAGAATGAAATTTATATTGAGGAGATTGCACCTGAAGAATATAAAGGACGTTTTTTTCAGGGAGAATAAGATACTAATCATAAAGATAGAGCAGGGCAAGTCATGGAAACGGAAAAAAGCGAGACGTGAGACCTGAAAAATTAGAGCCTTGCCCTACCTTTCTCTTCTCACTAACCTGAAACCAGTAACCTGAAACCTGCAACCGTTCTAATATCTCGCCCTTCCGCCCGTAAGATCAAAAGTAAACCCCGTAGTAAAACTGTTTTCCGGTGATACGATATATAATGCCAGGTTGGCTGCTTCATCCAGTGTGCCACAACGTTTCATCGGGATTTTATCTGTCATATATTTCACCTGTTCGTCGGGCATATTATCTACTAACGGTGTGCGTATAACCGCAGGCGCCATCGCGTTTACGGTAATGCCGGTTTCCGCGTATTCGGAGCCCTGTACTTTGGTCATGCCGATGACAGCCGCTTTGGAGGCGGAGTAAGCCAACATACCGGCATTGCCTTCTTTACCTGCAATGGAAGCAAGGTGTAAAATTCTGCCGTAATGATGCTCCAGCATATTGGGTATTACTGACTGCGATGTATACACGCAGCTCATAAAATTAACATCAAATACCAGTTTAAGATTTTCTATATCTGCCAGGTGGCTTTTTATATTGGTGATGCCGGTAATGCCCACGCAGTTTACGAGTATATCAATTTTTTTTTCTTTGCTAATGATCTTGTTCACTTCATCATTTACCTGTTGCCGGTTGGTAACATCTATGGCAACGGGTATGGATTGGCTGTTATTGCTAAAGTATTGCAGCAATAAATTTTCGTTCAGGTCAAAAGCATATACCCTGGCGCCGTGTTCCATTAATTTGAAAGCTATCGCATTACCAATGCCAGAAGCTGCGCCGGTAACAATAGCAATTTGATTGAGTAGTTTTGCTGACATAATAATTGGGGTTCTGTTATTCAGATGATAAGGTGATGGTTAAAACGTTTTTACTAATGCCACTACACGTTCATTCAACTCGCTGATGTATTTAATAGAAGAAGCATCAGGTATATACGCCGCTTTCCTTGCTATACTGTTGCTTAAAATACCACGCGCTTTCAGCAATTCTTTTTCCGCATAATGAAACAACTCCATATTCTGCAATGAGAAAAATATTTGCGGCATTACTTTTTCAAAAAGACTAAACGCTTTACCTGTTTCACCATTCCTTCTCAATACAAATACTTTTTGCAGAATATCTGCTACCGCTAAACCCGGCATTACACCAGCAATGCCTATCGGCACTAATTCCAGCATATATAATCCGCCCCAGCCTTCAAACAAACCAACCTTTCCTTCTGTAACATGAATGATGTTTTCAAACTTTGGCGCACACAGCGGCTCTTCTAATTTCAGGTATTTAAAATTGGGATGCGCTTCATTTAGTTTCTTAATAAATGGCGCGCTGATAGATGCACCACCGGGATTGAAATCCTGTATAAGCACAGGTGTATTGGGTATAGCGGAAAGAAAACCTGATAAATATTCCATCAATGAATCTTCCGGCAGGCTGAATATTCTTGGCACTGCCAGCGAAATAATATCTGCGCCATTTGCCACATTCGCCTGTGCCAGCCGTATCGCCGATTTTAATGAGGGGTGATTAGACTGCGCAACAATTTTAATTCTACCCTTTGCCTGGTCTACCGCTATTTTTACTACCTGCAATTTTTCATCATCCGTTAGTTTATAAAATTCGCTTGCATAAGCCGGAAGGCAGGCAGCCTCTATACCACAAGAACATGCAAAATCTACCAGCCTTCTTAACGCCGCTTCATCTATCTCTTCATTTTCAGTAAAGGGCGTGGGTATAATCGGTACTATTCCTTCCAATAATTTATCTGCAGATTTCATATTATAATGTTTGTGTTGTTTTTAATTTCCTGTTTCCAAAACTTTCAACTATAGTAAGAATGATTAAAGCAATAAGTACTAAAGCGCCGCCGGTTATCGCCTGTCCGCTGAGTTTTTCTCCCAACCATATTGCCGCTACAGGTAATCCAAAAAATGTAATGAGGTAATTGGAAATGGCAACGTCTGTTGCTTCCAGGTGTTTGAGCGCTATAAAAAAAAGTACCATGGAAAGAAAATTATGGAACAGCGTAAGGGTTCCTAAAAACCCTATCCAGGTATTGGTGGTGAATGATGGTATTCTTGCGAATATATCAGCCTCGTAATACAATACAAAGGGTGTAAGCAATATTACCATTATTACATAGGTGTAAAATACCATTTCCATACCGGTGAATTTATTAGCAATTTTTTTACAGCCCACATTATAATACGCATTGCCTACCAGCGCCAGGAAAATAAGCAGGTTGCCGATAGCATATGCAGAACCGAAGTCCATATTGCTGATATCGTTGGTGGAGCAAAGCGCAACGCCGGCAATAGCTATCGCGAAGCAAATCCATTTGATGCGGCTCATTTTTTCTTTGAGTATGAGATATGCCAGCACTGTGGTTAATATCGGCAATATTAAGACCAATATAGCAGCGTTGCTTGCCTGCGAATAGCGTGTGCCGAAGGTCATTAATACCTGCGATGGGAATGCGCCTAATATTACGAGCGGAACGAAAACTAAAAAATCTTTCAGTTTACGATTATGCTGTTTATAATCTTTAATAACAAATGGCAGCAATAAAAAAACAGACAGCAACATTGGTCCCCACACGGTAAAATATGGGCCGATCTGATCCTGTATTAATTTGATGCCGGTAAATTGCAGCGACCACATGAGGTTGCAGCAAAAGAGTAATATCCAGGCAAATAATTTTTTGTTCATAAGCTGTTGGCTGTTGTTTCAATTGTATTTCCTGTGGCGTATTTTTTCAAAGCCTGCGTATCAAGCGCTATACCAAGCCCTGCGCTTTTGGGCACAAGCGCAGCGCCATTTTCAAAACGTATGGGTTCAGCAATAAGATCATCTGCACGCACCAGTTCTCCAAAAATGTCGGAAGGTATGGTGCAGTTAATGCTTGCCGCGGCAATATGTAATCCCATTGTTTCGGAAATACCGAGATCAACTTCGGAACCACGCCAGCATTGTTTGTTTTCTAAGTGAGCAATCTCTGCAAGCAGCACAGAATTATAAGCAGCGCCATTGAAATTATACCCGTCAACAGCTTCATGCTTTATGAATTTGATAATGTCTTTGATGTCTTGTGTATAGGGCAATGATATATGCCTGAACAACGGCATGCCAAGATGTTTGCGCAGGTATACAAATCCTTCCACGTCTTCATGCAATATCGGGTCTTCCAGTCCATACATAATTTCTTTATCTACACCGTCCATCAACTGCATTGTAGTCGCCACATCTCTCCAGCGTTGGTTAGGATCTAAAATAATTCTAATACCTGTGCCGCATTTTTTTCGGATAGCTGCTGTCCATAATCTCACAGGGTCTTCATCCGAACATTTAAACTTAAACATCTTATGTCCTTTCTGCATAGCTTCATAGGCCTTCTGCGCGGCGTCTTCAGGATTGCGGCGACCTGTCCAGCCCATGCAATCTACATGATCCCTGTATGCGCCTCCAAGCAATTGACTTACCGGCGCGTTCAGCAATTTTCCGGCAAGGTCAAGCACGGCACTTTCAAAAGCTTCATAAATGCGTTGATCCGTTACCGGTAGTCTGCGCCAATTGAGCGATAAAAGATCTTTGCCTGTAAACTCATCCACGGCTTCTTTAATTAAAGCAGGCAATGCGGAACGATAGGTTTCACCAATACCGGTTAAACCATTTTGCAAAGTGATTTGTATGATCCACTTGGGCTGGTTGGCAAATTCCGTCCAGCTTTCACCAGTTAAAAATTTTTTGGCAAAGCCTTTATCTGTATCATGTACATCACTCGAATTTAAACTGCCGGGCTTTGCAGGTACAATTACTTCCGTTGCTATAATCTTTGCTATGCTTGTTGCTGTCATTGGTCTCCTATGTTTTGCGGATATTTTCCTGCCAGTTTCCTGATGTCAAAGCTGAAGTCAACAAACAATTTTTCCCATTGCTGCGCTGTAGCTTCAGTGTATGAATAAAATCCTTTTGCGTTGGCAACGCCTTTGGCGCCATCTTCGACTAATTTTTCAATGGTAGATGGAATAGTGGTGCTGTTACTTAAATCAGGGAACAGGTCTTTCATCACAGCCAGATATGCCGGTATGCCTGTGAAATCCATAAAACGGAATGGCCCTGCGAAAGTGATCCAGTAACCGAGGTCGTTGCGTAAAGAGCGGTCAACATCTTCAATAGTGGCATAGCCATTTTCAACTAAGTAAAATGCTTCACGCAGCATCGCATACATAATGCGGTTAGTGATAAAACCACGAATATCTTTTCTTAATAAAGAAGGTTCTTTACCCCAGCTTTCCGCGATGCTGATTACTTTTTCCGCGAGCGCTATATCAGATGCATCGCCACATATCACTTCCATAAACCGGGTAATGTGCGCGGGTTCAGCCCAGTGAATGCCAAACATACGCTCCGGGTGTTGTAATCCCTGCTGCAATAAAGTAACAGGTATAGCGGAAGTGTTGCTGCCGATAATGGCATCAGGCGCCAGCACGGTTTCCAGTTGTTGGTATACTTTCTTTTTTTCTTCTATGCTTTCTATAATAGATTCAATAACGATGGTATGATTGCTAAAATCCGCATAACTATCGGTGATGGATAAACGCTGTAATACCGTTGCCGGCTCTTCTTTTAAAATCTCTTCTTCTTTTAGTTGTAAAAGATATGCTTCAATGCGTTGGGTAGCTTCTTTTTTCTGCGCGATATTATTGGTAAGCGCAGTTACCGGGTGCCCGGCAGCGAGTATGCAGGTGGCAATGCTGCTACCCATCAATCCCAAACCAACTGTTCCTATTTGTATTTTTTCACTCACGCTTTGCTTGTTTGTTGTTTTATTTCAACGCTACTATAGCATCAATTTCAATTTTAATACCATCTGCCAAAACAGATTGCACGGTAGTGCGTGCAGGTAAAATGCTTTTAAAAAAAGAAGCATAAGCTTTATCGTAACGATCAAAGTCTTCTATTTTGCTGAGGTGCACCGTGCACTTCACCACATTATCAATAGAACCTCCGGCGGCTTCCGTAATTTTTTGTATATGCGAAAGGGTAAGCAATGTTTCTTCTTCTATAGTGCCTGAAATTACTTCGCCGGTTGCAAGGTTCAGCGGACCCTGGCCACTGATGAATAAAAAACCGTTTGCGATTACACCGGCAGAATATGAACCGGTATGTGATTTTTTATCAGGATGTTTTACTGCTGTTTTTATCATGTTATTGGTTTGATAGTTTTTGCATGAGCGGCCAGGTTTTAAACGCGTCAATAAACTGAATGAGCGCCGTGGTTGCTTTGTTGAATAAGTGAGCGCCTTTTCCGGTTGTGCCCGACTGTGGCTCACCACTGCTGCCGTTAGAGGAAATAAAAGCGGTTTGCTTGAACAGCGTTACGCCTTTATATGGTACATCATCTTCCCAGGGTATATAGCCGTTTTGTGCAGGACGTGCCGCACGCTGCACTTTATCCATAAAAACTTTTTCAGGAAACAAATGCAGCATAAGACTTGTTTCGTACTCACAGGCATGGCTCAACGCCGGACTTTCCATCGGGCTGTCGCCGGCAAAGGCTGTCCCCGCCAGTTCCCAATAAGTAGCCAATGCAATATTGGGTTGAACCGTCGTGTCAAAATCCTTACTAAGCAAAGCAAGCGCCTGTTTGGCCGGAGTAATATTACCTCCATGACCATTCAATAAAATAATTTTTCTAAAGTCGGTTTGTATAAGTGAAGAAACTATTTCTCTTAGTACCTGTGTATATAAATCGGCTGATATGCTGATAGTGCCGCCAAAAGACAGATGATGATGGCTGGAACCAAAGGGTAGTGTGGGCGCAAGAATAATATCGTTTGTGCGTTGCCGTTCTGCCGCTTCCGCAATTCGGGTAACAATATGCGTATCTGTTCCTGTTGCCAGGTGCGGGCCATGTTGCTCAACCGCGCCAAGCGGCAGCAATACTACTTTATCAGCGGCAGCATTTAATGTGTTATATGTTTCGTTAATGAATAACATCAAAATAATTTATAGCCACGAATAAGTATATTGTTGACTGTAAAACAAAATAGCCGTTAAAAATTCCATTGATCGCCTCACCCCGGCCCTCTCCCTGCCTACCGGCAGGCAGGCCCGCGGAGAGGGAGCAGAACCTGTTATGGCAGATAGTTTCACAGATTTTAAATACTTTATTCCGAACAATAATGATTTATATAAGAATAAATATTTTTTATTCAATCACATTTATTTAAATCTCATTCATGCATTAGTGGCATCTATTCAAAAATACATTCATCCAAAAACGCCGGCTCATATCCATGCTCTTTTGCCCACTGCACGGCTGTTGCTATTTTTTCAAAATAATCAGGTTGATACGCCGCATAATCGGGATAAAAATATTGTTCATGAATAAGATAATCTACATACGGCGGTAATCCTGAAGGCGCGCTGGCGTATGCATTCATCGTAGAAACAATATTTTCTTTTTTTGTGCGATCCAGCACCATGCTGCTCCTGATGAAAATAATATCTTCCGCTTCATCTTTCCAGATAAATCTTTTCTTAATGTGGCGCCTTTGCTCCACATCAAGGTAATAAGAAACTGTTGGTTGATCATCATCTACATTAAAATACCCGAGCTGGCCTTTATAACCTGCAGCCCGCATTGCTCTTGATCCTTCCACAGTCACCTCACCCCAATGCACCGTAGTAACGGGGCCAAGCAACGCATCTCCGGCAAAACGTTTGATTTCTCCGATAATCAGATCACAATCTTTTTTAACCGTATCGAAAGACGCGTTTTTATATGGCGCGTCCGGGAACTCTTTGTAGGCATGAAAACTCAGCCGAAGCCAGTCTGCATTTTCCTGCCATTCTTTTTTAAAGCTGTCCGGAAAATCGGATATGGTAAAATCTTCGCCAACAGATTGATAAAATAAATTGATGTGTACTTTGGTTTGATATTGATCGTGCAGTTTTTTTAATCCCTTTAAAAATGGGTTATCCAAAACAGACGTATACGCATGGGTATTCTCAGCTATATCCTGCAAAAAACGGATATTATCATCTATAGAAAGCCTGTACTTTTTGGCGAATTGCTTTGCAAAGTATACTGTAATTGTTGTGGATTCTCCGGAACTTTGATTTTGTATTTCTACTGTATTTTGATATTGACCCAATACAACCGGCGCGGAAAAAATACCTGCTTCAATTTCTTTTGCCGGGATGTTATTTATGGTAATGCTGCTGCCGGAAGGCGCTGATACTTTTGCCATACATGCCAAACCTTCGCCTGTAAGCATTCCGTCTAATACATGCAGTACATCTCCGTTAATAGGAAAAACAGGCCTGATCGTTGCAGTTGTCATTGTGATAATTAAATACTTAATGGTGATAATATAATTTGCCTTTGCAATATATTAATCAGTTCAATAAAAATATTGAATGATGTATGTTGAACTGTATAATATTCACCTGAATATCTATACTTTTTTGACATGAACGGATTCTCCCGCCGCAATTTGCATTGAATTAAAATCTTCATGCTGACGGTCTCCCGGTTGTGGCGGGTGTATTGTTTTTTACAACCAGCACTAAAGCAAAGCATACATTAACTCAACCTTTTGTCATCATGACGAGGAGATCGCCACGACCGCGTATCATTCATTCCATTTATTGCCTTATGCTGCGGTCTCGCGATGACGGCGGGAGTGTTGGTTTTTCAGCGTCATATCTTTACAATGTTAAAAAAGTATACAACTTTAGTGGAATTATGAAGGTAAACGCAGTGATTGATTTTTACATTTGGTTATTGCATTCTATTATGAGTAATTCGAGAAGAGACTTTCTCCGAAAATCAGGATTAGCAGGTATGAGCTTTGCAGGCTCCTGGATGGGCAGCTATGCATCAACTGACCAGGAACTTGAACACATTAAAGCGGGAGCGGAATATACAGCGCCGCAAATATTTAATATGAGCGGTTACGCCGCGCCTGCATTAGATGTGGTACGTATTGGTATTGTGGGTATCGGCAATCGCGGCTTTGACGCAGTAACAAGAATGAATAAAATTGAAGGTGTTGAAATAAAAGGCTTGTGCGATTTAAGACCCGAGCGTGTTAAGCTGGCTAATGATCTTGTTACAGCTTCAGGACATAAACCAGAACTGTATCATACCAATCCGGAAGCATGGAAAACCATGTGTGCCCGTAAAGATATTGATCTTATTTATATTTTAACGCCATGGGCATTGCATACGCCTATGGCGCTTTTCAGTATGCATCATGATAAACACGTGTGCGTGGAAGTGCCTGCGGGAAAAACATTGCAGGAATTATGGAGCCTGGTAGAAACGTCAGAAAAAACACGTAAGCATTGTATGATGGTGGAAAATTGCTGCTACGATTTTTTTGAGCTGACTACATTGAATATGGTGCGCCAGGGTTTCTTCGGTGAGATTGTTCACTGTGAAGGCGCATACATACACGGGCTTACAGACATTCTTTTTTCGAAAGAACATTTTTATCAAATGTGGGAGCTGGATGAAAATACATTGCGAAAAGGAAACCTGTATCCTACACACGGGCTTGGGCCGATATGCCAGGTAATGAATATTAACCGGGGCGATAAAATGGATTACCTGGTTTCAGTATCAACCAACGATTTTACATTGAGCAATGAGGCAAAACAGCTTGCCACCAAAGATGATTTTTATAAACCGTATGTGGGTCGTTCTTTTAATGGCAATATGAATACGTCTGCCATCAGAACAAACAAAGGAAAAACAATAATGGTGCAATTTGATGTTTCGTCTCCACGCCCTTATTCACGCATTCAACTGGTAAGCGGAACAAAGGCCGTAGCGTTGAAATACCCTGAACCTGCCCGTTATGCTACGGGTCATGAATGGCTAGACGAAGAAGCAATAAAAATATTACAGGAAAAATATAAACCAGAGATTGTAAAAAAAATCGGCGAAGCAGCTAAAGAAGTTGGAGGACATGGCGGCATGGATTTTATAATGGACTGGCGTACGATTGACTGCTTAAGAAATGGATTACCACTCGATCAGGATGTATATGATGCTGCATTGTGGTCATCTGTTTCCCCGCTTTCCGTTTGGTCTGTCGCCAATAAATCCAACTCCATTACTGTTCCTGATTTTACAAGAGGCGCATGGAAAACTAATGCACCTGTAGATATCAGCATGAGCAAAGGCGGTACAACCGGGATAAAATGAGTATATTGAAATGGGTTGATATTATCCCTTTAATTTAAAATAATGTATGGGCAACGCATATAACAGGAGAAAATTTTTACAAACCGCCACACTTGGCGCGGCAGGCATAGGCGTATTGGTGAATGCAAAAGCAGGTACTCAAAATCATTTACCTGTGCCTGATGGTGGAAGAATCGGTATTATAGGATTAGATACTTCACACAGCATTGCATTTACAGAGGCATTGAATGCTGCCACTCCCAATGCGATATTTGAAGGATATAAAATTGTTGCCGCCTATCCCTGGGGTAGCCGGGATATTAAAAGCAGTACAGAGCGTATACCTTCTTATACAGAGCAGGTAAAAAAAATGGGTGTTGAAATTGTGGATTCGATTGCTGCCCTTTTGCAGAAAGTAGATGTGGTGATGCTGGAAACAAATGATGGAAGACCGCATTTACAACAGGCTTTGGAGGTAATGAAATCGGGTAAGCGGTTGTTTATTGATAAACCTGTTGCCGCATCGCTTAAAGAAGTGCTTACTGTTTACGAAGCAGCGCAACATTTTAAGGTGCCTGTTTTTTCATCATCTTCCCTTCGCTATAATGAATTTATGCAGGATACAGCGGCAGGAAAAACTGTGGGCAAAATTTTAGGCGCTGATACCTTCAGCCCGGCAACGCTTGAAAAAACACAGGCAGATTTTTTCTGGTACGGTATACATGGTATAGAAATGCTGTGTACACTGATGGGAAAAGGATGCGCCTCCGTAATGCGTATAAACACTCCGGATACTGATATTGTTGTAGGAAAATGGAGTGATGGCAGGCTTGGTACTTTCCGCGGAACGCGCAGTGGCAAGAGCGGCTATGGCGGCACCGCATTCGGAGAAAATGGAGTGCAGCGCATCGGGCCATATTCCGGATATAATGCATTGCTGGCAGAAATTATTCAATTTTTTAAAACCGGTATATCGCCGGTTAGCAGTGATGAAACAATAGAAATATATGCTTTTATGGAAGCCGCGCATGAAAGCGGAAGAAGAGGGGGTAAACCGGTTGCGCCTCAGGAAGTATTGACGAAAGCCAAAAAGCTGGTAAAAAGAAACTGGCAGCAATACAAGTGATGCTGACCCGGGTAAGTAAACCAATTGAGCACAGCAATATAAATTTTACGAGCCCTTGTATTAAAAAAGACATAACATATTTATGAAGAAAAATGCAGTACATAAAAGTCGCAGGGCTTTTATAAAAACAACGGGCATGGCTACCGCTGGAATAATGTTAACTCCCGGCATATCTCATGCAATGCATTTGGGCAATGATAATATTTTACAACCTGCATTACTTGGCGGAGCTCCAGTGCGTACAAAATCATGGCCAACGTGGCCGCAATGGAATTCTGAAACAGATGAAAAGCTTGTGGTAGATGATTTGCGGAGCGGCATCTGGTCGAGGGCAGCATTGGTAGACCAGTTTGAAGCGGAATGGGCAAAAGCTACCGGAACCAAAAGATGTCTTTCTGTGGTAAATGGCACCAATGCGCTGATAGCATCTTTGCTGCAAATGAATATTGGCGGTGGCGATGAAGTGATTATTCCTGTATATACATTTATTGCTACTGCGGCAGCAGTATTGGCTACCGGTGCCATACCGGTATTTGTAGATACGGATATTAATACTTTTCAGATTGATGTTGCAAAGATTGAACAGAAAATTACAGCACGAACAAAAGCCATCATTCCTGTGCATATACTGGGCATGCCTGCGGATATGGAGAATATTATGAAGATTGCAAAAAAGTATAATCTCAAAGTAATTGAAGATGCCTGCCAGGCGCATTATGCGGAAATTAATCATAAACGGGTAGGAAGTTTTGGCGATGCAGGTTGTTTTAGTTTTCAGAATTCAAAAAACCTGGCAATAGGTGAGGGCGGCGCTATAACCAGTAATGATGATTCGTTTATGGATCACTGTTATTCCTATCATAATTATGGTAATCCTTATGGTGCATTGGTGGGTAATGTGAATGCGGGTACAATCATGGCCGGTAACAAACTTCGCTGGACGGAATACCAGGCTGCCATAGGCCTTGTGCAAATGAAAAGACTGGAAGCACAAACCGAAAAACGTAATGTAAATGCGGCATATCTCCGCTCAAAAATCAAAGATATTCCGGGTATCACGCCATATACATTATACGACAATGTAACCCGCGCTACCTTTCACCTGTTTTCATTTCGATATAACAAAGCTGCTTTTAAAGATTTGCCCCGCAGCCAGTTTATTAAAGCAATGAATGCAGAAGGTGTTCCGTGTATGGAGGGTTATGCGCCGCTGAATAAAATGCCTTATCTCGCCAATGCTTTTCAGTCTAAGAATTATAAACGCATGTATTCTGCAAAAGAACTTGATATCAAATCTTACCAGTTGCGTAATGAATGCCCGGTAAATGATAAGCTTTGCAATGAAGAAATGGTATGGATATTTCATGCTTTATTGCTGGCAGAAAAAGAAGATATGAATGATATCAGCAACGCGATTGAAAAAGTACATAGCAATGCAGAAGCATTGAAAAAAGCAATGAAATAATCCTGAACCGGCATTCCAGATATTATGAAACAGATACCAATATTTTTTGCACTAAGTCTTTTATTTTTATTCAATATTTTCCAAAAAGTTTCAGCACAAATGAAGCAACTGAAAGCACAACCGTTTCATTCGGGTTTTCCCCTGGCACATGATACTTACAATGCCTTGTCTGCCGCAAGCGATGGCAAAATTTATTATGTGCTCAGTTCGCAATCAATAGATACGGGCGGACAGATGTATAGTTATGATCCCCGTACCAATAAAATACATTTTTGTGGCGATCTGACAGAAGCCTGCGGAGAAAAAGGAGCAAAATCTATTTCGCAGGGAAAAAGCCATGTACGTTTTGCAGAGTCAAAAGGTAAACTCTATTTTGCTACACATGCAGGCTACTATAGTATGGTTGATGGCATGGAGAAGATGGGTATTGCTCCTGAAGGTTACAAGCCTTATCCGGGAGGGCATTTTCTTTCTTACGATTTAAAAACAGGAAAGTTTGAAGACCTTGGCATTGCCCCGCACGGAGAAGGTGTTCTCACGATGAATATGGATACAGCCCGTGGCTTAATATATGCTATTACCTGGCCCGTTGGATATTTTGTTGTGTGTGACGTAAAAACAAAAACCATCAAAGAAATAACACCGGTTTCCGGCGAAGGAGAAAATGGTGTTGGCGCTGCTTTCAGAACCTTGTGCAGGTCTATTGCCATTTACCCTAAAAATGGTGCAGTATATTTAACAAATTCCGAAGGCGCTATTTTAAAGTATATGCCCGGTGCAGATAGACTGGTAAAGATTGATGAGGACATGAAGAAAGATTATTTCGGATTGTATGATCCTTCTTCTCCGGGGCATATGGGGTATAACTGGCGGCAGGTAATATGGAGCCCGAATGATAAATGCTTTTATGGCGTACACGGCAATTCAGGGTATTTGTTTAAGTTTAATCCTGCTACTGAAACCATTACTGTAATGGAGCGTATTACTTCAGAGCCATCAAAGGCGAGCGGTATGTTCGATCAGTTTAGCTATGGTTACCTCGGTTTTATTTTAGGTCCGGATAATCGTACGCTATATTATCTTACCGGTGGCCCTATTTATGAAAACGGTAAGCGCGTAAAGGGTAAAGATCATACGGCAATGGGAGAGGCGAAGGGAGTGGAAGATCTTCACCTGGTGACTTATGATATAGTATCGAAACAATATACAGATCATGGTGCGGCTTTTTATCCTAACGGACAAAGACCTTTGTACGTTAATTCCATTGCGGTAGATAAAAACGGAAATATATACACACTGGCACGCATAACCGAAGATGGACATATGACTGCGGATTTGGTGAAGATAGAGAGAGTGGTAAGTGGTAAGAAGTAAGGAGTAAGTGAGAGAGGCAGGAGTAGATAGTAAGCAGGCAGTGTCAAAACCGGTAATCAATAACCTAAAATTTTGTAATATAGCTGAAAGCTAAAACAGTGTATCGTGTAATGCGTAATGTTGGCGCTGTGCCGGCTGTGTTTCAACATAATAAAGCTAAACCATAGCTGCTGTTAATGCTTTAACCTGTTTTTATATTTGCCCCGGTTGTGCTACTGCATAAATTGCTGCTCCGTTTAAATCAACTGTAAGGGTTACGGTATTTTTGTTAAGTGATTTTATAATTGCTTTTCTTTGCGCATCATTCCATTCCGGGCTCATTACCATTAACTCACCCACAGGTATAACCGAAGTATTGATTTCGTAAGTAATAATATTATCGCTTATGCCCGATTGCATATCCTTCATAATCGGAATGCCCGATAAATCGTTTACTTCATCTGGCACCGCAATTAATCTGGTATTCATAAAATGCAGCACGAATTTGCCTTTATAATTTCTTGCTCTCACCGTCCAGCCATCGTCGCCTTTAACCTGTTTGATATAGGGCTTTATTTTTTTTGCAGCAATGAGTTGCTCCAAAGGCTGTGCATATAAAGCGGAATCAATAACCGTTATATTTTTCTTGTGCTGTTGCAACAGCGTTTGTGAAAGTGGAACAGAACGTACAAATCCTTTTTCATCATGCGTGCCGAATGGAAGCGACAACCATAGCCTTCCACCTTTGGAAAGAAACTGCTGCAAAGCTTTATATTGCCTGTCGGCTATGCAGGCAACGCCATCCATAATCAATGGTGTTTTTTCTTTTAATAATGCTATTGCGTCTGCCAGTTCTTCTGTGCGCACAAAGCGATAACCTATATTGTTTTTGATAAAAGATTTAGTCCAGGCCATAGATCTGTCCCAGTGTTCATGCCCTTTTTCATCGCGCCAGCCGTTATCTTTGCAATAGGTATTATTCACCAGGCGAACTTCAGGTATGTCCTCTCCATCCCTGTAAAACACATCGCTGAATTGTTTTTCCCAGTTGTTGGATTTGGTGATAGCTGCATCATCGTCCAGCGCGTTTTTAGGATCTTCTTCTATACGCGTATTCAACGTGCTGCTCCAGTTGGCAACGCCCCAGAATCTTGCCAATGCCCAACCGAAATACGCACCCTTTTCAAATATAGAATAGCTGAGCGCCATTGCAGGCGCATTGCCTGCCTTTTGAGCAATGTCTTTTTGATGAAGCGCTTCGGCTTCCATATCCATCCACGCGGTGTTCCTGATATTGGTACCTACATTTTCAAGCATAAATAAATCAAGATAAGGCGCCATTTTTTCAAGGTTCAGTGCAACAGCATTCAATACTATGGGCCCGGTATTTGAACAACAGGTCATCAGTGGCTTATCACCCAATGTTGTCTTAATCATTTTTACATGATCATATACAATCTCAGCTTTCATCCTTAACCAATCCCTGTAGGCAGGGTTATCATAATTTCCCCATTCGAGCATGTCTTTTGAAGTGTCTCCAAAAAAAGATTTATCAGAGAAATCAGGTATCTCATGTCCGTAATCTTTTTTAAATCTATCCCTGCAATATTTACAACCACATGTTTTATTGCCGGGATAGCTGCACATATCGTCTACCTCAACTGCGTCGAAGGGTACATCATGCATCAGGCGTTTAAGATATTTTTTATGCATGTCAAGAAAGTCGGGGTTATTATGGCAAAATGCCTCAAACTGGTATTGTGATGCATAACCGTGACTGCCATCGCGCAGATCAACTTCAAAAAGATCATTAAAGAAATGACCTTCGTATTGCGCATATTTTGCTGACACCGCGTCGTTAAAAAGCAGTATGCCATGACGTTGGTATTTGTGCATATACCTAAAATCGGCTTCTGTTCTTGGCCTGCCTACATGATTGCAGGAATAATGATCCATAAAACGAATACCGTATTTATGCAACTCTTCACACACATTGGCATAATACCCATGCAACTGCGTAAAATAATTGGAAAAATCGAACCTGTTATGAAACCCAAAATTTATAGCGGTATCAATCTGGGCTTTGGCAAATCCTTCGGCTCTTCTTTTTATTTTATCGGTAATTTGTTTCTGCGGCCATAATAAATCATCTATCGTGCACCACCAGCTTGCCAGGCGGTTGGGAACAAATTGCTGTGCATGTGCTGATGGCATTATTAAATCCGGGCTACCTGTTTCCTGCGCTTGCAGTTGCTGCATAAAAGATGGTAAGCTTAGTGCCGCACCCGAAAAAGTGGTCATTTTTATAAATTGCCGGCGATTGGTAAAAGGTTTCATATAGGAGAAATTATGTTCTTCTCAAATCTATTCTCCATAAAGGCATATCTGTTCCATTATTCGGTATAAAATGTATACTTTTTTAACCAAAATTATCTGGCAAATGAGCGCATTTAATCATTCATTATTAAGAGAAGAAAAAAATGTATTTTAATTGGCTAATATAAATGTCTCCATCGTTAACCCCGGGCCAAAAGCTGCGCCAAATATTTTTTTATTTGTTTTTGAACGATTGTTTTTCATCATTTCTTTCAAAACAAATAAAATAGTGGGGGAAGACATATTGCCGAAGTTTTCCAGCACATTGTAACTATTGCTTAAGCTGTTGCTATCAATTTGCAGACTGTTGCTAACAGCTTCGAGTATGCGCTTTCCGCCGGGATGAATGCACCAGTCGCTAATATCATTTTTATGCGCTGCACAGGATTGTAGCGCTTTACGCACAAGCAGATCAAAATCTTCTTCAATCAAATCAGCAATATAACCGCTCAGCGTCATCTGGAAGCCGGATGAAGAAAGTTCCCATGCCATATCTCTTTTGCCGCGGGGGATTATTTCAGCATAAAAATTTTCAATTTCAAAACCTGCCAGCGCATTATCACTGTGTGTAATAAGCGCCGCTGCTGATCCATCTGCAAACAACATGCTCGAAGTAATATTATCAATCGTGGCTTCTTTTTGAAAATGCAGCGTGCATAATTCCGTGCAAACAATAAGCACTTTAGCATTAGGGTCGTTTTTGCAGAAAGCGTTAGCAATTTTTAATGCATGTATGGCGGCATAGCAGCCCATAAAATTTACAGAAGTTCTGAAAGTGGTTGCAGGAAGGTCGAGCAAATCAACAATCTGCAGATCAAGCCCAGGCGCACTCATGCCGGTGCAGCTTACGGTAATAAGATGGGTAATTTGGTCGGTGGATATTTTGCCCGCAATGCAATTGCGTATAGCATCAACTGATAGTGGTGCGGCATATTTATTATATAATGCCATCCTATGTTCCAAAGAAGGAAATGGCTCAAGGTTCTCACTTTGAGGATAAAATTTCCAATCTTCCACAGGCTTGCTGTAATCCGCTATAACTGAATATCTTTTTTGTATACCACTCTGGTGATATAAAAATTTTATTTTACGCTGATCCACTGTATTGGTAGCATATACGCGTTGCATAAAATGCAGGATATCGCTCTGCTGGTGTTTATATGCCGGTACTGCTGTACCTATATTGATGATTTTACTCAAAGTAATGGTTTAAAAAAATGATGATAAAAGCTATATTGGTACAAACTGATGCAATGATATTCATACGCATGGTATTTCTATAATTAGCATTCGAATTATTGTGCCAAACTCTTATTGCCCACATTAAAAAATAAATAATTACCGGCGACATGCAAATGGTGAAAATGTAAAAAGCAGTGTTTTGCAAACTGTAAAAAAAATACCAGGCTAATAGCAAAAACGCTAAAGTATATACGAAGCCGCAATACAAAAATGTGCCTTTATAGCCGAGTGTATAGCTGATGGTTCTTACATTGTCTTTTACATCTGCCTCGTGCTGGTAAATTTGTGTTAACGGGTAAAAACCTCCAATCAGCAGGCTTGCAACAATCATCGGTATAACAGGAACAAACAGGGTTTTGTTTGCACTGCATCCATGATACACCAGCCAGAACGTAACAGCGCCCTGAAAAAAGATAACGGTAAGATACCCGGCGAAAGGATATTTTTTTAACCTTATACCGCGGTAACTATATGCTTTTGATGCGAGTATATAGGCGATGATGCCAATAGCAAAATATACGCTGATGAAAAATGAAGCAATAACCGCAACGGCATCGAGTAGCATAGTGGTATAAAACAATTGGCTGGTTGGTTGCAGCGGATTTTCAACACCACCGATGCTTTCGGTATCCCTGTCCATATAACTGTTGTAGCCGTTACTTGCCGGATAAACCAGCAGGTGCAGTATAATGAAAATGGCGATGCTGTGCATTATATTTATCTCAACCAACTGGCTTAGCGCAAACCAATACACCGGCATGAGGAACAGCGAAAAATGAAATCTCAGCAACTGCATGGTTGATGGCTGAATAAATGTATTTGATGAAGCCTGCATAGCGTTGATAATATAAGGAATGTATTGCCTGAGAGAAACGGCTATTGTAAGGTAAGATTTTAGATGATAATTCAATCAGCGTTTAATAATAAATACGAAGACTGAATTTTGTGGTTGCGTTTTAATTGTGCGTATTTGCTGCTTTTAAGATTTTTACTGTCACCATTAATTGTCCTGTATGCCTTTGGGTATGTTCTGCGGCATGAAAAATCAATCCTGATACAGTAGATGGAATTTGTTGCCTGCCTACGCCGCGGATTTCTGTTAGTATATTTTCGGCTGTTGCGGAAAGTTGGGCAATGGCTTTATCAACCTGCCTGTTAAAATATTCAAGCAGTTCTTTTGTTGTGATGGCAGATGCTGTTTCTTCCTGTTTCAAATATTGTAACTGCGCTTCACTTAGCGTTTCTGCCTTTGCATAAGTAAGTAACCTGTCGAGCACGCCTGCCAGGTGCCGCAAGTGAAACCCGGGCGCAGCAACTCCCGCCGGTTTTTCCCAAAGTAATGCATCCGGAAAATCATTCATAAACTGATTGATTTCTTCTCTTGCCTGTAATAACGCATGCGCTGCGGGTTGCAACAAAGCCGGAATGCCTGTGATGGGTCCGCGAAGCCAGACTTCTGAGCTGGTTATCGACATGATTATTTTTTGAATTTTAGGGAAGTTAAGATTAAGCAGTTTTCTTACGGGTAGTTCTGTTTCCTTTAGACGAATTGTGCTTTTTACACATTAAACCAGCATTCTCAATCTCACTTTTCCCTCCTTTACCGAATTTCTTTGAAACTCGGGATTGAGATTTAAACGACCGTTTTGATAAAGGTTTACTAAATCAAGAATGGTTTTGGTTTTGGGTTTATAAGTGAGTTCTTTCATTTCATAATGCTTTCCATATTGCAATAAGGGTCAATAACCAAGAATAAATTTACATATTCGGTATTCAAGTTAAGAAAAATTTATTCTAAGTATTCTTCGAAAAAAGAGCTAACCACAAATACCCAATCCCCATCGATAAAACCGAACCAGCCAATACGCCCACCTTCGCTATATCCTGCACTGCCGGTTCACTAAATGCCAGCATTGCAATAAATATTGACATGGTAAATCCAATACCTGCTAATATGCCAATGCCTGTAAGTTGTGTTAAGCTTACGCCTGCAGGCAGTTTAGCCCATTTTAAGCGTATTACTATCCAACATGCCATAACTATACCTAATGGCTTACCGATTAGCAGCCCCGATATAATTCCGAAACTTAGGGTGCTTGTAAAAGCATAAGTAATATTTTCCGGGATAATAATAGCTGTATTTGCAACTGCAAAAACGGGAAGTATAATAAAATTTACCGGCACGTGTAAGGCATGTTGAATTTTTTCTAACGCATGTTGTGGAATGGTGAATGCAAACAACACACCCGCAATGGTTGCGTGAATGCCTGAGTTAAATATACAATACCATATTAGTACGCCCAATACGTAATTCCACCATCCGAATTTTATTTTTAACCGTGGCATTATGGCTAAAAAAAACGTTATTATTATTCCGGCTACCAGGTATAACCATTGTATTGCACCACCATAAAAAAACGCGATAATGAGTATTGCACCAAGGTCATCAATAATAGCTAATGCCATCAAAAATATTTTTAACGATACCGGCACTCTTTTGCCCAGCATAGATGCGATGCCTAATGAAAACGCGATATCAGTAGCCATCGGTATGCCCCAGCCGTTTTGGTATGTTGTATGCCTGTTAAAAAGGGCAAAGATTATTGCAGGCGCTATCATTCCGCCAATGGCGGCAACAACCGGCAATAAAGATTTTTTTAGTGAAGAGAGTTCGCCGGATAGTAATTCTTTTTTTATTTCCATCCCCACTAAAAAAAAGAATACTGCCATCAATCCGTCATTAATCCAATGCAGCAGGGAATGTGGAAGATGAATGGCTGAGGGAAAATGAATGTCAAGATTCCAGAATGCAAGGTATGCCTGCGCTACGCTGCTGTTTGCAAGCAGTATCGATACAATACTTACAATAAATAATATTATACCTATAGACCGGCTGTCATTGATAATACGCTGCAGGGGCTTAAGTAATCTTTTGTTTAAAAGTTTAGTCGCCATATTTTATTAACCGGGGCAATATTTTACTTACTACTGTTGCCGGTGATTGCCATTTGAGTACCAAACCATAAACAACAAATCATCAAACCCCTTTCGAGCCTGCTTCTGCTTCTTTCTCCATCATCAGGTAGGCTTTAATAAAACCATCAAGCTCACCATCCATAACGGGTTGCACATTACCCACTTCATAATCTGTGCGGTGGTCTTTTATCATTTTATAAGGATGGAATACATAAGATCGTATCTGGCTTCCCCACTCAATTTTTTTCTTGCTGGCGTTATTGGCATTCTTCAGTGCTTCTCTCTTGCGCAATTCTTCTTCATACAAACGGCTCTTCAGCATTTTCAGCGCCTTTTCCCTGTTCTCGCCTTGTGTGCGTGATTGCTGGCATTCCACAATTATACCTGATGGAATATGTTTTAAGCGCACAGCAGTTTCTACTTTGTTTACGTTTTGTCCGCCTTTACCGCCACTCCTGTAAAACTCCCATTCCAAATCCGCAGAACTCACTTCTATTTCAATAGAATCATCCACCAACGGATAAACATATATAGAGGCAAAAGAAGTATGTCTTCTTGCATTACTGTCAAAAGGAGATATGCGCACCAGGCGATGCACACCGCTTTCTGCTTTTAAAAAACCATAGGCAAATGCTCCTTCAAACTGAAGGGTGGCAGATTTTATTCCTGCACCATCACCTTCCTGCCAATCCAGTTCTGTTACGTTCCAGCCTTGCTTATCGCCATACATGCGATACATGCGTGCAAGCATCTCAGCCCAGTCCTGGCTTTCAGTGCCGCCAGCGCCGCTGTTGATTTGCAATACAGCAGGTAATTCATCTTCCGGTTGATTGAGCGTACTTTTAAATTCCGCTTCTTCAATTTTAGCTAAAGCATTTTCGTAAGCGATTTTTACTTCTTCTTCAGAACCTTCCCCTTCTTTCCAAAATTCAAATAATACTGCAAAATCCTCTATGGAGGTTTGCACCTTCTCATAAAGATTTACCCAATATTCATTGAGCTTAATATCTTTCAGTATTTGTGTTGCTCTTTTATTCTCGTCCCAAAAACCGGGAGAAAGTGTAAGTTGTTTATCGCTGGCAATTTTATCACGTCTGTTAGCTACGTCAAAGAAACCTCCCCAACACGCCAAGGGCAAGTCTCATATCTTTAAGTTGTTCCTGTGTCATAAGTTGCAAAAGTAGGGGAAATATGGTAGGAATATACATGGGTATTTTAAATTTATCTTCAAATATAATTTCCCTGTATTCTTTGTTTCCTCTACAAATAGTTGGGTATAGTTTTATCAGTTAGCATTAACTGAGGCTACAGCAGATGCACCCAGTTTTTTTGCAGTTTGGAGTACTTTATATACATCTCCCCAATGGCCGGCAGTATCGGCATTTACAACAACGGAAGGTTTATCAGTTTCCCGCGAAAGAATTACTTTCAATTCCTTTTCAAGATCATTAAGTGATATTTTTTTCTGACCAATATAAGCCTGGTTGTTTTTATCAATAGAAATTACTACCGTTTGTTTTGCCTTGGTATCACTTTTTCCTTTAGGCGCAGATACCTTTATTACATTGGGATTTGCCAGGGTGGAAACAATTAAAAAAAACAGTAATAATATAAACAAGATATCATTCAAAGCACCTGTATGTACCTCCGCATGATCTCTTAATTTTTTTCTTAAATTCATTTGTTAAACCGTTTCTGTTTAAAAGAAAGTATACATTATTACTATTCTTACCTCGTTGGTTCCTGCAGCACATCAATAAATTCAGCGCTGGCAGCCTCCATCTTATTTACATTTTTATCAATTTGCGCATTAAGATAATTATACCCTACATATGCCAGCAAACCAATAATCAAACCACTTGCTGAAGTTACCATCTTTGTGTAAATACCACCTGCAATTGTACTAAGTGTATACTCGCCTGTTGATGATATGCCGTAAAACAATTGAACCATTCCCACAATTGTACCAAGGAAGCCAAACATAGGCGCAATACCGGCAATAAGCGACAGCACGGATATATTTCTTTCCATTTTATATATTTCAAGTTTGCCAACGTTTTCCATGCTTTTTTCTATAGCCTCAATAGGTTTTCCAATGCGTTGCAAACCCTTATCAATCATTCTTGCAACAGGGTTAAAGGTATTTTTTGCAAGCGATCTTGCTGCTGTAACATTCCCGTTTACCACATGATCTCTTATAATGCTCATAAAATTTGCGTCAATCTTCCCTGCATTGCGTATGGCAATCAGCCTTTCAAAAAAGAAAAATATAGCAATGACCAGTAGTAGTGCAAGCGGTATCATTATCCATCCCCCGGATAGCAATAAATCCCAGAGACTTATTTTAGTTCCTGGCTCTGGAATACCGTGTTGTGCGGCAACTGCCTTATTAATCGAATCAGTGGCAACCTGCAAAAAAAACAATTTCATATTTGCTGTTATTTTTTGAAATGCGACAAAAGTAATGACTATTGAACAACTTTTAATATTTGCTTGGCGAACGTGAAAATAGTGTGATTATTTTTTTATACAGCTTAACTGTAATTCTATTAACATTTTATATAGAAAGCATTATGATTTATTATATAAGTATAAGCTATTTTCCTTCTTCCTGTATAACTTTCTCGGTTTTCTCCCGCATTTTCTCCCTGAATTTTTTACTTGGCGCAAGTATGAGGTAGTAATAGAAGAGAATAACAAGCCCTGCACTAAATGGAATTAATGCAAGATGCCTAGCACCCAGGGCACCTTCATCCCATCCAAAAAATTCTCCTGTCATCCAAAGGCAATTGGCAATAATCCAGCACACAACCGCAAGATTATGTAACAATTCTGATTGTATTTTTCTTGTTTGCCAGCTAATCATAACAGCCACACTTATGGTAGGAATAATCATTATCATTCCCAAAACTTTTAAGTTCAATGCCCAGCATACATCTTTAAGCAGCCATAAAAGTATATGAAGGTTTTCTATTCTCCTGAATTTAGCAGGTATGCTATAAACATTTTCGTTATCTATCATTACAGAAAGTTTTGAATGCTATCTTTCACCCGAAAATAATTGTTTATTTTACATTTTTTAAACTTATTGTCATACACATTCTAATACTAAGCAATGTTTGATATGAAACATATTTTTTTTGCAGGCTATTTTCTCATTTTGTCCGGTATAAATAATGCCGTTGCACAAAAGAAAGATGCCAAAGCACCGGTAGAATCCCCGGTTTCAGCTAAAGAAACAACAGAACAAAAACGTACACTCAATATTGATTTTTATACAACCGTATCAAGCGAAGTAGCTATTCGCGGGCAGAAAGTTCCATATAAGGTTACCACCGGCAGTATTCCGGTTTGGGATGAAGAAGGAAAACCAATAGCAGGGGTTTGTTACAACTATTATGAACGCTCTGATGTTAGCGACAGGTCCTCCCGCCCGTTGGTAATTTCCTTTAATGGCGGGCCCGGCACTCCTTCGGTTTGGATGCAAATTGGATATACCGGGCCGCGTGTATTAAAAATTGATGATGAGGGTTACCCTGTGCAGCCTTACGGTATGAGAGATAATCCACATTCCATACTTGATGTGGCTGATATTGTATATATTGATCCAGTGAATACAGGTTTTTCAAGAATGGTGAGTAAAGATATTCCCCGGGAAAAATTTTTTGGCGTGAATGCTGATATAAAATATCTCGCCGAATGGATTGCCACTTTTGTGAGCCGTAATAAACGCTGGGCTTCTCCCAAATATTTGATTGGAGAAAGTTATGGCACTACCCGTGTATCAGGACTTGCCCTGGAATTACAGAACAGCCAGTGGATGTACCTGAATGGTGTGATACTTGTTTCACCAACCGATCTTGGTATACAAAGAGGTGAAGTGATGGATGCGGTATTATCGCTGCCTTATTTTGCCGCAACAGCATGGTATCATAAAAAATTACCTGCCGATTTGCAGCAAAAAGATTTGACTGATATGCTGCCTGAAGTTGAAGCATATACCGTTAATGAATACCTGCCGGCTGTAACAAAAGGAGGTATGCTGGATGAAGCCAGGCGAAAAGAAGTTGCGACTAAGGTTGCCCGTTATTCAGGGCTTTCTGAAAAAGTGGTGCTTGATAATAATTTGCAAATTTCAACCAGCCTTTTCTGGAAAGAATTACTGAGAGATAAAGGCTTTACTATTGGCCGCCTCGATTCAAGATATCTTGGTATTGATAAAAAAAATGCAGGCGAAAGTCCGGATTATAATGCTGAATTAACTTCCTGGCTCAATGCTTTTACGCCTGCCATTAATATGTATATCCGCGATGAGCTGGGATATAAAACGGATTTGAAGTATAATATGTTTGGCAATGTTTATCCCTGGGATAATAAGGATAATCATACCGCGGAAAATCTTCGCCAGGCGATGACGCAAAACCCTAACCTGTATTTGCTTGTGCAAAGCGGGTACTTTGATGGTGCCTGCGATTATTTTAACGCGAGGTATAATATGTGGCAGATAGATCCTGCAGGTAAATTAAAGGAGCGTATGAGCTGGGAAGGATATCGTAGCGGGCATATGATGTACCTGCGAAAAGAAGACCTTGCTTCCAGCAATCAGCACCTGCGTGATTTTATTTTACGAACAATTCCAAAACCCGGGCAGGCAGCGAAGTATTGATTTTCCCTCCGCCTCATCATGCATTACACGACGATTGAATTTTGTAATTGATAAGCTTGTTTCTATATTGCTTTGCTGAATGTTTTTACACCTGCAACAGTATTATTTCTTTGCAGGTAAAGATCAAATGCGCTGCAAATATTCCTGATGAAATAATTTCCTTTTTCTGTCAGTTTCAATGCTTCATCATTGTATATAACCAAACCATCTTTAGCCGGTTGTTCAAGTTGAGGAAAACAAATTTCCCGGAGAACCGGAATATCTGCTGCGCGGAACCTGGTATAACCATTGCAGGCGATATCCTTGATATAATTACGGAATACCAAATCCTCTTCATCCAGGAAGTAACCACGGTTTACAGCAAGCCTGCCATTGTTGATATTGTCATAATAATCATGCAAAGTTTTTTCGTTCTGTGCAAAAGCATTTCCTGTATCGCTTATAGAAGATACGCCAAGCCCCAGCAAAATACCGGTATCCTGCACGGTATATCCCATAAAATTACGGTGCAATCTGCCCTGTTGTTTAGCGATATATAATTCATCTTCTGGCAAAGAAAAATGATCCATGCCTACATCATAATATCCTGCCTGCAACAGTAATTTTTTGCCGTGCAGGTATAGCTGAATTTTTTCTTCAGCAGATGGCAGGTCAGACTCGTCGAACAAACGCTGAGCCTTGCTTGTCCATGGCACATGCGCATAACTATAAAAAGCAATACGCTCAGGTTTAAGTGTTATTACCTCGCGGATGGTATTATCAATACTTTCCTTTGTTTGTAATGGTAGCCCATAAATCAAATCGAAGTTTACTGAAGTAAAACCTGCTGCTCTTGCCTGCTCTGTAGCGTATTTTACCTGTTCAGCAGGCTGTATGCGATTGATAACCTGCTGTACCTTCGGATCAAGATCCTGCACGCCATAGCTTATGCGCCTAAAGCCAAGTGCATATAATGTATCGAGGTGTTGCCGGGTTGTGTTGTTGGGATGTCCTTCAATACTAAAAGCATAATCTGGGTGCAATATGCTATTACTTAAAAATATTTTCAGCAGCTTGTCAAGGTTTTGTGCTGAAAAGAAAGTTGGAGTACCTCCACCAAGATGTATTTCCCGTACCACCGGTTTTTCATTCATTAATTGCCGGTAAAGCTGCCATTCTTTTTCGATAGCAGTTATATAGGTTTCTTCAACAGAATGGTTAGTGGTGATTTTTTTGTTGCACCCGCAATAAGTGCAAAGCGATTCACAAAATGGCAAATGGATATACAGGCTGATGCCATTACCACTATTTTGCAAAGCAAATTGTTTGCTGAAGGTTTCTGCCCAGGCTTTTTTATCAATATTATTTTTCCAAAATGGTACGGTAGGGTAACTGGTATACCGGGGAACCGGTTGGTTATACCTCGCTATCAATTGATGATCAAATACTTCACTTTCCATAACGGACAAAGTTCGCTGAGTGTAATCATATTTATTATGATTTTGCGCGTATTGTGAAAATGATTTTAATCATCTTATTGCCTTTAAAAATAAATAGCTGTTAAATGAAAAAAGCAACCAATACAAGTTTGGTTGCTCTAAATTTATTATCAGGCTAAGCTCTATTTAAATAGATATTTAGCAGCGGCCCTGCCTGCAGTAGCATAGCATTCCGAAAGACGTTCTCCGGTATCGTAATCATTACCCCAGAAAGATTTTCCGGGAGCTTTATCTAAACTGAGCCTCGCAAGTACTTTTCCCTTATTTGCTGTTTCAACTATGATGATCTCTCCGTTTATAGTTGCATTTTTTCTTGAAATACCTATATTAAATCCAGGTTCAATAAAAGTGGTATTAAATATAATGGTATACTTTGCATTTTTATTCAGCGGGAGATCGCTATATTTTGCGAAGAGTTCATCAAACTTTGGCTCGAATCTGTTCTTTCTGTCTGCCACCCAGCCCTTAGCCCAGTTATCGCCACGTCCCGGCTCTTTTTTATTATATTCTTCAGTTTTAGCTTTTATGTAATCTGCTTCCTTATCGTATTTACCCACGCCAATATTTTCATAGGTAAATTCTGTATTAACAGATTTTTGGCCTTTAAAATCTGCAGGAATATCTCCTTCTATAACTTTAATTCTTTGCGCAAAGCTGCTTATTGAAATGCCGAGTGCAAGAATAAGTACCGATAGTTTAAGATGTTTCATTGTTGAGGGGTGTTTAAATATTTTTAATTAATTAGAGCATTATGCAATATTCATAAAGTTCTACTTTGTTACCAAAAATTCAAAAAAAACATTATAATTAACATTTGTATCCTTACTTATTTGTTAATGAGTATAAATCCGTGTTGCATTCCTTTATAATTATTATAGATAAGAATGTTTTCAGGAGCAGCTTCATTATCTCCGGACTTGAACATATGCGCAGGTAGTTTATCTGCATTGCAAGCCAGCCAAACCGCAATTGCCGTGGATGTGGGAAATTCGCCTGTCATATGCTTATACCTTGCTGCCGGGGCATGTACAATATTTTCTATTGCCTTGTAATATTTTAAAAGCCGGTTGTCTCCATTTTCACCGCTGATTAATATGTCAATATCTTCTGTCTCAATATTATTTTTTTGCAGAAAATGCTGCAATGCGGATGAAAGTTGTGTTGTATCTGTTGTATGAATGCTATGAACAGCTTGTATATATGCTACCGCATTACTGCTGTTGTTGCTTACTAAAAACATAGCTGCGCCTTCGCCGGCAAGGCTGCCTGTAGAATCGCCGGTATATAATGCTGTGTTGACTGTGGCTGTTTTTTTATACCAGCCTTCCAGGTAATCTATATTATAATTATAGGTAGATATTTCATCTACCCCTCCAACAAGGTATTTTGCTTCCTGATTTTCTTTCAGCAACATCATTGCATCGAGCAAACTGTTTTCAAAAGCCAATCCCCTGTGTACATGTGTAATGTTATACGATTTATTAGCAGCCATTAATCCCGCTTGTGCAGCAATAGCATTGGGCGTGCTTTGCACAAAATTGCCCGGGGTAAGCATGCCTTCTTCATAGTCAATAATCTGGTTCAGAAATTTGATACAATCTTCCATTCCTCCATTAGCAGTGCCGATGATGATGCCATCAATATTATTATTGTTTTTTATAACAGGCAAAGCTGCGCCAACACCTAACCTAACGGCCTTGCCCATACGACGTAAAATACCCGGAGGAATACCTTCATACTTTGGTTCAACAGCAAGCAGTTTATTATTGACGGATTCTTTTACCGTATTCAATTCAATCTCGCCAAATGTTTGTTGCGCCGAAATGCAGGTATGTTGATGAATATACATTGAGGCAAATGTCTGTAAAAAAAATCACTTGCAAAAGCAGTTGCTTCGTGCCTCAGGCACGACAATCCGTGGTGCAAAGAGGTTGCGAAAAATTGTTGAAATATATGTGCATTTGTTCGGGCGCCTGCCGTGGGCAGTGTCTTCACTGCCCACATGAAGCCCAATGCGACAATTTGGAATGCACCCATTTGTTCTATTGCTCAATATAATTCATCAACTAATCTTGGAAAACAGCAATGAACTGCAATTGCCACCAAAACCAAATGAGTTCGACATTACATGCCGGATAGGATGACTTTGGTATTTTAATACCGGTTGCAAACCTGTTGCCTCTATCGGATTATTAAAATTGAGTGCCGGATATATTTCCTGGTAATATAGATTGAAGATACTGAATACCGATTCAATAGCACCGGCAGCGCCAAGGGTATGCCCGGTATTGCCTTTGGTAGAAGTAAAGGGTGGGGGAGAGGTAAATAACCTCAGCATAGCAGTGCTTTCTACCGCGTCATTATTTTCTGTGGCGGTGCCGTGTGCATTTATATAGCTGATATCACTTGCAGATAAACCCGCGGTTTGTAATGCGCTTTGCATAGACAGGTAAGGTCCGTCTCCCGCATCTGATAATGATGACGGATGATAGGCATCATTACTGTTGCCATAGCCGGATAATACTGCATATACTTTTTTACCTATTGCATCTTCTTCTTTTTCCAATATCAAAAATGCAGCGCCTTCTCCAAGGTTTAAGCCTTTCCTGTCTTTATCAAAAGGAGCACATTTTTCGGGCGATAATATATGCAGCGCATTAAACCCATTAATCGTAAACTTAGCAAGACTATCCGTTCCCCCGGCAATTACTCTTTTTGCCAAACCGTTTTTCAGCAGTCTTGCACCATATATAATAGCATTGGCAGAGGAGGAGCAGGCGGTATTAATGGTGTTGATGATTCCCGCCATTCCATAGCGCTGTTGCAAATAGAGGTTAACCGACGCGCAATCGTATGATGCCAGGTATTCAGAACCTTCTTCATCGGAGTTGGCATCATGGTATAATTCATCCGTAACACACATACCGCCAACGGTGCTTCCGCCAATTAAAGCGGTATCCGTAGCTGCAATTTGTTTTGGGGTAAGATTTGAATCTGCACATGCTTCCATAAAAGCGTGTAGCCCTAACAGTGAGCTGCGGGTTACGCCGGCTTCATGCGCATTGAGTATATCCTTAAGTTGCTGTGTAGTTTTCTTTATTTCACCGCAAGGGCGAAGCCCTGCGTATTTCGTTTCACAAAATTCAAGGTTGGAAATACCGCTGATGCCATTTATCAAAGCACTTCTGTTTTCTTCAGCATTATTGCCGATTGCGCTGATGATACCAATACCTGTTACAACAATCCTGCTCAATACCGGAAATTTATTTTGTGCGGTGTTGCTGAATATAATCTGCCATAGTGTTGATGTCAACCAAAACTTTTCTGCCTTCTTTAGGGTCCTGGATATTAATGCCATATTCCCTGGAAAGCAAAACAATTAACTCAATAGAATCAATGGAATCCAACCCTAAGCCCTCGCCGAAAAGCGGTTCATCATCTTTAATATCTTCCGGCTTTTTATCGGTAAGGTTAAGAAACTGAATGATCTGCTCCTTCAACTTTTGTTTCAACTGTTCTTTGTCCATTGTTTCCATATCAAATTAAATTTTTTCTTTTCAAACCATACCACGCCAGAAACTGCAGCAATATAGTAATGATGAGTAAAGGTATAATATTAGTAAAAATATCTTTCAAATTTCCTTCTTCCAGGAAAAGCCCGTAATAGGCTTCAAGGCACCAGTGCAATGGCGAAAGCCGCATGATAAACTGGAAAGAAGATGGCATAGCAAATGAGGGCACTAATAAGCCGCCAACAGCCGCCAGCAACACAATGGAAACCGCGCCAAACCCGTTTGCCTGCTCCTGTGTGTTGGCAAATACGCCGATGCAAATGGCAAAGCTGGCGGCACACCAACCACATATGAGCGTTACTAAAAATAACGCGCCAACATCATGCGGAATATTTAATGCCGGTAACCCCATTTTGGGGAATAACCATTTGCCAATAGAAAATATTACGATTGCCTGCAAAATGGTAACTGTTATATAAGTGATCTCTTTTGAAATTATAGATATCCCAAAATGTGTTGGTAACGTGCGCAGGCGGATAATGCTGCCGCTAAGTTTTTCTCTTACAACACTGCTGCCGAGTGATATCACAATAAAAAACATGGCGAATATGGTCCATGCCGGAACGTTATGCTGCGTTGCGTTTGGTATACCATGCGTACCGCCTTTTGATACCGCTATCTGCTGCACAGGCGTTTGGTTACTGATGATTTGATTTTCCAGACTATCAGGAATATTTTCATCATTAATATACTTGTACAGACTTTGTACAATGTATTTGCTTTGCACAACCTGTAAAGCGCTTTGCAATCCGCCATCTATGCTTTTGCGAAAAGATTGCTGCAAAACAGGATGATAATACAGTATAATGTTCATAGAAGTATCTGCAACGGATGCTACGGAATCCTTAGGTATATCCAGGTCTTTTAATGCTTTGCGGGAAACGTTTTTTGCTTTGCGCAATACTTCATCAGAATAATTTTCAGGAATAACAACAGCAACCAACGCATCTTTTGTATTGATATGGTTTTTTATATCATCGCCATCTTTTAACGTATTAATTTTGCTGATGTTGAACATGCCTACTTTATCCAGCGCTTTTTCCAGTTCAAGTGAAACAACTTTTTTGTCTTTGTTATAAATCAACAATGGAATTTTGTTTTCATTCACCAGCTCAAATGTGCTGTTTTGTACCGATGCAATTACAATTGCCAATACTACAGGCATGAGGAACATAAGGGTAAGCCCCACTTTGTCTCTCGTGAGTATGCGAAAATCTTTTTGTATGGTAGACCAGAGCTTAAACATGATCAGCGGTGAGCTATGAGCTATGAGCCATCAGCAGCTCCTGCTTTTTATAAATCCTTATTAATTTTCAATTTTTATTTATTGTAAAGTTACTTTGTGGAGTTTTGTGTTATCGTGCCTTTGTGCCTGCCTGCCGGTAGTCAGGGTTCCACCATTTCCACATTCTCACATTTCCACATTTCCACATTCTCACATTTCCACATTTTCAAATTTTCAAATTTTCAAATTTTCAAATTCCTAATCCCTATACGCCCTTCCCGTAAGATTTAAAAACAACCCCTCAAGTCCATCCTGCTTGTAATCTTTTAATAAATTTTTCAAACTATCGTGAACAATGATATTTCCTTCATCAATCATAGCAACGGTATTACACAAATCTTCGGCCTCCTTTAAATGATGCGAGGTATATACCAGTGTTGTACCTTTTTCATTCAGCGATTTCAGGTAGCCAATAATGGCGTAACGCGTTTGCACATCAACACCAACAGTTGGTTCATCTAAAAATAAAATTTCCGGTTCATGCATTACTGCTATAGCAAGGTTTACTCTTCTTTTCATACCGCCTGAAAAATTTTTAACAGGTGTATTACGTACATGGGTAAGCGATAATATGGTAAGCAGCTCATCAATTCTTTGCTGTATCTGCTGTTTGTTTAACCCTGCCCATGCACCAAAAAATTCCATATTTTCTGCGGGACTTAATTCCTGGTAGAAAGAAAAATCCTGAGGCACAAAACCAAAAAATTTTTTTATTTTATTGCGGTTGCTTTTTATTTCATTGCCCAGTAATTGTATAGAGCCGGAGGAATAGGGCAGGAGTCCTGTCACCAGGTTCATTAATGTGGTTTTGCCCGCGCCATTAGGTCCGAAAATTCCAAAGCGATCTCCTTTTTGTATGTGTAAGCTGAGGTTGTTGATGAGTTTTTGGCTGCTGCCTTTGTAGCTGAAATCAAGATTTTTTATGTGAACGGCATTTGTCATTAATGTACAAATTCTGTTTACTTCATCTTTTTAACCGCCGCCGATAAATCTTCGAAAGCCTTTTTTTCAAGGTCAGCAATATTGAGCAGGTAATCACCCATTAAATCATAATCAGCTTGCGCGGTGAGCCTGCCTTTATAAATACCCGAAGCCTGCACAGCGGCATTTCTCCACAAGTCTCCTGTGTTGGTAAATTGCTTTGAAATATCCATCAATTCATCAATGGGATGATATGCATGCGCCTGTTGCAGAAAAGCGCCGTAAATAAAACGAAAACCACCACCACCTGTTCCTATCTCCTCCTGCATTCTTACTAATTGTGCCAGGTAGCTTCTTGACTTTTCGGGACCGAGTTTATTCTTCCAGCCTTTTATTTTTTTTGCAGTGTAACGAATGCCTTTTATACCGGCTATACTACCAGGAATGCGCAGCATATCGCGTACATTTCTTTTAATACCTGTAACGATAGCTTTTTTTATCTGCTCATCTGTAACCATGCGATTTTCCCTGGGAAAATATAGTTGTCCGCGTGGCGCTAAAGGGCCTTTGGCAAAGCGTACCCGCTCCAGTTCATAGCTGCTCATCGTTACCAGGGTTTCCATTATTGGGTCGCTGATAATATAGTTATCGCCTTCTTTACCAACAACAATTAAGTTGTGTGCATTAAAATGAAAACGATACTCTTTAGGAAAATAAGTAAGATAATATACACCTACCTGGCATGCAGCGGGCTGGCCTGCTTTTAACCGCTCATCTAATTCCTGCTGTGCTTTTTGCGGAGAGGAAAATTTTTTTCTGAAAACAGGAATATCCAAAGAATTGCATGTTCTTTTAAATATCATGCCCGGCATGGTTCGGAATGATATAGCCGGTCCGTTGTTTACTTTTAAAAAAGGAATATATATAAAGAACAATCCTGAGCCTATGCCAAAAGCCAAAGGCTCGGTTATTTGTTGAACGCCGGTATGACGCAGTAAACTTGTGGTAACACCATTTTCACAATGGGCAGCCTGAATGTGGTTAAAATCCAATTGCATTAATTTGTATATTTAATTTGAATCAGGCCTTTATTAAGATATTTGCTGAAGCTCTGCTACAGTTATTTCAAAAACCCTTGCATATTTATTTAACTTACTGTCAGATAATTTTTTGAATACTTCCGGTTTCAAATGTTTTTTTACCTGCCATTTCCAGAAACCTGTATACCCGGATACAATTTCAATATCCATCAGCTTCAATTCCATATAATACAATAACGGGCTTGCTTCCCCATTCAGCACTTTTTGTTTGGCTTCCGTTATTCTTTTCTCCACATCATTCCAGGCTACATCAAGCGCTTTCATTTTTATTTCCCAACCGGTACTTAAACCAGTTGTATAGTTACCATTTTCATCTACAACATAAGACACTTCCTTAGCTATTCTGCCCAGCGCACCGGGGTCTTGCGGAATTTCATCTTTTTTCATATGTGTTGTATTTGGCTATCAGCTTTCGGCTTTCGGCTATGAGCTATCGAAGTTTTACTTCTTACCATCTTACGATCTTACCATCTTACGATCTTACCATCTTCCCTCTTACCCTTCCCTAGCATACCGTTAATAAACCATACATATAAGAAAACCTGGAGCTTTCCGGAACAAGCATAAGCAGCTTATCGCCTTCTTTCAGCTTGCCGCTATGAAACAATTCATCAACCATAAAATAAATGGAAGCCGCGCCAACATTACCAACACTGCTCAGGTTTACAAACCATTTTTCATAAGGTATTTCAATGCCATTTTTCACATGCTCCTGGTATATTTTATCTTTAAAAAAGTTGCTCGACATGTGGGGCATATAATACGTTATGTCATCCGGCGTAATGCCTTTGGTATCAAACAAACGCTTCAGCATTTTGCCGCCATAAGGAACAATATTTTCGCTCAGCAGTTTTACATCCTGCTTAATGCTTAGTACTGATTTATCATTCATTTCATGATGGTCGAATTCAAGATAACTTTTTAATGTACCATCTGCCTGTTTCTCCGCGCCCATATACATGCATGATTCCATATGGTCAGCATATGATATGCCTTCCAGCCATTCAACTTTCAGACTTAAACCTTCTTTATTTTTTTTATTGGTTAATAAAAAAGCAGCCGCGCCATCAGAAAGCATCCATCTTAAAAACTCCTTATCAAAACTGATATAGGGATTTTCTTCCAGCGCTTCCAGTTTGTGTATTTCATCTTCAAACTGGTGCGCAACCAGTGAAGCGGAAAAACGCTCGGAACCTGTTGCCACAGCATTTTCAGCATCCCCAATTTTTACCGCCATATACGCATATTTCAACGCATGCATACCCGCGCAACAAACACCACTTGGCGATACTACTTCAATTGAACCCATTTCAGGCAACCAGCCATGCACCATACAGCCATGTGAAGGCATCATTTGATCGGGCGATGATGTGCCGCAAGACAATAAATCAATATGTTTTAATGCTTCCGGGTCGGTTTTAAATAATTCTTTTACGGCAAGCGCGGTAAGCTGTGCATTGGTATGCGTGGGCTTGCCACCTTTTTCCAGGGCATAATAGCGGTTAGTAATTGCATTATTGCGTAAAACTATTCTTCTCGATTTTGAAGGTTTTCCATTAATATACCCGAGATAGTCTTCCATTTCATCGTTAGAAACAGGGTTATTCGGAAAAAATGAAGCCGTTCTTGTGATATATACTTCGTTTAATGCCATCTTAACATTTAAAGTAATTCAAAAATAAAATAATATCTTATTACCTACAGTGCCGCAAATTTAATGGATTAGCCCTTTGATTTTGCTTTTAAAATATGGGTATCTCCTTATCATTCCAGGGCTACTCCTTCATAATATGCTTTTTGTTTTTTTATGCGTTTGCCCAGGAAAGGTTTAAAGAATATAGCATCAACCGTTAATATAATTGGCGCGGCTACACAAAGAGCAATTAAAAGATAATATTTGAATCCAACAAGCCAGGCCGACCGGTTTTTCTTACCATTTATAATTTTGGACCAGATTTTAAAAATTTTTCCGGCTTTACGTTCAATAAACATGAGCGAATATTTTACATCCACTCCTTTTTGCTGTACCAGCGCCGGTTGTAAACCATCCCAATCATTTGTAAGAAGATGTTTTTTTACCGTTTCTCCAAATACAGAAGTATCTGCTATGTCTTCATCCGAAACACCGGGTCTTGGAAAAATTCCCCACTTGCGATCTTTTTTACCGGTAAGCATCCAGTAAAAAATGGTAACAAGACTTGCATAGTTATTATGCTTATCAACCAAAGCAATATTTCCTTTAAGTTGTGTGCCTGCATTTTTAAAATGCCGCTTTAATTTTTCCTGCGCATTTATCCACATATTGCGGCAGCCGCTAATGGTTACCAATGGTGTATTCTTTGCAACAGCAATAAAACCGGGATGCTGAACCAGTGAGCTCATTGGTATGCTTGGAGAAAGAAACCAGGGCTGATAGCCGAAAATAATTAAATCATACACGGATTCTTTAAAAGAAAATTTTTCCAATGCTGTGGGAACACCATCAACACTTTCAGGCATGGCATCAAAAAAAGTTGGAGTAGTCCAGGGAAAAGGAAATTTTTCTACGGTATCAATGCGTACTTTTTCAACGGTAATATCTCCAGACTCGCTGAGTGGTTTGGTAAACTGATCTATGATTTGCTCTAATTGTCCGGATTGGGTAAAATATACGGCTAAAACTTTTTTGCTCATTCTTTCCTGGGTTAAAAATCTGATGGTGATAATGCTTTTGACGATTTACTATAATCCCTGATAGCTTGTTGTGTAGCTTCGGGTAGCGTTTTAAAATTCGCCACAATATATTTATGGTCTTCTTCTAACTCTTTATGGTAGCCCAAAATTTTGGGTGCATTTTCCTGGATGATGAGGCGGAGAAATCTTAACTCTGCATTGTCTTTATTTGTACTCAGCACATCTTCCAGCTTTTGTCTTCCAGCTTTAAATTCTTTTAATTTATTGGGAGGGCCTTTCAGCAATCCTGCTTTTTTCATCATTAGCGCGCCTTCAAAAGCGTCTTTATTTTTTTCGCCGCTATTGTTTACAAGTTCAATCTGCTTATTAATATTTTCGAGATTTTCTGATGCTATTGCCTTATAATAATTAGCCCGGTCAATTTTTGAGGAAGACTGAGCCTGGGAAAAAAAACAGGATATGCCTAAAAAAATTGTGGCTATAATACTTTTCATAAGAATATAATTTTCAAATATAAAAGAATAATCATTGCCAACAGTTGCTTCGGTTTGTAATGGAATGTAAGTTTGGTTGGCTGATTGTTAAACATGGGCAAAAATTGCCCCTGATATCACTTCTTTATATAAGTGCAGTTTTCATGCCGTATCTTTGATGCACAAATTAAATTTCTTATGCTCAAAAGAATTTTTGCACTAACCTTAATTGCTGCTTTTATTAGTATAGGCGGCATGGCACAGGTAACATATAAAAATGCACTTGGCGCCAGAATAGCACCCGCCAGTTATTATGATTTTTTCTCTTTTTCTTATAAAACTTTTGTAACAAGCGCCGGTGCCATTGAGGTTGATGCAGGCCTTGGCCGAAAAACTTATGGTGATCATAATCCATTTACTTTTGCCGCTTCTGCTGCTTATCAGCACCATTTTGCCATACCGGTTGAGGGTTTGAACTGGTATGTGGGTGGTGGCTTAACCATGTATAATTCTTTCAGCGATAAAAATGGTGGTTACAGGGGTCTTGGTTTTGGGTTTTTTCCTACCGGTGGTATAGATTATAAATTTTCAGGCATTCCTCTTAACCTTTCAGCAGACTATCGCCCGGCTATTTTCTTTGCAAAACCTGATTTCCAGGATTCTTTTTTCGCAACAAATTTTGGAATATCAGTGAGGTATGTGTTGGGGAGTAAATAAAATAACAGCATCCCCTTACTTGCCACGCCCTTAAGGGCGTGGCAAGTAAGGCTTTTGCTCTTTATTTAATTATCTTTGCCGGCACTAAAAACAGATGAACGAGAACGATATTCTACGGGAAACATTCACTGAGCGGCGATGCTGTGTTATTATTCCAACCTATAATAATGCCGGTACATTGCCTGCGGTTATTACTGATGTAGCCGGGTACACAAAAAATATCATCGTTGTAAATGACGGTTCTACTGATAAAACGGAATCTCTCATCACATCTTTTCCCTTTATAACATATATTGGCTATTCAAAAAATGTAGGCAAAGGCTGGGCGTTGCGCAGAGGTTTTGAAAAAGCAATAACGCTTGGATATGAGTACGCCATTACAATCGATTCAGACGGGCAGCATTTTGCTAAAGATATTCCTGCGTTTATTGAAAAACAGAAAGCATTTCCTGCTGCGATTATAATAGGCTCAAGAAATCTTAACCAGAAAAACATGCCCGGAAAAAACACTTTCGGTAACCGGTTTTCAAATTTTTGGTTTAAGGTAGAAACAGGAATTAGCATGCCTGATACGCAATCCGGTTATCGTTTATACCCCATTCAATATTTTAAAAATACCCAATTTTTTACCCGCAAATATGAATTTGAAATTGAAGTGCTGGTAAGAGCAGTATGGAAAGGTTTAGATATTACTTCTGTGCCGGTATCTGTATATTATGCGCCTAAAGGAGAACGAATCACACACTTCAGGCCATTTAAAGATTTTTTCAGGATTGGTGTTTTGAACACTATACTTGTGTTGATTGCATTTTTATACATTAAGCCCAGGAATTTTATCAGCTCACTATTTCGTAAAGAAAGCCGGGAAGCATTTATCCGCGACCATCTTATTAATGTAAATGAGCCTGACTATATAAAAGCGCTATCTATTGCGTTGGGCATATTTATGGGCATTGTGCCGATATGGGGGTTTCAGTTGGTGACTGCCATTTTTCTTGCCATACTATTACGCTTAAATAAAGCACTGGTTATAATTGCAGCAAACATCAGTATACCTCCTATGATACCGCTGATAGTTTTTTTTAGTTATAAAACCGGCGCCATCTGGATGGAAAATGGTGGCGGTAGTTTATTATTTAGCCGCGATTTAAGTTTCGAATCTGTAAAAAATAATTTTCAGCAATATATATATGGAAGCATTACGCTGGCTTTTATAGCAGCTATTGTAAGTGGTATAATTACATGGATATTACTGGGGGTGTTTAAGAAAAAAGCGGGTACCGTAGTTTAATGTCAATCCTGATGCAACAATTTTTTTCGAATATATATTCATTTTTCAGGCAAAGAAAGTGGTTGCTGTATAGCTGCTTTACTGCATTTATCTTACTCTCAGCTTTTTTTGCAAGTAAACTAAAATTTGAAGAAGACATTTCAAGAATACTTCCTAAAGATCCTAAGGTTGAAAAGCTGAATGAAGTTTTTCAGCATTCAAAATTTATGGATAAACTGGTGGTAATGGTATCGTTGAAAGATATCAATGCAGTTGCACCGGATAGCCTGGTATTATTTGCGGATTCTTTTGTACAAA
>JADLCD010000002.1 GCA_020847395.1 Chitinophagaceae bacterium
ATATCCTGAAACGGGACGTATAATCTTTTCCATATTTTTTATTTAAAATGATATCAAAATGATATCAAAATGATATCAAATATAAACAATGTTTTTTAATGCTGCAATAGTGCATGCGATAAAGTGATGATTTTTTTGGGAAAACTGTTTTCACGGTTGCTTGCAAATTCGTATCATTATTTTTATCTTGTAAGCAAATAGGATCATATCTCCGTACAGCTATCGGCTTTTAATCTGCAATTATTTACTCCATTCTTTTGGTAAACCTGTATTTATTCATTTAAAATAATGGGTTATGCCACTATTTGATTTTCATATGCATCCTACCTTGAAATGTATGTTTTCCGAGGAGGATGCTAAAACAAGCCCGTGGGTTGATATTGATGTAACGAAAATCCATTGGCTGCTTCGCTGGTGTACGGAGTTCGCGTATATACTGGGCTCTCAGTCTAACCTGGTTCAGTTAAGCTCAGACGGGCCCGATATTATTTGTGTTGCCATATTTGTTCCTGAACGGGGCATGACCAACAACAAGCTTATTTTAAAGCAGGCGGAAGGCACGCTTCAAACGTATCTCAACCCCGTACGGCTGAAGAAAATTAATGATGAAACGTTTAAGCCTTACCCTGACCTCGTGCAGGAGGATTTGAAAGTGTTATTAAATGCGGAAAGATTCGGGATCACTGATAAAAAAGTAAAAATACTTTCAAAGCAAACGCCTTATGATCCTGCAGACAGCTCTTCCATATATGTGATATTCAGCGTGGAGGGATGCCATTCCTTATCATCAACACTGGATAAGAATAAAATATCAAAAGACGAGATCATAAGGAACATGGATGAAATAGCAGATAAATATCCGCTTGTTTCCGTTAACATAACACATCTTGAGCAATACCCTTTTTGCAATCATGCCTATGGTATACAGTTTATTGCCAACGAAGATTTCAGGCCCACGCACAACCGTATTTCAGCGGATGGATTAGCGATTATCCGGCACTGTTATGAAAGAGGAATTATGGTAGATGTAAAACACCTGAGCCTGGCATCACGCAGAATGCTGACAGAGGATATCAGGAACCGGCCTGATTTTTTACCGGTTAATCAGCCATTGATCTGTACACATGCCGGGTTTACAGGATTATCGTATAAAGATATTCCGGATTACATGATGGACTTTAATAAGCAATGAGGAAAAAATTATAGCTATATACTTTGGGCCAAACCTAAAATGTATAATACGCTCAATGGTTTGATGACTGCATTTAACCCCAGCAGCATTAATCTTTATGACGAAGATATAATGACAATTATACGTTCAGGAGGTATGATAGGATTGAACCTTGACAAGCGGATTTTAGGATATACGGAGGGTGACAGCCGCCCTGCTGCTATGAACGATTTTGCTTTTGAAGAAGAATACATATCCAATGCTGAAAAGGATGTATACCTTACAAAAAGAAAAATCGGTACCAGGGTGAATGATTTTAATTGCATTACCATGCAGGAAGTACTGGAAGGAGGGGAGGTGAACCCTGCACTGGCTGACTATCATCTTTGTCATTTTATGTCGCATGTATTGCATTTTATAAAAGTTGTGCAGCATGCCGGAGATTATGATGTGCAACAGGCGTTAACACAAATTTGTATCGGTTCTGATTTTGACGGATTGATCAACCCGGTACGATGCTGTATGACTGTAACGGATATCAATACGCTGAAAACCGCTTTCAGGAAAAACTTTATGGCTTATGCCCGTGCAAATAAAGACCTGGTAAAGCTTCCGGCAGATTTTAATATTGACAGCTTTACCGAACAATTATTTTTTGTGAATGGGAAAAATTTTATTTTGCATAGACTATAGGCTTACCCCAAAGGTTAACAACCTTGGATTCAGAGCGACAATTTTGAATACACCCTATTTATTGACCTGAAACTGTAATATTTGTATATTGATTACCGTATCTTAATGATGTAAGTATGAAATATTTAACCTTTAAACCCTTAATGCTTTTATTGTCATTTGTTCTACTCTCTTCCTGCCAGAAAACTTTAGACGAACCGGATCCTGTTGTACCAGACCCGGACCCTGATCCTGTTACAGATTCATCAAAAAAACTAATTCCTGTAAGGTTTACTATGGAGAATAATGGAGAAGTGTACTACGATTCCCTGGTATATGATGCCGGGAATCATCTTATTGAAGAATGGTACCTGGATGCAGGCGGGTCAAGTAAAACTGTTTATACTTATAAGAATCATCAACCGGTCTCTCTTGAATCATATTCACTTTACCCGGAAAAACTGTACGAAAAATCTACGTATAGCGATAAAGTAAATAATACTGTAACGGAAACATATACTTACTTTGACACCGGGGATGGCACACCCATAACAACAACCCGAAAATACCTGTATAATGAAAAGGGGCAATTGTATAAAGGACTGTTGGAAGATGAAACTGTTTTTGAAGAACTGGGCTGGGATGAAAAAGGCCGGCTGAATACAATGTGGTATAAAGAAAGCGCTGATTTGAACTTCCAGTTTAAGTATGATGATAAAAAGGGGATATTTTCTTCTGTAAATGCCCCGTTTTTCTTTGATGGTTTTCTGTCTACTAACATTGCAAATTTTAATATTAATAATCTTACAGAAACGGCCATAACATATAAAAATAGCGAAGGACAGACTGTTACAGAAAAAACAACTTATTCTTATGCTTATAACGATGCCGGATACCCGGTTACGCTTATTGAGACAGATCAATTTGGTGTGCTTTCAGCACAGATAGAATACAGGGAGATTAAATAAAGAACAGCCTTTGAACAGAATAATATATTGCCTGGTCTGTGCTTTTGCTGAGAATAATATTGCCTGCATGTGTTCTTATATCACCCTTGCGCCAATGTTGGAAATTACCTGGCGTGGCAACCTGAGCTGAACAGGAGAATGTAGCCAGGTACAAAAAATCAATACCGGTTATTAATGCCCGTATAGTTATGCGGTGTGATGGCTTTCAGTGTTTTCTTCAATGAAGCAGGCACATCCAGCGTATCAATAAATTTGTGCATTGTTTTTTGATTGATGCCTTCAGCGCCCCGGGTCAGTTCTTTTAGTGCTTCGTATGGATTGGGATAGTTTTCTCTTCTCAAAATGGTTTGAATAGCTTCTGCTACAACCGCCCAGTTGTTTTCAAGGTCTTCTTTTATTTGTGCCTCATTTAATAACAGCTTTCCAATCCCTTTATCTATTGATTTCAATGCAAGTATAGTATGCGCAAACGGCACGCCTATATTTCTCAATACAGTTGAATCGGTAAGATCACGCTGCAATCTTGAAATTGGTAATTTGGCTGAGAGATGCTCAAGCAGCGCATTGGCAATACCAAAGTTGCCTTCGGCGTTTTCAAAATCAATGGGGTTTACTTTATGCGGCATGGCCGATGAGCCCACTTCTCCTTTCTTTACTTTCTGCTTAAAGTATTCCATAGAAACATAGGTCCATATATCACGACAAAAATCTATCAGTATATTATTTATTCTTTTTATGCCGTCAAAATGAGCGGCAAGATTATCATAATGCTCAATCTGTGTAGTGAACTGCTGGCGTTGCAGGCCCAGTATATTGTTACAGAAATTATTGGCGAATGCTATCCAGTCTGTTTTGGGATAAGCAACATGATGCGCATTAAAGTTACCCGTTGCGCCGCCGAATTTGCAGGAATAGGGAACGGTTTGCAATAACTGCAACTGCTGGTCGAGCCTTTCTGCAAATACCATTATTTCCTTACCCAAACGGGTAGGCGAAGCCGGCTGACCGTGTGTACGCGCCAGCATCGGAATATCTTTCCAGTTGCCTGCTAATTTTTTTAATTGCAGTATAAGGTTGGCTATAGCGGGGTAATACTCATTTTCCAGCGACTCTTTCCAGAGAAGTGGAATAGAAGTATTGTTGATATCCTGCGATGTTAATCCAAAATGCACCCATTCTTTTATATTGGAAAGATTAAGCGCGTCAAGCTCTTTTTTAATATAATACTCTACTGCCTTTACATCGTGATTGGTAGTTTTTTCAATCTGTTTTATTTCGGCGGCTTTTTCAGGAGTAAAATCAGTATATATTGCTTTCAGCAATTTGGCTTGTGCTGCGGTGAGTTTAAAGAATTTCTTATCGGCAAGCGCTATAAAATATTCAATCTCAATCAATATACGGTAGCGTATCAATGCATATTCCGAAAAATACTGATCTAAATGCTGAACCTGGCTGCGATATCTTCCATCAATGGGTGAAATAGCTGTAAGCGCTGATAAATCCATACAATAAATATTGAATAATAATAAAACGGTTGCCCTACTTTTGCGGGCAAACCTACACGAAAAAGTTGAATTAAAAGGTAGGGGTGTGCGTAACAGGTGTATTGCAAATTTTTTCCTTCATATTTTATTTTCCCTCATCCCCTGCATATCGGCAGGCAGGCTTTGTTCCCTCTCCGCGGAGCGGCGAGGGGGAAAATGACGCGAAAATTTGGAACACACGTAACATACATTTGCCTGTATAAACTGTAGAGATAATGCAAAGAAAAATTCGCCTTGGAGTAATCAATTACCTGAATGTAAAACCTTTGTTGTACGGTATACAACATTCGCCTGTTATTAATGATATTGAAATAGTGGAAACTTATCCTGCCAGGCTGGCGCAAATGCTGGTAGAAGATGAAGTTGATGCCGGCATTGTGCCGGTTGCTATCATTCCTTATTTAAAGGAGCATCATATTGTTTCTGATTATTGTATTGGTTGTGACGGGCCTGTGGCTACGGTTTGCCTTTTTAGTGAAGTGCCGATTGAGCGTATACAAAAAGTATTGCTCGACTATCACTCCCGCACTTCGGTTATGCTTGCTAAAATTTTGCTGAAACGATATTGGAAAATTGAACCTGAATTTGAAGATGCAAAAGGAGAGGAGTACCGGCACAGGATAACCGGCACTACTGCCGGTTTGGTAATAGGCGACCGGGCCTTTGAGCAGCGCAGGCAGTCTACTTATATATATGATTTGGGTGAAGCGTGGAAAGATTATACGGGATTAGGTTTTGTTTTTGCCGCATGGATTGCAAACAAAGCATTGCCGGAAACATTTGTAACTGCATTTAATAATGCAAATGCTTTGGGTTTACAACATATTGATGAAGTGGTTGCCCAAACTGCATATAAACTCTTTGATTTGAACCAATATTACAAGCATAACATAAATTATGTAATGGATGAGCGGAAAAAAGCAGGATTGGAAGAGTTTTTGTTTCAGCTTAAACAAATCAGATTGCCACAAATTTTAAATGTGTAGTTTCCGGAAGGATACTGGTATTATTGATTTTGCTACGAATGCTGCCTGATTGTTGACCTTTTATACTTTTATGATATGGAATGGATAACAAGTCCGGAAGCCTGGATTTCTTTGTTTACACTTACGGTGCTGGAAATTGTTTTGGGAATAGATAATATGGTTTTTATTTCCATTCTTTCCGGAAAATTACCGGTAAGCCAACAGAGGCGGGCCCGGCGCTGGGGGTTAAGCCTGGCTATGATTACAAGGATATTGCTTTTACTTTCTATAAGCTGGATTATGACCCTTGTTTCGCCCTTGTTTAATATTGGCGAATGGGTAGGCATACACGAAGGCGAATGGCATGAAAAACTGGCTATTTCCGGCAGGGATATTATTCTTATAGCAGGAGGTTTGTTTTTGATATATAAAAGCACCACGGAAATTCATGAAAAGCTGGAAGGAAATGAAGTAGAAACATTAAAATCACGCAAGCCATTATCGTTCAGCAAAGTGGTGATAGAGATTATGTTGCTGGATATTGTTTTCTCGCTTGACTCAGTAATTACAGCGGTTGGTATGGCAGAGCATATTGAAATAATGGTAGCTGCCGTAGTAATAGCTGTACTTATTATGCTGGCTTCTTCAGAAGCGATAAGCAGGTTTGTAAACACGCATCCAACAGTAAAAATGCTGGCACTGTCGTTTTTGTTGCTGATAGGCGTTTCGCTTATAGCGGAAGGACTGGAACAGCATATTCCTAAAGGTTATATATACTTTGCAATGGCTTTTTCAGTTTTTGTGGAAGTGTTGAATTTGAGGGCAGGGAAGAAAGCGAAGAAAAGATAAAAGTATTTGTGTCGTATGAAATAAAATCAATGAAAGTTGTTATTCCGAATGTCCTGATGCTGGTATTACGCATAGCCTTGTTAGTATTATTCGTATTTTAAACATAATTTGCATTTTAAATACACACCCATTACCTTTGCACCTCTTTTTAACAGTACGGCAAAATCCGTGCAACCTTAAAATATTGATAATCATGAAACAAGGTATCCATCCACAAAGTTACAAGTTCGTAGTTTTTAAAGACATGAGTAACGGTTATACCTTTTTAACCCGCTCTACCGCGAGTTCTAAAGAAACCATTAAATGGGAAGACGGAAATGAGTATCCGCTTATTAAATTAGAAATTTCAAATACTTCTCACCCGTTCTTTACCGGTCAGAAAGTATTGGTTGATACAGCAGGACGTATTGATAAATTCAACAAAAAATACGCTAAGAAATAATTTCTTTTCTGTTACATTACTTAAATCCCCTCGCTATTATACGAGGGGATTTTTTGTGGGTTAATGAGTACAAAAAGGCGTTTTCTAAGGGCATGATTAATCTCTGAAGATTAATGGCTGATTTTCGGAGATTAGCATATCACATCCACTTACTTGCAAATTTGTTGAACTCCGCTCTTAACTCCTTAATTATTTTTTTAATGAGGGTTATTTCTTCCTCCAGGTCCTGGTGCTCAGCTTGCAAAACTTCATCAATTTTACCTGCGTGCAACTGAGTCTCTTTAGACACATGCCTCTCATGTTCATGCACATTATGAGCAAGCTCCGCTATATTGTTTTGCTGAATAATTAATTGGTTTTGGAAATGCTCCACAGCTTTCATTACTTCTGTAGCTGTATTTTTTGAAGCAACTTCTTCTAATCTCTTTTTTGTTGACTGAAGCGCTTCTTTGTAAAAAGATAACTCCTTTAACCATTCTCCATGTTCAGTTCCGCAATGGGAAACAACATTTGCGTATTTCATTATAGTGTAAGTTTTGTATAACAAAACTCCGCAGTAATACAATAAAAGGTTATGATGTAAATCAGCAGGAAGAATGAGTGATGACATACATCAGCAAAAAAAACGGTAATGCTGTCCGTTGAAAATGGTTTAGCTTATTTATGAATTCATGTTATCTCAACGGCATCACTATATCCACTTAGTTTGAAGCATAAAAAAGCAGCAACAGGGGCGGGTTTTGCCGGTAAAGGATTTTGATGTAACTATCGATAAAGATGGATTTTTTAAAAGAATAATTTTTCTCCTGATTGTTGCAATGCCGGCCATAATATTATTTATAGTAATCGGCATAGCATATCTGCACCTACTTATTGTCCATTGTTTAATTCTTCGCTGTTAAGCAAATATTTTTCGCCCTTTTCATAAATCACATTTGATCTGCCCACGATCAGCGGATCAAGCTTGCCTATGGTGTGATTATCTTTATTTGCATACGGTACGTTTAGCAGAATATAGCGCATGGCATTTAGCCTTGCCCGTTTTTTGCAATCAGATTTTACTACTATCCACGGCGCATCTGAAGTATCTGTGTGAAAAAATATTTTTTCCTTTGAGGCGGTATATTCATCCCATTTGTCGAGAGAAGCACGGTCAATAGGTGATAATTTCCATTGCTTAAGCGGATGATTCTCTCTGTCTTTAAATCTTTTTCTTTGTTGCTCCCTGCTCACCGAAAACCAGAATTTTACAAGAACAATACCACTTCTCACTAAATTTTTTTCAAACTCCGGCACTTCACGCATAAACTCATTGTATTCTTCTTTACTGCAAAATCCCATTACATGCTCAACCCCGGCCCGGTTATACCATGACCGGTCAAATAAAACAATTTCTCCGCGGGTGGGGAGATGCTTAATATATCGCTGAAAATACCATTGACCTTTTTCTTCTTCCGTAGGTTTTTCAAGAGCAACCACACGTGCACCGCGTGGGTTAAGATGTTCCATAAATCGTTTAATGGTTCCTCCTTTGCCGGCGGCGTCCCGGCCTTCAAACAAAATAACTATGCGGTTGCCAGTCTCTTTAACCCAATGCTGCAGCTTCAGCAATTCCACCTGCAGATCGTATTTTAATTTTTCATACCTGCCTCTCGACATTAAGTTCTTATACGGATATTTCCCTTCCTGCCAGTCTTTTACCAGCTCATCATCCGGGTGTATTTTTTTTGCTAACGTATCCCCGTTTTCATCCATCAGCATGCGCAGTATTGCCGTTTTATCTTCTTTTGAAAAACCTTCCAAAAAATTTTTTGTAATATCTGTTTTTTTATCGGGGTTGTTTTTTACGATATCTTTTAATGCCACAACATTTTGTGTGAATTTTGCCGTTTTCCGATCAGCCACGGTATTGTTTTTTTTGCTTTGCAGCGAGCGTCCCGGCGTAACATCACCTGTTTTTACTGCCCGTATTTTTTTACCGAGGTTAGTTGTTGCTTTTTTTGTGTTCATATGTTATTTGATATAATAATAATGTATAAAATTCTGATTTTATTAAGCGCAGAAATATGACTTTATTCAGTAGGTTATATGATTTTTGTTGCACAATTAAAGCTATTTAGCCGCACTGATGCGCCATAAGGTGTCGCTGGTGTCATCCGTCAGCAACATGGAGCCATCAGGTAACGTAGCCAGGTCTACAGGACGTCCGTGTACTTCATTTTTTTCAGGATCAACAATAAAGCCCGTGAGAAAATCTTCCGGTTTTCCTGCCGGTAAACCATTTTTAAAAGGGATAAATACTACCCGGTAACCCGCCAGCTTTGACTTGTTCCATGATCCATGCTGTGCTACAAAAGCGCCGCCGTGGTATTTGGCAGGAAAATTTTTATGTATATAAAACACTAACCCGAGTGAGGCAGTATGAGAACCTAATGCAATATCAGGCACAATCGCTTTATTCACCAAAGCGCTGTCCTGCTCTTCTTTTTTAATCCTGGGGTCGTAGTGCTGGCCATAATAGCTGAACGGCCAGCCATAAAAGCCTCCTTCTTTTACAGATGTCAGATAATCAGGCACAAGCTCATCTCCCAATTCATCACGCTCATTCACTGATGCCCATAACATGTTTGTGCCGGGCGCCCAATCCATACCCACAGGATTTCTTATACCTGATGCATATACTTTTAAATCACTTCCATCAGGATTGATTTCCCAGATCCTTGCCCTGTCTTTTTCTTCTTCCAATCCATTTTCCGCAACATTACTCCCGGAACCGATAGCAATATAAATCTTTGTTCTTTTTCTGTTGGTTATAATATTTCTTGTCCAGTGCCTGTTATTTTTACCTGCCGGCAGGTCGATAATTTTTTTACCTGCCGCAGTAATAGTTGTTTGCCCTTTTTTGTAAGGAAACATCCACAATCCATCTGTATTGGCTACATAGAATTTATTCTTCAGCAAAAGCATCCCAAACGGAAGGTTAAGATCTTTCAAAAATGTTGTACGAACGTCTGGCTTGCCATCCTTATCCGTATCACGTAATAAAGTGATGCGATTGGCACTCTTACGCATGTCGTTCGATTTGTTTGCGCCAATAATAGCAGCGCCTACCTTTTCGAAAAAACCATGCGGCGTATTGGCTTCTGCTACCAATACATCACCATTGGGAAGCACATACATCCAGCGGGGATTCTGCAAGCCATCTGCATACATGGCTACAGTGAACCCTTCAGGTGCAACAGGTGTTTCACCTTCTTTCCACCCGATAACATTGCTGAAGTTCATGGAAGATTTTGTAGCATAGGGTGGGGGAAGCGTATCTGTTTGCGCTGCACCTGGTTTGGTGAGTAATATAAAAATGATTACTGTACTGACTGTTATATTTTGTTTCATACATCACCGGTTTTGTGCCGGTGTAGTTTATATATATAAATGCATGCCTGTTTTATAATAGCATGGCCAGTTGCAGCAATTTAAAATACGGCGGTAAATTTATTCACGATGGGTATATATAACCACAATAGATACAATTAATGCGCGTCGTTACCTTGTGAATTTTTCAGTTTTGATAATGCCGCATACGCATTTTGTGTAATGATTGTTTTTCCTTCCAATGTATTATTTTTATCAATCAATTCAACCAGTCCTGCTGCTATTGTGCCTGTTTCAACAGGCGTAAGCTGAAAGGTTTTATCAGCGGTTTGTACTACAATAAAATTTTGTTTGTTATATCGCACCACAGCGCTTTCCGGAACTGCCACGGTTTTAATATCTTCAAGATTGATCACTGCATTCAGAAACATACCCGGCAGCAACTGCTTAGGCTTCTTCTCAAAATGGCAATGTACCAACGCGCTTCTGTCGTTATCAACATTTCTTGTAACCAATATTACTTCGCATTCGTATTGGGCTGAAGGATCATCCACAAAAGTAACCATCACTTTTTGTTTGGGTTTTACTTTGCTGATGTCTTTTTCAAATACGGTTAATGCAGCGTGTATATCATCAGGGTTTATCAGTTCAAACAATACATCAGACGGGTTTACATATTTGCCGATGTTTACATTTACCTTAGATACAAAACCATCAATAGGGGAGTAGATATGAACATTGCGTGATAATGTTTGATCTGAAAGTTTATCAGGATTAATGCCTATCAGCCTGAGTTTTTCTTCATAACCTCTTGCCTGTACTTTTTGCGCATCAAATTCCGCCTGTGCCTGCTGGTATATTTTATCAGCATTCACTTTGTTTTCATTCAGCATTTTCTGGCGTTCAAAATCTTTTTCGAGGTATTGCAGTTTAGCTTTTGCAACAAGATAATCCTGCTGCAACTGAATGAGCGACTGGTCCTGCATGGTGGCAATAATCTCGCCTTTATTGATGTGCATGCCTGGCAACAGGTTGGTGCTTTTTAAATATCCTCCCAAAGGAAAACTTACAGAAACAATATTTTGCGGCGGCACATCTACCAGTCCGTTTACTTTTAATACTTTGCTTATAATGTGTGTCTTTATAGTAGCTGTTTCAATATTCGCGTTTTTTACCTGCTCATCTGTAAGGGTAATTATGTTTCCTGTTTCTTCGTGGTGTACTGCTGCTTTTTCAGGCTCTGACTGCGAACAGGAAAGAAAAAATAATACCAGCAAAATATATAGTGATGTGCGCATTGTATTTATTTAACGGTTAAGTAATTCAATTCAATTAATGTGAGGTTGTATTGTTTGATGGCATCAATATAGCCGAGTTCAATATTCACGGCATTGTTCATCAGCATCGTCCACTCCAGGTAACTTATCTCGCCGTTTTTAAAGCTCAGGTTAGCAGAGCTGATGATTTGCTCGGCTTGTTTTAAACCGGCTTTCTCATAATAGTTAAGACTGTTCTGCTGCTTATTATATTCTTCCAGTAACTGGTTAATAGCATGCCTGATATTTTGTTCCGCAACCCTTGTATTTATTTTGGCAACGTCTTCATTTACTTTTCCTGCTTTTACTCTTGCTTTTGCGGCCTTATTAAACAAAGGCACATCAACCGTAATATTTACAAAATGAAACCGATGCCCCGCGTCATAATATTTTTGCGAAACGCCATCCGGGCTTTGATATCCAATGATAGATTGATTATTGTAGGCTACTGAAAACTCCGGGTTGAGTTTGGCGCTTTCAACAGCGGTATTTGCAGCAGCAACTTTTTCTTCCAGCAAATTAAATGCAACCTGCGGATGCGATGATACCGCGCCGGTATCTGGCATTGAAGCAAGGCTCATCCTGGGTGAATTATATTGCGGTAATATCAAATCATTCGTGTTCAATAAAACCTGCAAACGTTCCTGCAGCATTTTAATATCTGATTCCGTGTATTGCATCTGTAATTGTAATTGCTGCAATTGCGCATCAGCAGTAGTTTTTTCCAGCACATTGCTTTCTCCTGTGTTAAGCCTGAGCGTTGCTGCCTGCGCAAAGCGGCTGTATACCGAATCTAATTCCTGTAATAATTTCCTTCGCTCTATTATATCTACCAGCTCGAAGAAAACAGCGCGTACTTCTTTTTCAATTTCCGCTTTTCTCCGGTCTGCATATTTTCTTTGCAATTGTTCCTGCGCATAGTAAAGATTACGATGGCTGCGGTACACAACCGGCAAAGCAAATGCCTGCCCGGCAAATAATCTCGTATCGTTCTGCATACTATTGATGGCGCCATATTCAGCTCCTATTTGTGTTTTAGGCGGATCAAATACACCCGATTGCAACTGCTTCCAGTAATCAGCCTGCCGCTTTGCTGATTGCAGGCTGAGATTATTTTCTTCTGCACGTTTCAATACTTCGTCTATGGATTGACGTTGTTGTGCGGTTGCGGTGCTACCGCATAATAATAATCCAATAAAAATTGATGCTGCTTTTGCAACATCCGGTTTGCTTTTTATTTTTTCAAACCACATATATAATACCGGTAACACCATCAGCGTAAGCATGGTGGCAGTAATTAATCCGCCGATAACCACTGTTGCCAGCGGGCGTTGTACTTCAGCGCCTGCACTCTGGCTGATGGCCATTGGCAAAAAGCCGAGAGACGCTACGCTGGCTGTCATTAATACCGGGCGTAATCTTGTGTGAGTTCCCTGCATAATAATATGTTTAATATCCTGTAACCCGCTTTTTTTAAGGCGGTTAAATTCCGTTATCAATACAATGCCGTTTAATACGGCAACACCGAAAAGCGCGATAAAGCCAACGCCTGCAGATATGCTGAAAGGCATCCCTCTTATCCATAATGCAAAAATGCCCCCAATAGCAGACAGCGGAATGGCAGAGAAGATGAGTAAGCCATGTTTTACGGAGCCAAATGCAAAATACAGCATGATTAATATGAGCAATAATGCCGCGGGAACGGTAATGTATAAACGCTGTTTTGCCTCAACAAGATTTTGAAACTGCCCTCCGTATTTTATGTAATAGCCGGAAGGTAATATCAACTCCTTTCCTGCTTTTTCACTCAACTCGTTCACCACAGATTCAACATCCCTGCCTCTTACATTAAACCCTACAATAATTCTTCGCTTTGCATCTTCCCGCTGTATCTGGTTGGGGCCTTCTTCAATATTAATATCAGCCACCTGGTATAAAGGCACCTGCGTACCCATGGGTGTTGGTATCAATAACTCTTGTATATCTGTTATATCTTTTCTTGCATTATGCTGCAGGCGAACGGCTATGTCATATCTTCTTTCCTCTTCGTATACTAATCCCGCGCTTTCCCCTGCAAATGCGGTGCGGATTAACTGATTGATGTCTGCAACCGTAAGTTGATAATGCGCCATCGCATCCTGTTTGTAGCGCACAACAATCTGCGGTAAACCGGTTATCGCTTCCACATAAATATCTTTGGCACCACTGATCTTTGTTGCAAGCTCACCTAATTTGCCTGCGTAAGAAGCAAGGCTGTCAAGGTTTTCACCAAATATCTTGCACACTATATCCTGTTTGGCGCCAGATATCAATTCATTAAAGCGCATCTGCACAGGAAATTGAAAGCCGCTCGTCATGCCAGGCACTTCCTGCAATGCTGCGCTCATTTTATCGGCCAGTTCATCAAAGTTTTTGGCAGATGTCCATTCTTTTTGCGGTTTAAGCGAAATCATAATATCTGTCATTTCAATCGGCATCGGGTCTGTTGGAATTTCACTTGCGCCAATACGGGTAACGATTTTTTCCACTTCCGGAAAACGTTTCTGCAAGATATCTGCTCCTTTTTGTGTGGCATTGATGGTTTCTGTTAATGAGCTTCCTGCCATTAATCTTGCATCTACGGCAAAATCACCTTCATTTAATTCCGGTATAAATTCACCACCCAATCTTGATACTAACAGTAAGGCAACAACGAAAAGCAACAATGCGACGGCTACAACCATCTTGGGAAATTTAAGCGCAGCATTCAATACAGGGGTATATGTTTTTTCTATGCGCATCATCATTTTATCAGACCAGGTTTTTTTATGGCTGATCTTTTTATTCAGGCATAATGCCGTCATCATTGGTATGTAGGTTAGCGAGAGCAGGAATGCGCCTATCAACGCGAAAGAAACAGTTTGCGCCATCGGTTTAAACATTTTTCCTTCAATGCCGGTGAGCGTTAATATAGGCAGGTATACAATGAGAATAATTATTTGACCAAAGGCCGCGGATGTCATCATTCTTGAAGATGCGTTCTCCACTTCATGATCCAACTGCAATTGCGTTAACCGGTTTAATGAAGTTAGCGCCCTGCCATGAAACAACCTGTGCAATACTGCCTCTACAATAATTACCGCGCCATCAACAATCAACCCAAAATCCAAAGCACCCAGGCTCATAAGATTGCCCGAAACGCCAAAGATGTTCATCATTATAATAGCGAAGAGCATAGCAAGCGGAATAACAGAAGCTACGATCAATCCTGCCCGCATGTTGCCAAGAAAAATTACAAGAATGAAGATCACGATGAGCGCGCCTTCCATTAAGTTATTTCTTACTGTATGTATGGCACTGTTCACCATTTTGGTGCGGTCGTAAAACACATCTAATATCACACCTTCCGGTAATGTTGCTTTAATCTGTTCTATCCTGTTTTTTACATTTTTTATCACTTCTGCCGCATTCGCGCCTTTCAGCATTAATACAACTGCGCCGGCAACCTCACCTTCATTTTTATAGGTGATGGCGCCATACCGTAAAGCGTGTCCTATGCGAACATCAGCTACATCTTTTAAATACAATGGTACACCTGCTTGTGTATGTTTAACGAATATGTTACCCAGTTCTTCCACTGTTTTTACCATACCTTCTGTGCGGATAAATAAAGCGTTCGGTCCTTTTTCTATATAGGCGCCACCGGAGTTCTGGTTGTTTTTTTCAATGGCTGCAAAGATATCAGCAATGGTAATGTTCATGCTTTTCAACCTGTCTGGTTGCACAGCCACTTCATATTGTTTTAAGAATCCGCCGAAGCTGCTCACATCTGCTACGCCGGGTGTGCCTAGTAATTGTCTTCTCACAATCCAGTCTTGTATTGATCGCAGCTCGGTAAGCGTATGTTTTTCTTCAAATCCTTTTTCAGGGCGCAATACATATTGGTATACTTCACCAATACCGGTAGTGACAGGCGCCAGCTCAGGAGTGCCGGCATTTGCAGGTATCTGTTCTCTGGCTGTATTTAATCTTTCAGCCACCTGCTGCCTTGCCCAGTATACATCAATATCATCATCAAATACTATGGTGATAACCGATAAACCAAAGCGTGAGATAGACCTGATCTCCTTAAGTCCCGGAATATTGGCGTTTACCTGTTCAAGCGGAAAAGTGATCAGCCGTTCCACCTCTGGTGCGGCAAGGGTAGGCGATACCGTTATGATCTGCACCTGGTTGCTTGTTATATCAGGCAATGCATCAATAGGAAGTTTGGTAAGATTTATTATCCCCGCGATAATCAGCGCGATGGTAAATAAACCAATAATCAGCTTGTTCCTTATGGAAAAGCGAATAATGGAATTCAGCATTATAAATTATTTTATTGAATGATCTATTGTTATGGCGTGTGATCAAACAATGCTTCCATGGAGGAAGATGTATAAAAATATTATAGTGAAAATTTTAGAATTCTCTAAAGAAGAAACGAAGTTTAGCAACATGCTTGCCGGGGGGGCTGAAAAATATCAAATGCGGAATGCTGTATTTTATTTGTTTCGTTGTGACTGTAAAATTTATTTAGTATTTGTGTGGGAGGAGCAATATGTAAAGAAACTGCTGCATAAGTATGATGGATGGTATTAGTGGTATTGCAATCAACGCTTCTAAAGGGCAATTGCTCATCCTGTTTAGAATCGTCAGTAATTACTGCGGCAGATAAATAATGAATTTGTATAAATTTACCAAAGCTCATGGAGGGATCAGCCTGTTGATGTTTCTGAAAATGTTTGATAAGAAACGGTATTTTCAAAAACTGGTGGCATTCGCTGAATGTCAGCAGGTATATACCCAGTAAAAATATTGCTGTGAGTTTTTTCACGGGAGCGAAAATACGAATTTTTCAAGTTTTACGCAAAGCCTGTAAAAGAGCGGGTGCATTTCAAATTTTCGCTTCATACGCGTCATCCCGGTCGGTGCGATACAGACCGGTAGCGGGTTTTACCACCCACCTGAGAAAAATCTCATTCTTCAAAGCTTACGAGACTGCTTCACCCGCCGCAATATGCGTTCAATTCAATAGAACCTACGGGCGGGTTCGCAGTGACGCAAGAGTATTTTGGTTTTATAACCGGCACTAAAGCAAAGTATACATTAGTTTAACCTCTCGCTCGTCTTTGCGAGCCGCCAACACGAAATTGAAATATC
>JADLCD010000003.1 GCA_020847395.1 Chitinophagaceae bacterium
GACAACTACGGGCGTGAAATAGCAAAAAAGCAATGGGATCAGATTATTATTAATGGTATTGTTAAAGGAAACGTGGGGCAAATGTTTAAAGCGCTCCCGGATACATCGGTATACCAGGGATACCGGTGGACAGTGCAGGAAAAGCAAGAAGGTGAGCTACCCATGGATATTGAAACATCTTTTATTATAAAGGAGATAAATGAAGGGCAGGTAATTGTGGTTTCTGAATCAAATATGAAAAGTACAGAAGGTGCTATAACTAATATGCCCGGACAAAAAGACGTACAAACTGAACTAAAGGGCAAAAGAGCTGGCGTAGCTTATATCGATATCAACGATGGAATGATTGTAAAGAGTAAATACGTTACTGATATATCGGGTTTTGTAAATGTAATGGGTATTAAAACGCCAATAAGCATTATTACTAATCTTAATGTTAATAGAGGGAAATAAGTGGTATCTGAGTACAAGTATTCATGATTTGTAATGATACCTAAAGTGCTGTTATTGCTTCACCAGCCTTATTAATTTCAAATGCTTTCCATCATTATAGGTTAACCAATATACTCCCGGTGCTAATGAAGAAAGGGTATTAAAGGAAACCTGTTGATAAGTGCCTGATTGCACATCAACATATTTCACCAAAACTTTTTTTCCACCTGCATCATATAACACCAGTGTTGCCCTTGACGTTTGCGGAGGATTTATTACAATATTAAATGCAGAAGTAAACGGAACAGGGTATGCTTTAATCCATTCTTTGCCTAATATGCGTTTATTGGTTTCTTCATCGCGTTTGCCTTGCAAAAGGTTATAAGCAATACGCATGTTAGGAATACCATAGCCTTTTTTAGTATCAGGATTATTGTATTGGCTTGAGCTTTTTCTTACTGCATCTAATATCTCTGCATTAGTACGCTCGGGAAATGCCTGCCACAGGCAGGTAACCAATCCTGCAAAATTTGGGTTAGATAATGATGTGCCGCTGTATGCATTGGTGGGGTTGCCATCAATACCTGCTACCACAGTATTAGAGCCAACGGATACCACATCCGGCTTCATACGTCCGTCAGAAGATGGCCCGTAACTTGAAAAATCAGATGCAGTGCCCGAAGCAGTAACAGAGCCAACAGCCAAAACATTTTCTCCATCAGCAGGCGTTGCTATATAATGCCATGAACTATTACCTGAGTTGCCTGCACTGGCGCTGATAAACATTCCTTTTTTAAAGGCATATGCGGCGCCTTTTGCACAGATGGTTGTTTTACCATTCATGTTGGCATAGGTATAATCAAGAGATGGATTATCGAATGTGGTGTAGCCCAATGAAGTTGTTATAAGGTCAACGCCAAGGCTATCGGCCATTTCTGCCGCTGCAACCCAGTTTTGTTCTTCAACAGGGTATTCTGTGGCTACCTCTTCTGTTCTGAATAAATAAAATTTAGCCTTAGGCGCTGTACCTACCATAACTCCTGGTTTATTGGCTGCTATTGTTGAAAAACAAAGCATACCGTGTGCGTTTTCTTCTGTTACACTTGTTTTATTTGCTACAAAATCCCATGTACCTAATACCTGGTTGTTTATACGCACGCTATCAAAAAGCGGGTTTGTGTCGTAATGATAAAAACCGGCATCCAGCACAGCAATTGTCATTCCTTCTCCCCTGAAGTTATTATTATGCAAAAACTCACCTTCATGAATATTGATCTGCGCGTAGGAGTTGCCGTAGTTATAGTAGTTATCGCCCTGAACTTTATTTATTTTTTTTGATGGAGACGTTTCCATCAAAATTTCTTTTTCAGCAGAAGCTTTTCTTGCAGCTATTCCTTTAGCAGTTTTTACAAAAGCAAACTGGTTTATTTTATCAAGCGCATTATTATCTGTGGTTTGAATAAGCACCTGGTTAAGCCATTTGGATGCATTTAAAATAGTTACTGCACCTGCATTGCGTATGCTGTCAATATACCATGCATTAACAGGAATATCCGTACTATCTATACTGATATTTTGTTTTTCTCTTCTTGCAATTGCTTTTGCCGACAGGTAAGCGGAAGGATTATTAAGCGAGTATGTTGTATTGTTTTTGTCTTTTAAAACAATAATATATTTTGAAAACTGCGCCTGCACTTTTGGTAATGAAAGTGAGAAGGTAAGGATAAGGATTATTATTTTATTCATAGGAGTTTAATTATGTTCCATCATGGTAAGTTTAATGCCATAACCATTGTAGGAGTAAGGTGTAAGGGTATCACATATGGCGTATCCGTTTTTAGTTGCGGCCAGCGAGTCGCAATTTAATCCAACAGGGCATGGCGTGTTTACAGGTTCACCGGGAATAACCATCCTGCAATTCAATAAAGTAAGATCAACCACATACACCCAGTGTATAAAATTTTTGTAAATAAGCCCTATATCTTTACCATATACTTCTACGCTGTATGTACTGTCTGCATAGCTTGCCGGATATGCAACCGGGTCGCCGGTTGACTGATCCTGTTGCAAAACAGTAATAGTATTTTCAACTGTTGTTCCGTTTACCACATAAGGTTGTTCCACATTTTGATAAGTATAGTTCCATTTAAAATAAAAGTCATAAGGAGATTCAGAAGTACTGCTGCTGTTTTCGGTTGTTCCGGTAAAAATATAACTGTTGCCCTCCCAGTAATAATCATTTTTAACCGGTGTAACTAATTTTATAAAACGGAGATTATTTTCAACATATTCTATTGAATTAGGTAATACTGTTAGCATAAAGGTTGCATTATCCTGCCAGGCAGTAGTACCATCAGCATCTCTTATCATTCTGCGTATGCGAAAACCTGGGCGCCCGAGGTTGTCTGTAATTGCTGCATCAATATAATCTTTTACCTGGTAGCTATGTACTTCCCTGTCGCGGTCAAAATTGGTGAATACTACCGAGTCTAGCCTGTATTGTATATATTTTCCAACTGCTGCAGGGTAATAGCTGGAAGATAATACCGGTGCATAGCTGTCTGCCTGCTTTTTGCAAAAAAGTAACGTGCTTATAAAAAGCAATCCTGCAAAGAGAAGAATGTATTTTCTTGTTGAAGTCATAATAGAATTTGGCTATGAGCTGTGGGCTGTTAGCTATCAGTGTCGGCTTTGAAACCTATAAGGTTTGCCGGGCAGCATTGCGGCGCTGCAAACCTTATAGGTTTAGTGCCCGAAAGCTCAAAGCTGATACCTGGTAGCTTCCATCCATAACGTTTTTCACCGCTTATTATTGCTGAAAAAAGCTTTGTTTTACAGTTAGTTATAGTATTAAATGGTTACCATTACTGCCTCATAATTACACCGCCGCCAATCACATCATTTCCTTCGTAAAAAACAGCGCTTTGCCCCGGTGCAATACCTTTAACCTGCTCATAAAAATGTACGGTAATTCCATTGGCATGGTTGTGCAAATTTGAAAAAGCGCCCTTATCCTTATAACGGATTTTGGTAACCGCTTCCATTCCATCGCTTACGCTGTCATATTTAAGCCAGTTCAGCTTGCTTACAATCATTTCCTGCCTGTTCAGGTCTTCTTCTTCACCCAAAACAACGGTATTGGTTTCCGGAATAATCTGCGTTACATAAGCGGGTTTGCCCAGGGCAATATCCAGCCCTTTGCGCTGCCCGATAGTATAAAAAGGATAGCCTTTATGTTGCCCGATTATTTTACCTGTTGTATCAACAAAATTTCCGCCTGCTACACGTTCTTCCAATCCATCAACCCTGCGTTTTAAAAAGCCGCGATAATCATTATCAGGCACAAAACATATCTCGTAGCTTTCACTCTTTTTTGCCAGTTCGGGATAGCCATAATCCAGCGCCATCTGGCGTATTTCTGTTTTGCGGTATTTCCCCAGCGGCAGTAAGGTACGGCTCAGCAAATCCTGTTGTAAGCCCCAGAGTACATAACTCTGGTCTTTTAATTCATCCAGTCCTTTGCTTATATAATACCTGCCATTAGTGTGTTGATGAATATTACCATAATGACCGGTTGCAATAAAATCACAACCCAAAGCATCGGCACGTTTTAAAAGCGCCCGCCATTTAATATGGGTATTGCACATTACACAGGGATTGGGAGTGCGGCCTGCGAGATATTCTTCCACAAAATTTTCTATTACAGCGTCGCCAAATTCACTGCGTATATCCAATATAAAGTGAGGAAATCCGTGTTCAACCGCAGCCATCCTTGCGTCATTAAAACTATCAACATTGCAGCAGCCGGTTTCTTTTTTACTGCTGCCGGCGCTGGCATAGTCCCATGTTTTCATAGTAATACCTACTACTTCATAACCTTCATCATTCAGCATAAGTGCCGCAACAGTACTGTCAATACCGCCACTCATTGCCACCATAACTTTTCCTTTACGGCTCATAATACTACATTTTCAGCCGGCAAAAATACGGAGAAAAGGCGGAAGGGAGAGGGGCAGCAGGGATTTCGCTTTTAGCAAAAGCAATCTGCTGTAAGTTTTGAAAGAAATGCCACAAAGAGGCATGCTACTTTAATTTTCGTATTGTTTCTATCGGAAAGACGACACCTGCGCCGTCATTAGCATCCGCCAGAATGTTGCTTTGAACTAAATGTATGTTGCGGCGGAGAGGAATCTGTTGGGAGGTGAAATGCTATGAACTAAATGCAGTTGATAATTTAAAATGAAATATTAATTAACCAGGCTAACCCTGCAAAACAGGAGATAAAACTTATGGACGGGAAGCCTTAATCTCTTTCAAATGATAGTATACTAAAAAATCAATTTTGCAATCCTTCCATCCCTTCCTGCTAAAAAAACAGCTTTGCCATTTTTTGCCTTCCGGCACACGTGAAAACTTTCTTTGCTGATTAGCCGCCAGTTCATTCCTCCATCTGTTGATATATCAACGCCGCTGGTTCCACAGGTAATTAATTGCTTATCTGAAATATATTCAACGCAACTTCTGTATCCGTGAGGCGGTGTTTGCGGATTCTTCCAGGTCAGCCCTCCATCCTCTGTTACAGCACAGTTTTGTACCGCAATAGTGTCGCCCTTAAAATCTCCTCCAACTGTAACCATGTGTTTGGCGGGCTTTCTTTTTTGGGCGTTATACACTGCCAGTGAATTAGCCCCGGTAGTTTCTTTCCCCTGTATAAGTGGTAAATCAATCTTATCATCACGCAAAAAAAATCTTGCTCTTGTGCCGCCGGTTACAAAAGCTGCTTCAGATAAAGAGATAGCGCGGATATTGGTTCCGCTCGATGCAAACATAGCCTCGCCGGTTTCTCCAACCGGTAAATCAGGTTCAGGTAAAGCCTGCCAGCTATCACCACCATCAAATGTTCTTGCCACAAATATTTTTCCATTTAGCGGGTCTCCTGTTACAATACCGCTTTTCTCATTCCAAAATTCCATAGCATCGAGAAACATTCCTTTGCGATCGTCAACAAAAACTTTTTGCCAGCTATTACCGCCGTCGTGCGTCTTAAGTATATAAGCAGGTTCTGCTATCGCCATTATTACAGCGGTTTCTGCATCAAAAGCTTCAATATCCCTGAAATCAGCTTTCTCAAACTCCGGCACCTGTATCCATTTCCATGTATTGCCATTATCCACGGATCTTGCCACCATTCCATTACTGCCACTGGCCCATATTACTTTATCGTTCACTACACTTAACCCTCTTATTGAAATTGATTGCTTTGAAGTTAGTAATGCTACTTGCTGGGCGTTTACCATAACTATATAAAAAGAGAAAAAGTACAGGATGCAGATTTTTCTTTTCATGATAATCTCAATTTTATTTTTTGAATGTAACGATTTGTTCGAAAATAAAATGATTGTACGCTATATGATTGGTGCCTGTGCTTAACCGGAACATACAATAACTATAGTAATGTATGCTCCGGATTATTGACAGCATATTATTTTTTATCTTGCAGCGCTTATGCGAAAATATAAAGATGAATATCGCCACAAGGGGTTGCGCAAACAATTGATAGATTTACTGCGCAGTAAGGGAATTACCGATGAAAAGGTTTTACAGGCAATGAATAATACACCACGCCATTTTTTTATGGATCTTGCTTTAGACAGGATTGCTTATGAAGACCGCGCCTTTCCCATTGCAAAAGAGCAAACCATTTCTCAACCATATACTGTTGCTTACCAAACCCAGTTGCTGGAAATAAAACCATTTGATAAAGTACTGGAAATAGGTACAGGAAGCACTTACCAGGCATGTGTGCTGGCACAATTGGGGGCACAGGTATATACCATTGAAAGACAAAAAATTATTTTTGATCTCAACAAAAATTTTGAATACGCAAAGAAATTTCCATCAATTAAATTTTTTTATGGCGATGGTTTTGAAGGATTGCCAACTTTTGCTCCATTTGATAAAATTATTATTACCGCTGCCGCCAAAACAATACCGCCTAAATTAATTGAACAGCTTAAGCCGGGTGGCATAATGGTAATCCCGGTTGATGAGGGTGCATCTCAACGTATGCTGAGGGTAACCAAAAACCCGGATGGAACAATAGCTGAAGAAAAATTTGATCTATTTACTTTTGTACGTATGGAGCCCGGGAAAGAAATTCACTGATCAATATTGGTTCTGTAATTCATTTTTTGCGCTCATCTTTACAAATTCATCAGTGGCTTATCTTATCATTTAAAAACAGGAAAATCTTACTATTGTGATATGTCATCATTTCCTTCTCCCACATTTCTGTTATTTTTTCTCTTGAATAATGACATGTCAAACTTGCCGAAGCGATAAGAGAAATTCAAACGCATAACCTGCCAATCTCTTCTTCTCCACATATCCTGGATAAAATAACTATTCTCAGAATATGCAGCATATTTACGGGTTTTCAAAAGATCATTCACACTCAGGGTGATGGCTGCTCTTTTATCTTTCATAAATTCCTTGCGTATAGCTAAATCCACCCCATAATTGGGATTAATATATCCTTGTGAAGCACCACTTGAACCGCCAAAAAATCCACCACCGCCAGGGCCACGCCTTCCACCACCACCTTGAGGCACTAATGTTCTCGACTGGTAGTCGCCGGATAACTGTATTATAAAATTTGCCGGTAACTTAAAATCAAAATTCATTTTTCCAAAAAAAGCCCAGCGGTCATTTACACCCAGTGTTGAATCCAGCCCGCTATTATCAATTCTTGCATTGTAAAAATTAAGGTTTGTAGTTAGGTTTAACCATTTTGCAATAGGGTTTTTAGAAGTAAGCTCAAGCCCGTAAGATCTGCTGGAGTTTGCATTAATATAGGAAACCACCATTGCGGAGTCAAGTTTTCCGTCAGGCAACGGCACATTATATTGGCGGCTTTGATATTGAGTGATAAGATTATTGGTTTGCTTAAAATAAACAGAGGTTAGCAAGCTATGCCCCTTACCAAGAGATTGCGTGTAATTCAATTCAAATGAATTGGTAAACTCCGGGCGTAATGCAGGATTACCTACACTTATATTAAGTAAATCTGATACATCATAAAATGGAATTAATTGCCAGAAGTTAGGGCGGTTTATCCTTCGGGAATAATTGAGTTGTAAATCCTGCCCGGGATTAAAGCTTTTTGTGAGAAACACACTTGGAAAAAACTGCAACGGGTATTTGTTTGAAAACTGCTCTCCCGTACTTATTAATGTTCCTTTGTAATTCGAGCTTTCCGCACGTAATCCTAATTGATAGGTAAATGATTCGCCTAACTTGTTAGAATAAGTGGAATATACTGCATATACCTGGTCGTTATATTTATAATTTGTGCTGGCAGATGGAATTACAATGTATTGTCCAATATTATAGTCATAAGATGAGTTTTCTGAAATGGTTTTGGTATTTCTGATAGCTGTACGCAAACCCATTTCCAGTTTTCCCTTTGAAACGGGCGTTACAAAATCTGTTTGTATTGTCCAGTTTTTGCTTGATCCGGAACCATTAAGTAATTGCAATCCGGGATCAGGCAACTTAGCGCCGTTATCATCATAATAAGTTGTAACGTAGCTGCCTTTATTAGAGTTTTTATTTGCGTTATAATTAATATCTGCCGTCAACTCTCTTCCGGATTTTGGAAACAAATGTTTAAAACCAATAGCCGGTTCAAAACTGTCAAATTTTCTTTTGGTATTGATTTCTCTTAATGCATTTTGAGTTTTAATGGGAGTAGAAAGTGTGTCTATATGAATATTATCATTCTGCGCTGAATTGAACTGCCCGTGTGGTGAAGTAAAAGATATCGTTAGTGTGTTGCGATTATCCATAAAATAATCAAATCCAATCCGGCCAAATATAAACTGGCCTTTATTAGTGCTGTTGCCCGACTGATTAAGGATAGTGTTTTCCGATTTATCGGCGTATATATTTTCGCGATATGTGTTGCCTTCGCTTATACTTTTACGTTGGTTAAAATTAAGCCCGGCGAAAAAATTTACTTTACCCTGTTTAATATTAATATCTCCGCCAAGATTTATCCTTGCACGGGAGTCTATACCAGCTCTTATATTACCGTTATAACCTGCTTTGCGGTTCTTTTTTAGTATCACATTAAGTATGCCCGCTGTTCCACCAGATGCATCAAACCTGGCTGAAGGATTGGTTATGATTTCTACACTTTCAATAGCATCGGCCGGAAGCTGATCGAGCGTCATGGTAGTTGGTCTGCCATCCACAAAAATGGTTGGAGATGCGTTTCTCAGTGTTACATTGCCATCAATATCAACATTCACACCCGGCACATTCTTCATTATTTCCGTAGCCGTTTGCCCGGTGGTAACAATGTTCTTATCTACATTAAATATTTTCCTGTCTACCCCCATTTGAAACATGGGTTTGGAAGCAACAACTTTTACTTCGCTTAATTGCTGCACATCGGCAGTCATTTTTATATTGCCAAGGTCTTTGTCCAGCATGTCAGATGGATTACTGCCGTTGCTAAGTTCAAACTTAACTGTAGTATCTATCGGTGTATAACCGATAGCAGTAATCAATAGCCTGAATGTACCTCTCGCCGGTAAATTTTCGAGGCTGAAATTTCCTTTGCTTGTTGTTAATTGCCCTGCAACAGAAATATCTTTTCGTTTATTTGAAACAGAATCCATTCTTGACTGAAGTAATTGAACAGAAGCCGCATCAATACCTTTATTAGAAGCCGCATCAATGATTTTACCATAAAACCTGCCAGCCATGTTACCACCTGCTCCGCCCCCGGAACGCCTCATTGACTGACCTTGCGAAAATGCAGCGATGGTAGTAAAGAAAAAAAGAAGTAGTAAATATTTTTTCATTAAGGCAAAATTGCAAATACAAATGGAGGTTTCAAAGCTATTTAAGTTAATGAACGTTAAAGGTATTCAGGTGTTTATACAACATTACTTTTGTTAAGATAAATGTGCCGAATGCAATACTTAACGTATTATTAAAAAACGGATTGGGGTATAATTAAAGAAGCTTTATTGAAATTTTGCCTCAATGAGTTTTTCTTCTATTTTTGCAGCCTTATAATGGTGGCTATAGCTCAGTTGGTTAGAGCATCAGATTGTGGTTCTGAGGGTCGCCGGTTCGAACCCGGTTAGCCACCCGGCTTAAAGCGGTAATTTTTTGCCGCTTTTTTATTGCCTTTCCTTTCATATATTGTTATCTACTATTAGTATTTGTGATATTGCCGTTCGTGAATATTTACAAATCCTTAGCTAAGGGATTTGCATTTCCGGCAACAATACAGTATTATTTCCGTTATTTTTGAGTATGCAAAAAGTGTTAAAGCTTATGTTTAATAAAAAAACTTTTCCTTTCCTGCTGATTATTATTATAGCAGGGGTCTTCGTAGCGTTTCAAACAAATGGACTTGGTAATCCGCCTACGAAATATGAAAAAATACTCAGACAGGTTGGAATGATGCTTGAACAGGGGCATTACAGCCCTAAAAAGATTGATGATGCTTTCTCAAAAGAGGTATTTAACAAATACCTCGAAGCAATTGATCCGGAAAAGCAATTATTTCTTCAGTCAGATATTGATCAGCTAAAAAAATATGAAGATAAAATTGACGATGAAATTCATGGAACGCCTCTTCAATCGTTTTACGCCATAGATGAGGTATATAACAAACGCCTGCAGGAATATCTCTCTTCTTATAAAGAGATTCTTGCAAAGCCATTTGATTTTAATACCAATGAAACTTTAATAGATAATAAAGACAAATCAAATTTCCCTGCCAATGAAAAAGACCGTAAGGAAATTTGGCGTAAAAGGTTAAAATACCAGGCGCTTGTTCGTTATGCAGATCTTTTAGCTTCTAATGAAAAGAGCAAGGGTTCTAAAGAAAAAATGCGTGCAGATGCCGATATGGAAAAAGAAGCAAGAGAAAAAGTGCTTCAGGCTACAGACAGGATAGCGGAGCGTTTGAAGACAAGGTTTACAGAAGAAGACAGATTTAATTATTTAGCCAATACTATTACTGCCTGTATGGATCCGCATACCACATTTTTTCCACCTCTTGAAAAAAGATCTTTTGATGAACAAATGAGTGGCAGATTTTATGGTATAGGGGCTTCTCTTCGCCAGGAAGATGGGAATATAAAAATTATGACATTGGTTACCGGCAGCCCCGCATGGAAATCCGGTGAAGTGCAGGTGGGTGATATTATTGCAAAAGTAGGACAGGCAGATGAAGAGCCGCAGGATATGACAGGGTATGATACAGAAGATGCAGTAAAAATAATACGTGGCAAAAAAGGAACAGTTGTAAAACTCACGCTAAAAAAATCTGATGGCAGCACAAAAGTCGTTTCGCTTGTAAGAGATGAGATCAAACTTGAAGAAACATTTGCCAGGAGCGCGATTGTAAATGAAGGAAGCCGTAAAATAGGGTATATATACCTCCCCGAATTTTATGCAGACTGGGAGCAACCAAATGGAGCAAGATGTGCTGAGGATGTGGCTAATGAAATTAAAAAGCTAAAAGCCGGAAATGTTGATGGTATTATTATGGACCTGCGTAATAATGGAGGCGGCTCTTTATTTGATGTGGTACAAATGGTGGGATTGTTTATTGATGAAGGCCCTATTGTTCAGGTAAAAGACAGAGACGGAAATCCATCTGTTTTAAAAGATAAGGATAAGGGTGTATTGTACGATGGACCATTGGCTGTAATGGTAAATGAATTCAGTGCTTCAGCTTCAGAAATTTTTGCTGCTGCCATACAGGATTATCATAGAGGAATAATAATAGGCAGCAGCTCTACTTACGGAAAAGGAACCGTACAAAGAAATATAGGGTTAGATGGTGGTAGAAGCTTGTTGCCAGGTGCAGCGGAAGATGCAAACCTGGGTACTGTAAAATTAACCTTGCAAAAGTTTTACAGGATTAATGGTGGATCAACCCAGTTAAAGGGTGTAACACCTGATATTGTAATTCCGGATCAGTATGAATACCTCAAATTGCGTGAAAAAGATAATCCGGATGCATTGAAATGGGATGAGATTTCAAAAGCTAAATATACACCCTGGGGCACAAGCGCATCAGTACAGTCTATCAGTAAAGTTGAAGAAGAAAGGATAAACAATAATAATGTGTTCAACGAAATAAAAAAGAATACTGAAATTCTTTCAAAATTAAATGATGGTGTATACACGCTTAACCTTAAAAAATACCATGAAGAGCAGAAAGAAATTAAAATTATTGCTAAACAAATTGAATCGCTCATGAAAACAGAAAAAGAAAACCCGGTGGAATTACTGGCCGGAGATATGCAGAATGCTGGTTCTGATACTGCCAGGTTAGAGCGGCAAAAAGTTTGGCTAAAAGGGCTTAAAACTGATATTTACCTTAATGAAACAGTAAACATCATGAATAATATCATAAGTCAGAATGCTATTGTAAAATCAAAGTAATTATACACGGCACAATCCGGAGGGCTGTCTTTTTTTAAGACAGCCCTTTTTATTAGCTGTTATGAATAATAAGGTAATTGCCTGTTTTATATAGCTGCTGTTATTAAATATATAAATACAGACACTAATAGCACGCAGTTATAATTATATACATTTGTGCAAAACAAAACCTATGGTTAATAATATTTTAAACAAAAGGAATGTGCTGTTATTAATGCTTGTAGCATGTTTTACCATTGCACAGGCACAGCTAAACCTGAATGAGAAATTGCCTTTAGATACAAGTGTTATTATTGGTAAGTTACCAAATGGATTAACATACTATATTAAATCTAACAAAAAACCTGAACAAAAAGTTGAACTTCGGTTAGTTGTTAATGCAGGTTCTATTAACGAAACGGATGACCAGAGCGGGCTTGCACATATGGCTGAACATATGGCGTTTAACGGTACAAAAAATTTTAAAAAAAATGATATTGTTTCATTTCTACAGGATATTGGTGTAGGTTTCGGCAGCGATCTTAATGCTAATACCGGGTTTGATCGTACTATATATATTCTTCCTGTACCTACTGATAAAAAAGAAAATATTGAGAAGGGATTTAGAGTGCTTGAAGACTGGGCGCACAATGTTACATATCTCAGTGATGATATTGATAATGAGCGTTCAATTATTCTTGAAGAAAGCCGGTTGGGTAAGGGCGCAGAAGAAAGAATATTTAAAAAAGTATTGCCCGGCTTAATGAAGGGTTCTTTGTATGCAGAAAGGTGGACAATAGGGAAAGACAGCATCATTAAAACATTTAAACATGATGCTATAAGAAAGTATTACAAAGATTGGTATCGCCCTGATTTGATGGCTGTAATAGTTGTTGGTGATATAACAAAGGGGCAGGCAGAAGAGATGATAAAAAAGCATTTCAGCAGCTTAACTAATCCTGCAGGCGCACCGGAAAGAAAATATGCCGATGTTCCACCTTATCCTTCAAATGATGCAATGATTGTAACAGATAAAGAAGCTACTACCTATGATGCAGTTATAGCGTTTTCTGCTTACAAAGTTTCTGCACCTGTAACAGTTGGAGATTATATGCAAAAAATTGCCAAATCCATTTTTACAACTATGTTAAATAAGAGGTTGCAGGAACTTACACAAAAGGAAAACCCTCCCTTTGTTTATGCAGGTGCGCAGTTTGGAGGGTTTGCAAGAGGGTTTGAAAATTTTGAAGTATATACAGGTGCCGGAGATAAAGAACCGACTACTGCAGTTAAAACGGCAATAGAAGAAATAGAGAAAGTGAAAAGATTTGGGTTTACAGCGCCGGAATTAGAAAGAGCAAAAAAAAATATACTGGCGGCGTACGAGCAGGCTTATAATGACAGGAATAAAACGGAATCTTCCTCATTTGTGGAAGAGTATATTAATAATTTTTTAGAGCAATCACCCGTTCCCGGAATTGTGGCAGAATATGATCTTGTAAAACAGGTTTTGCCTGCTATTACATTGGCTGATGTAAATAAAGTGGCAGATAGAATAAAAGCTGGGCAAAATATTTTTGCCTATATAGCCGGCCCTGAAGCGGCTAATGTAAAATTGCCAGGTACTGCAGACCTCCTTAATATAATTGCGGCGGCTGAAAAAGCAGATGTAAAACCATATGAAGAGAAAACAGTAGCTACAGATTTACTGGCACAAAAGCCAACAGCAGGTAAAGTAACTGCTACTAAAACCAACACCGCATTAGGCACTACAGAGCTTACATTATCAAATGGAATTACTGTTACACTTAAACCTACTGATTTTAAAGACAATGAAATTTTAATGGGCGCATCGCGCTATGGGGGTACAAGCAATTACGGAATTGCAGACAGATACAATGCCACCTATGTAAATAATGTGATTGGTGCAATGGGCTATGGTAATTTTTCACCTGTTGATCTGCAGAAAGCCTTAGCAGGTAAATCAATATCTGTGTTACCGGCTATAAGTACAACTTCAGAAGGAATTAACGGAAGCGCTACGGTAAAAGACCTGGAAACGATGTTTCAATTGGCATACCTGAAATTGACAAGCCCGAGAAAAGATACCTCATTGTTTAAGTCGTTTGTACAAAAAAATAAAGCTCAATTAGCAATGCTGGGTGCCAATCCGGAAGCGGTGTTTTTTGATACTACTGTAAGAACATTCTATAATAATAATCCCCTGGCGCCTATTAATGTTCCCAAACCATCTTATTTTGATAGCATTAATGTTGACAGGGTAATACAGATTTACAAAGAAAGGCTGGGAGATTTAAGCGGAATGCACTTTGTTTTTACCGGCAGCTTTAAGCAGGAAGATATTATACCATTGATTGAAACATATATAGCAAGCTTACCTGCCAGCAACAAAAAATTTAATTATGTAGACAGGAAACTCAGGCCGGTATCAGGAAAGAAAAGCCTGACAGTATATAAAGGACAGGAGCAAAAAAGCATGGTAATCATATTTTACACCGGGGAATTACCTTATAGTGAAGCACTGGCTTTTAAAGCCAGTGCTATAAGTGAAGTATTGAACATAAGGATTATTGAAGAACTTAGGGAGAAGATACAAGGTATATATGGCGGCGGTATTTTTGGTGAAGTAAATAAAGTGCCGTACAATAATTATCGTTTTATTGCACAATTGCCATGTGGACCAGAAAAGGCAGATACATTAATTAAAGCTTTACAAAATGAAATAAACACTATTGTTAAAAATGGCCCATCTGTGCAAAACCTCAATAAAGTAAAGCAGCAATGGAGAGAATCTCATAAGGAGGAAATAAAACAAAATGGGCCATGGCTTCAGAATTTGCTTGCATCCAAAACAGAAGGAGATAATATTGATCGGTTTGTAAATTTTGATACTTATGTAGATAAGCTGACCGTAAAAGAAGTGCAGGACGCCGCTAAGCTTTTCTTTAATGGAAAAAATCAATTTACTGCGATATTGATGCCGGCAGATAAAGAGAAGAAATAAAGATTAGTTGCTTTGCTACAAATAAAGTGTGTGCCGGAGGTATAGGCAATTATGCTATTTATGTCATTACCTGTTCATTGTGTATATTATATCAGGGTGCATCCCAACCTGTGCATCGGTGTATGAATATTCTTTTTATATTTAATACTCAATTACAAATTATTTTTCCATGCGCAGAAAAGATTTTATCAAAAGCACTTTATTAAGTGCTGCGGCATTTACGATTGTGCCACGCCATGTATTAGGAGGCAAAGGATATATTGCCCCTAATGATCATATTAATCTTGGATTTATCGGAACAGGAAAGCAGGCGAGAGGCCTGCTGAAAGGAATGTCTAAGGTGGCAGAGACTGTTACTGTTGCCGTATGCGATGTAGACAAAAAGAAACTGGAGCTTTTTGCAGGACTTGCTAAAACAGAGAATGCAGCAAAAAAGCCTGCTGAAGTAACATCATTTGCTCAATACCGGGAGTTGCTTCAACGAAAAGATATAGATGCGGTTGTGATTGCCACGCCCGACCATTGGCATGCGCAGATAGCTATAGATGCAGCTAAAGCCGGTAAGGACATTTATTGTGAAAAACCTCTTGCTCTTACCATTGCAGAAGGAAGGTCGATGGTAAATGCGGTAAGAAAATACAAAAGAATTCTCCAAACAGGCAGTATGCAGCGTTCTCAATATAATTTCAGGCAGGCGAGTGAATTAGTACGCAATGGGTATATAGGTGATGTAAAAGAAATTAACGTGTCGGTTGGTGAGCCGGTAAAGCAATGTGATCTTCCATCAATGCCTACACCTGAATATTTAGATTGGAATATGTGGATTGGTCCTTCTATGTATCGCGGGTACCATCCTAAATTATCACCGCCTATCGAAGATGATTCGTGGGCAATGTGGCGCAGCTATAGCGGCTTTGGTGGTGGCTATATTACAGATTGGGGCGCACATATGTTTGATATTGTGCAATGGGCGCTTGATATGGATGGCTCAGGACCTATAGCTTTCGTACCGCCACCATCAAGCCCGGGAGCCGTAAACGGACTTTCCTATAAATACGCTAACGGGGTTATTGTAAATCATAAACCCTGGGGAGAAAATAATGCAATACAATTTATTGGAAGCAAAGCGGTATTAGAAGTGTCCAGATCTTTTATACGTTCAAAACCTGATAATATTGCTATGCTGCAAATTAAACCAACAGATAAAAAGGTATATTTTAGTGATAATCATCATCAGGACTGGATTAATTCCATTAAAAAAAGAACTTTACCTGTAGCGGATGTAGAAATCGGCCATCGTACCGCTACTGTTTGTAATGCGGTGAATATCGCGTACGAATTACAAAGACCAATTAAGTGGGATCCGGTAAAAGAAAAGTTTGATGATGAATATGCAAATATTATGATCTCCCGCCCATTCAGGGCTCCGTGGAATTTTAATGATTTTTAAAAATATACATTTGAATCCTGCTTTTATTAACGGTGCAAAACATAGAATAATGTTTTGCGCCGTTGATCATATTTGTACCGGCAGTAAGTGCATTTTAAATACTACCCGGTTAATTAATATTCCCTCAAATGCTTCATCCCGTAAATACAAAACCAAAGTATCTCATCTCTTCCAAACCCTTTCCGGGTAAATCATCTTTACCAAAAACAAACCATGCCCCGGCACTGCAAAATCAGCTTTTGTGCAATCACGGCTTTCAATAATTTTTTTAAAATCGTCAACAGTAATTTTTTCGCGGGCTACCTGTAGCATTGTGCCTGTTAAGCCTCTTACCATGCCACGGAGAAAACGATTGGCTTTAACATTATATACCAGGCAGTCATCCTCTTTTATCCATTTGCTTTCAAGAATATTGCATATAAATGTTTTTACCTGGGTATTGCGTTTTGAAAAGCTGGTAAAATCCGTATAGTGTAAAATTGCGGCGGCGGCTTCGTTTAATTTTTCTTCATCTATGGTATAAGGAAAAAAATAGGAACGATCGGTTATGAAAGGATTTTTTTTACTGCATACATAGTATTTATATTCCCTGCTTTCCGCATCAAACCTGCAATGTGCATTACTGTTAACTTCCTCTATGCTTTTAATAGCAATATCCGGTGGCAGCAGCGCATTCAGGTTGTATATATTTTTTTGCTGAATATGGAATGAAACATCTGCATGAAAATAATTTTGCAATGCATGCACACCTGCGTCTGTGCGGGAAGCGCCTGTAAGCAGTATCGTTTCTTTATAAAAAACAGCCAAAGCTTTTTGTAATTCAGATTGAATAGTTACAACATTATCCTGTACCTGGAAACCGGCGTAGTTATTTCCCTTGTATGCAACTTCAATAAAATATCGGGGCATTATTCAATTCTGTTAAGATGAAACACACAAATCTAAACAATCAGCCTATTAATAAGAAGATATTCTGTATGCTGTGTTCCATTCTCTCAACTAATAGCACGTGGAACATAATTATACTACTGACGCTTTACGGAGTAGTTTTTGTGTTTTTCTGTTTCATCTGCATATTCCGTATTCTATTTTGGCATGAGTGATTACGGTGTTGCTGGTATTAATATGCGGATGGTATCTTTTGTACCATCTGTAAGTTCATCTATATAAATTAATTCGATACCATCATTACTTTTTCGCTGAAGTGTTTTTTTAATATTAGAGGATCTTACAATAGATTTCTTCTCAACCGGTACCCATTTTCCCGGTTGCGCATCGATTGCCGGCAGTTGTGGTTTAGTTGTATTGTTATCCTGCTTTGTTACCGGGGCTGTTGTTTTTGCAATGACATTGCTATCTGCCTTTGTAATTATTTTCTCGTCTTTCTTTATTTCAGGCTTTTTATCCGCAACAATCAATGCCACGCTGTCGGCAGCTTTCTTTACAGTTGTCACTATCGCGCTGCTATCGGTTTTAGCAGAAGCTTTCTCCTCTTTTTTTGCAACAGAAGCTACCAATGCATTAACCGTATCTTTTTTGGTAGGCTTAACCGTTATACTGCTGTCCGGTTTAATGGCGGGTTTCTCCTCTTTCTTTTGCTCTGCCTTTTTATCAGCCGCAGCTATTAATGCAATAGTTGAATCTTTCTTAACAACACTGCTATCTGCTTTGGCGGTTATTTTCTCTTCTTTTTCAAGCGCCGTTTTTTTATCAGCAGCAGCAATTATAGCATGTGCAGAATCTTTTTTATCAGCTTTTACAACGGCGCTGCTGTCAATCTTCTCACTTATTTTTTCATCCTCCTTTAGGGTTGGTTTTTTGTCAGCAGCAGCTATCATTGTATTTATAGAATCCTTATTGGCAACTTTTACTATAGCACTGCTATCTGGTTTTAATAATTTTTCCTCTTTTTTTATTTCCTCCTTTTTATCAACTGAGGCAACCAATGTATTGATGGAATCTTTATTTGTTTTTGCTGCAGCAACCAGGCTATCTTTTTTAACTACAGGCTTCTCTTCTTTTTTCAATTCAGGTTGCTTATCTACTATAGCAACGGAGGCATTTGCAGAATCTTTTTTAAGCGTTTTTGCAAGATTTAAAGAGTCGCCGGGCTTTGGAATAATGAGGGGCTGCTGCCTGATGCTGGGATCGTTTACTACCTGGGCAAGCATAGAAGAAAAAGTATCGTTACTTACAACACCGGTTGCCTTTTTTTCCTGGGCAATTGTTTGTTTTGAAGGCGCTGTCTCTACTTTTGTGCCGGCAATATTTTTGCCCTGATTCAACACGCTCAACTCAACTGATTTACTATTGGAAGTTCTGAGTATATAAACCTGGTCTGTTTCGGATGTATTGCACTCAAACTTCCATTCCACGCCGGCCCGCTCAGGAAAGCCAACCAAAAACGCGCAGGAACCACCTGACAGATTGGGTATTATTACATCACCATCTCCCGACGATGCAAAAACACTCGAACCGTATTTTACATAAAAAGGCTTATTATCTTCCGACTGGATGTAAATATAATAATTCCCCTGTGCCCATAGCCGGAACACCGTTATACAAATGAACAAAGCTAATATCCACTTCCGCATCATTTAGGAATTATATTACCCGGTAAAACTGTCATGCTGCAAAACTACTTTAAAACAACTTAGCATGCCATTCATATAAAAAATCTGTTATTTGCCGGCACACAAGTATTTTTGCAACCTATAAATCGTAGAAAATATAGGTATTATTGTGTTCTAAAGCGTTGACTAACAAATTATTTACTGCTGATACGAGATTTACTGACTTTTGCGTTAAAATAAACTGTTTAAAACTTATTGTGTTTAATATAATATAACTGCGTATGAGAACCACTTATTCAAAAATAAAATCAAATAGCGTGAGAAACAACATTTTAAAACTACTTGTTATTATGTTTCTGCCTGTTGCAGTATTTGCTCAATCAGCAACAGATTCTGTTTACCGGGCTGTTCCGGAAAAAATAAACAATCTTGTTCATACCAAGCTTGAAGCAAGATTTGATTACGAAAAATCATACATGTATGGTAAGGTTTGGATAACGCTTACACCTCATTTTTACAGCGTTGATTCACTTACGCTTGACGCAAAAGGCATGGCTATTAAAGCCGTAGGCATAGTGAAGGGTACGGTAACCTCTCCGGCAAAATATAAATATGATGGACAGAAAATTTATATTAAGCTTGATAAAACATACCAGCGCGGCCAGGAATACAAAGTATATATCGACTATACTGCCAGGCCGGAAGAGCTGGAAAAAGGCGGCGGCAGCGCAGCTATAAAAGATAATAAGGGCTTGTATTTTATTAACCCAGGAGGTGAAGATAAAGATAAGCCAACGCAGGTTTGGACACAGGGCGAAACAGAAAGCACTTCTGTATGGTGCCCTACTATTGACAAACCTAATCAAAAATGTACGCAGGAATTTTTTCTTATTGTGCCTGCAAAATATGTTAGCCTGAGTAATGGCAAATTGCTTCAGCAGCAAAAAAATGCTGATGGTACAAGAACTGATTACTGGAAAATGGATTTGCCTCACTCGCCTTATTTGTTTTTTATTGGCATAGGTGATTATGCAGTAATTAAAGACATGTATAAAGGCAAAGAAGTAAGTTATTATGTAGAAAAAGAATATGCTTCTGTAGCAAAAAAAATATTTGGTAATACACCGGAAATGATTGCTTTTTTTGAAAAGTTGACCGGTGTAAATTATCCCTGGCCAAAATATGCGCAGATGACTGCGAGAGATTATGTAAGCGGGGCTATGGAAAATACTACTGCAACCCTTCACCAGGAAAGTGCACAACAGGATTCACGCCAGTTGCTTGATGGTAATGAATGGGAGTCAACCATTGCGCATGAACTTTTTCACCACTGGTTTGGCGATTACGTTACTGCAAAAAGCTGGAGTAATTTAACAGTAAATGAATCATTCGCCAATTTCAGCCAGGTACTTTGGGATGAATTTAAATATGGTAAAGATGCAGGCGATGCGGAGAACTATAAAAATATGAAGCAATACCTGGGCAGTCCTGAAGATGCCAGGAAAGAGCTGGTTCGCTTTTACTATAAAGACAGGGAGGATATGTTTGACCTTGTGAGTTATCAAAAAGGCGGAAGGATATTGAATATGCTGAGAAATTTTTTAGGTGAAGAAGCTTTTTATAAAGGATTAAACCTTTATCTGAATACCTATAAATTAGATAATGCTGACGCTAATCAACTGCGGCTTGCATTGGAGCAGGTGAGTGGTAAAGATCTTAACTGGTTTTTTAACCAGTGGTATTACGGTTACGGTCACCCTAAGTTAAGCGTTACATATAGTTACAGCAGCGCTGAAAAAACCGCGTCAGTAAATGTTAAACAAACACAAGCCGGCACTACATTTACACTACCTGTTAACATTGATATATATGCTAATGGTAAAAAAGTTCGCCAAAATGTTTGGGTTACACAAAAAGACCAAACATTTACATTTCCTGCAGCGTCTTACCCCGACCTTATAAATTTTGATGGCGATAAGGTGCTGCTTGGTGAAAAAACAGAATCAGGAAAATCCCTGGCTAATTATATTTTTCAGTATAAGAATGCCGGTTCGTATGTAGACAGGCGTGAAGCTATTGCAGCTTGTGCTGCCGCGCAGGACAGCGCTTCGGCAATTGACCTGTTAAAAACTGCTTTAAGAGATAAGTATTTTGAGTTAAGGTCTTTCGCTATCAACTCGCTTGATTTGAAAAAAGATGCAGTTAAACAAGCGGTTGAAACAACCATATTTGACCTGGCTAAAGGTGATATAAAGCCAACGGTAAAAGCAGATGCCTTGATAGCGTTAGGTGCATATGATAAGCAGATATACACTGATTTGATACGCAGAAGTGTAAATGATTCATCCTATAGTGTTGCCGGTGCAGCTTTAACTGTTTTATCAAATATTGATAGTGCGGCAGCATACAGCGATGCAAAGAGGCTTTCCCAATCAACTGCAAAAGGCAAACTCTCGCAGGCTATATGTAATGCATTTGCAATGGCAGGCAGGGCAGAAGATGTGGATTATGTAATGAATATATATAACAGGCTTCCGTTGAGCGATGAAAAATTTGAACTTTCTCAAATGATAGCATATTATGCCATTCAACTTAAGGATACTGATAAGGTGAAGAAGATAGTTGATGGATTAGTATCATTCAGGGAGGATCTTCCGTCAATATATAAAAATAATCTTGCGCCTTATATCAATAATGTATTGTTAAAGTCGATTGCAAACCAGAAAATGGCGTTGAAAAATGCATCAAACGATGCTGCCGCACTGCAACAGCAAATTGATTACATAAATGAAAAAATTAAATAATTATTTATAACATAAAAACCAGGGCTGCCGGATAAAGGCAGCCCTGGTTTTTTAAGAGGAGGCTTGAGGTTAAGTTATGGCTCATGCTTTCTTTTTAATTGCAACCGGTTCTTTTTTCTTTAAAAAAACTCCTTCAAAGGCACATTTAATACCCCGGTAATTACCACAGGCCTGCACTTCATTTAAAGTAACTTTATTTCCTGAAAAGCTAAGTTGCAGAATACAGGGATCTCCAACCTGACGGAATTGGGCAATATTAGGTTTAACAAGCACAGCTTCACCTTTAAGCTCTCCTGTGCATCCATCTTTTCCAATTTCAAAATGAATGAAAAACAATAATCGCTTTTCATCACGCCCGTCTCTAACCGAAACAAAATTTTTTTTATTTACGATATAGTCGCCGGATAGTTTATGTTTTCTCGCAAAAGTATCAATAGGGTTATATACCTCTTTAGGAACTACCACCTCGTTAGACTCGATTTTAATTAAGGTAAACACCCCCACATTATTGTAAACATAGGCGTTGAGTTTATATAAGTTCTGACCATCGGGTACTTTGTGTTTTTCTGAAGTTGTAATTGTTAATTTCTTGTCTATACTTCCTGTAATTGATTTGTTGCGGTCGGGATTATTTCTTACCAGTGGCATCGCCGCTTTAAAAATATTATCCTTATCAAAGCAGAGAATATAGCCTACCTGTTTTTCAGCAGTAGCAGCTTTAACCAGCACATAGGTTTCTTTATCATTATCGGTTATTTTTCCCAGTGCATATAGTTTGGGAAAGCTCTTTTTGCCATAATCATTGGTTATTACAGTATCCGGAACAAATTGTTTAAATACTTTTTGACTTATCAATAATGAATCAGGGAGTTTTTTACTGATTTGCGTATCAGCAATATTATAGGGCAAAGAAACTTCCTGGAAAAATCCGATGAAATCTTCAACTGTAACAGGTTCTTCGCCTGATAAGTCTTTTTTTTTGCTTTTACAGGCAACAAAGCACACCAATAATACCAGGCAAATGCCAATTAATTTTTGCATAAAGCGATGTTTCGGGTGTAAAATATCAATTTTTTATTATTGATGCTTTGTTATGGCAAAACAAATACCAATTCGAAAATTTGCCTATTAAAAAATATTTTTTAGATTTACCTAAAAATAAATTTAGTTTAATTGAACTATTCAGTAAGCGAGGAGAATTATATTAAGGCTATCTATAACCTTAACGGTAATAAGCAACCGGTAAGCACAAATGCTTTAGCGGATATTATGGCTACCAAACCCGCGTCTGTTACGGATATGCTTAAAAAACTGAAGACAAAGAAGCTCATTATTTATCAGCCATACCAGGGATGCAAACTGAGTGCAGAAGGTGTTAAAGTAGCTTTGAATATTGTAAGAAGACATCGCTTATGGGAATATTTTCTTGCAGAAAAATTAAAATTTGAATGGAATGAAATACATGTGATTGCCGAAGAACTGGAGCATGTGAGCAATCCAAAACTTATTGAACGGTTAGATGAGTATCTCGGTTTCCCCAGGTTTGATCCGCATGGCGATCCCATACCCGATCATGAAGGTAAAATGCAAATGCTTAAACAGGTAAAGCTTACACAACTTCCCCTGCATACGCCGGCAAAAGTGAGCGGACTAACAGACCAATCAACCGATATGCTGGAATTACTGAGGCATAGCAATATTTGCATTGGTACAGATGTAGAAATAAACCGGAAGTTTGGTTTTGATCATTCCGTTGAAATAAAAATTCCGGGCAACCCTTTATTCATTATCAGTGAGCAGGCGGCTCAGCATATTTTAGTACATCATGAATAATAAAATAAATTCAGACGCATCTTTAAGTGAAGTGCATGGCAGTATTGACGCCACCGCTGTGCAAAATAAGCCCAGGTGGAAACGCATGCTGGCGTTTATTGGCCCGGCATATCTTGTAGGCGTAGGTTATATGGACCCGGGCAACTGGGCTACAGACCTTGCAGGTGGCAGTAAGTTTGGCTACACACTGATATGGGTATTATTAATGAGTAACCTGATGGCGCTGTTATTGCAAAGTTTATCTGCAAGACTTGGTATAGTAAGAGGCAGGGATTTAGCACAGGCTAACAGGGAAACATACCCGAAACGGGTAAACTTTATTTTATACATTCTTGCTGAAATTGCTATTGCAGCCACCGACCTTGCAGAAGTATTGGGAATGGCAATCGGGCTTTACCTGCTAACAGGCATTCCATTAATATGGGGTGTTTGTATTACAGTGCTTGATACATTTTTATTATTGTTTTTGCAGAGAATGGGCATGAGAGTAATGGAGGCATTTATTATTACGCTGGTTGCCATCATCAGCATTTCATTTCTGGTAGAAATAGCACTCGCTAAACCCAGCCTTGCTGAAGTAGCTACAGGTTTCGTTCCACTATTACCCAATAGCGAAGCATTGTACATTGCTATTGGTATTATAGGCGCTACCGTAATGCCACACAACCTGTACCTCCATTCTTCTCTTGTACAAACGCGCAAAATTAAACGGGATGAAAAGAGCGTAAGATATGCGCTAAAAATGAGCGTGGTAGATAGTACCATTGCATTGAACCTTGCATTTCTTGTAAATGCCGCTATATTGGTTTTGGCGGCTGCAACATTTTTTAAATCGGGCAGAACTGAAGTAGCACAACTTGAAGAGGCGCACCAATTATTATCACCATTGCTTGGTACAAACCTCGCTTCTACTTTATTTGCTGTTGCGTTAATTGCAGCAGGTCAAAGTTCAACAGTTACGGGTACACTGGCAGGCCAAATTGTAATGGAAGGATACCTAAGGCTTCGCATCAATCCGCTTTTACGCCGCCTGATTACAAGATTAATAGCCATTGTGCCGGCGCTTATTGTAATAGGCATATATGGAGATAAAGAATTGGATGCTTTACTTATTTTAAGCCAGGTAATATTAAGTCTTCAGTTAGGCTTTGCCGTTATACCGCTCATTCATTTTGTAAGCGATAAAAAAACAATGGGCATATTTGCTATAAAACCTGTAACAAAATTTTTTGCCTGGGTAATCGCGATATTACTGGTATACCTTAATATAAGAATGGTAGGCGAGGAAGCCTGGACGCTTTTTACCGAATCGGGTAATTGGTTTTGGAAGATATTGATAATTGCCACTGTTGCCGGCTTTGTAGGATTATTATTATACGTGAGTCTGCATCCGTTTTTTACAAAATATCAGAAACAATTACCGGCTACTATTCACCCGGAAGCAACAGCAAGCCTTGAACTCTCTATTCCTAAATTTGAAAAAATTGGGATTGCACTTGAGTTCAGCGATAATGATAAAAAATTAATTTCTTATGCTATAGCCCAGGGAAACGCACATGCTACTTATGTATTGATGCACGTGGTAGAAAGTGTATCGGCAAAAATGCTAAAACAGGAGAGCGATGATCTTGAAACAAAAGAAGATAAAAGAAGATTAGAACATTATAAGCATATGCTTGCCGATATTGGTTACAAAGCCGAAATACAATTAGGCTTTGATAAGCGATCGGATGAGATTGTGCGCATTACCAAAGAAACCAATTGTGAAATGCTGGTTATGGGAGCACACGGTCATAAAGCTATTGGAGATTTTATTCATGGAGAAACAGTAGATGCCGTAAGGCACCGTATTAAAATACCTGTGCTGATAGTGAATGTATAAAAGGTAACAAATCAGTATCCGGTGGTTATAAAATAAGCACAGCATTCTGCTTAACATATTTCTCCAGGGTTGTCCTCTTTGTTTCTCCCGGAAGCACAAGTATCAGTAGCATATAACTTCATGTGCGGTTACTACTTGTGCTTTTATTTTTATTGGCTGTTTCGCTTAATTGTTGATTTTCTTTTCTCCTTAAAAAAATAAAAGGTTAACGTTATATTAGCCGTTAACCTTTGCGATCATTATGGTTTTATAATCAGGTTATTTTAGCTCCGGATTTAGAACTGCTTCCTCCCTGAGCTACTCCTCGGGTTGCAGGTTTTGAATTTTTAGAAGTTTTTCTTGTATTCTTTTTTAGCTCACCGGAAACTATATTTTTTTTAGTGTCTGTTGTTTTCATCACGCTTATTTGTTTTTTTATTAAGATAATATTTAATTATGAATAATGAAGCGATGATTCCTGCACAACCAATCATCCACCAAAACATTTTATGAATTGGTGATTGAGATATAAGCTTTACAGGATCGCTTTTTCCAATTAAAATCATATTTGCCCAGTAGTATGGCAACAATTTTTCATTACTGTTTCCTTCAATAAATTTTAGCTTTGCCTGCTTTAATGCTTCATCTTTCCTACTTCCCTTAGAAATGTATTCATTAAATTTTTCTGATATCTGGTAGATTGCATTCTCATCTGCTTTCCATAAAGTAGCACATACAGCCGGAATACCTGCAGAAGCAAACCCTCTTGCAAGGCTATATATTCCTTCGCCTGTTTCATTTCGACCAACATTTGTTTGGCAGGCGCTTAAAATTGCCAGTTGGGTAGCAGGATTGTTTAGCAATTGCAATTCCGAAAAATTTATCATTGAGTCATGCATAAACAATACTGGTTCATTATTCAGTGTATCGGCAAATGCGTGAGAAAACACACTTACAATATTATAACCCGCTATTTGATCAAGGAATGATTTTCTGGTAGCTGCATTATTCTCCAATAATATTATGTTATTGTAATGCGAAGCTGATTGCTGTAATGCAATTGCAGCATTCTTTAGCTCAGGCAGTTTTAATCCTGAACTATAAGAAACGGGCGCAAAACCAATGAAATCTGCATTTGCATTACGGTTTGTTATTTGTTTTAACAGGAAGGAAGCAGAATATACATAACTGAATGTATAATCGTATAATAAAAAATTTCTTCCACTTTCATCCTTACTCAATACTTCAAAAGGAATGAGTGTATTGTCCTGCGATATAATAACAGGTCCTGGTTTTATATTTAGTTTGGCAAACAAAATATTGTAAAGTTTATTAGATAATGCAGCAAAATCGCCAAACCTATTGTTAAGCCTTTGCTTATCA
>JADLCD010000004.1 GCA_020847395.1 Chitinophagaceae bacterium
AATAAATAATCACTCCGGCACGTCTTTACGAGCCCGCCAGCGGGTTGTATTTAGTTTGATGTTGTTACGGCGGGAGAAGCAATCTCCTCTTTCAAAAACTTATAAGAGATTGTTTCTTTCAGGCTTTTACGGCAAGCTACTTAAATGTCATCTTTATATTTAATTATTAAACATTTATCCTAACGCCGAACAACGTCTTGCCGCTTTGGTCACCCCGAGGCACGAGGAGTCTATGCGTTAAGCAGGATGAGGGCAAACTACATATGAAGCGAAAATTTGGGATGCACCCATAAACACAATTCCAACTAATTCATTAATTTCATTTCCTACAATCACCGCTAATCTATATGCCTGCATGTTAGTTAAAACTTTTGGAAGCGCTGTTTATGGAGTGGAAGCCCTCACTATCACAGTTGAAGTAAATGTTACCAGCGGGCAAAAATTTTATATGGTTGGGCTTCCTGATAATGCTGTAAAGGAAAGTGAGCAACGTATAGAAAGTACATTAAAAAGCATAGGTGCGTATATGCCCCGCACAAAAGTTATCATCAATCTTGCTCCCGCTGATATTAAAAAAACCGGAACTGCTTTTGATCTTCCGATTGCGCTTGGTATAATGGGCGCCAGCGAACAGTTACCTAACGCAGAAAGATTATCAGAATACGTAATTATGGGTGAGCTGAGTTTGGACGGTAATGTGCAACCCATTAAAGGCGCATTGCCTATTGCCATTACCGCACGCAAAGAAAAGTTTAAAGGACTGATATTACCCAGGCAAAATTGCCGCGAAGCGGGAATGGTAAACAACCTGAATGTATATGGTGTAAGTCATATTGATGAAGTGATTAATTTTTTTAAGGATGAAAATTCGCTCCAACCGGTAAGCATCAATACCAAGGAAGAATTTTATCAATCGCAATACAGCTTCGAAATTGATTTCAGTGATGTTAAAGGGCAGGAGAATATAAAGCGGGCATTAGAAATTACAGCAGCAGGTGGTCATAATGCTATCCTGATCGGGCCGCCCGGTGCAGGTAAAACTATGCTTGCAAAAAGATTGCCGTCTATTTTACCACCACTTACTTTGCAGGAAGCTCTGGAAACTACCAAAATACATAGCGTGGCGGGTAAACTGCCGGCAGATACAACGTTAATCTCCCGTCGCCCGTTCAGATCACCTCATCATACAGTAAGCGATGCAGCACTCGTGGGCGGCGGTGGTGTTCCTCAGCCCGGCGAAATTTCCCTGGCGCATAATGGCGTTTTATTTTTAGATGAATTGCCGGAGTTTAAAAGAACAGTGCTTGAAGTAATGCGCCAGCCAATGGAAGAAAGAAAGGTGACGATTTCGAGAGCTAAAATGGCTATAGATTTTCCTGCTAGCTTTATGCTGATCGCTTCAATGAATCCATGCCCGTGCGGTTTTTATAATCACCCCGAAAAAGAATGCAGTTGCGCGCCGGGTACGGTGCAGAAGTACCTGAATAAAATATCGGGACCATTGCTTGACAGAATTGATTTGCATGTAGAAGTAACCCCGGTTGCTTTTTCTGCGCTTGCTACACAAAAGGCCGGAGAGGATTCGGCTACTATAAGGGAGCGGGTAATTAAAGCAAGAGATATACAGGCAAACAGGTATGAGCATACACCGGGCATTTACTGCAATGCCCAGATCAATAGTAAAATGCTTAAGGAAATTTGTGAGATTGACGGTGCAGGGCAGCAATTACTGAAAGCGGCTATGGATAAACTTAATCTTTCAGCAAGAGCTTACGACCGCATATTAAAAGTAGCCAGAACTATAGCTGACCTCTCAGGCAGTGAAAATATAAAAACAGAATTTCTGGCGGAAGCTATACAATACCGCAGCCTCGATCGTGAGGGATGGGCGGGATAGCTGTTAGCTATCAGCCGTCAGCAACCAGCTATGAGCTATCAGCTTTGGAAATGAGTGCCAGCAAACATGTCTCACATCTCACATTTCACCTGTTCACCATTGCCTATTCACTATTCAGTGTCAATGGTAATACAGTTCGCAATAAACCTATAAGGTTTTGCCGCCCGGCAAACCTTATAGGTTTCACAGCGACTTTATAGCAGGGCAAGACATTCACTTTTTACTTCTCACTTCTCACCTATTCACTATTCACCTCTGCCTTTCTTACTACTTATCCCTATTCTCTAATAATCCCCCAGCGTTTCCGGCAACTGCTCCAGTGCTTTTTTTAATTGTTCGTCATTGGGCGCAATGCCATGCCATTCGTGGTGGCCTTCCATAAAATCAACCCCCTTACCCATTATGGTATGCATCATAATACCAATAGGTTTCCCCTGGCCGGTGAGCGCTTTGGCTTCATTAAGTGTGGCAATTAATTCATCCATATCATTGCCATTGGCTTGCAATGTAACCCATCCAAACGCCTCAAATTTTTTACGGATATCTCCCAGCGACATTACCTGGTATGTAGGGCCGTCAATCTGCTGACCGTTCCAGTCAACCGTTGAAATAAGATTATCTACTTTATGGTGAGCCGCAAACATGATAGCTTCCCAGTTTTGTCCTTCATCTAATTCACCATCTCCATGCAAAGAATACACAAGGCGGTCGTCATTATTCAATTTTTTTGCCAGTGCCGCGCCAATAGCCACACTCATACCCTGCCCGAGAGAACCCGAAGCAACCCTTATACCAGGCAAATGTTCGTGTGTGGTGGGGTGCCCCTGCAGCCTGGAATTTAATTTGCGAAAAGTAGAAAGCTCCTGTAAGGGAAAATATCCTGAGCGGGCAAGCGTAGCATAAAAAACAGGTGATATATGCCCGTTTGAAAGAAAAAACAAGTCTTCGCCTTTGCCATCCATAGTAAAATCAGGATTATGCTTCATCACATCAAAATATAATGCAGTAAAATAATCCGCACATCCCAGCGAACCGCCGGGGTGTCCACTCTGGCAGGCATGAACCATTCTTACTATATCTCTTCTTATCTGGGTAGCTATGTCTTTTAATTCTGGCATAATTATTTCGTTTAAATCTGCCAAAGCTAAAAATAAACTTGTTTAATAAATCGGTGAAACTGCTTTTTTTGAAGAAATATAATTATATACACCAATAATAGATACCCTACCCGGATCGTTTTATGTACAAAGAAAAACTCTTAAAGTTTAGCCAAAAAGCACTTGATTTTAAACAGTTTTACATAAGTGAATGAAATATCATATTTTCGCATCTCTTTAAATACCCTCTAATGGAGCTTATATTGTTGGGAACATTGCTGGCTTTTGTAATAACCTATGCTGCCATACCTGTAATTATTAATGTATCTACCATCAAAAAATTATTTGATGTTCCCAACGCAAGAAAGGTTCATGTAATACCTGTTCCATCTTTGGGTGGGTTGGGTATTTTTGCCGGTTTTATTATTGCATGTCTTATTGCTATACCATTGGATTCAGCTCCTGCTTTTCAATATTTTTTTGCAGCCGCACTTATTACATTTTTCCTGGGTTTAAAAGATGATATTCTCGTGCTCACTCCCATGAAGAAACTGATAGGACAGGTTGTAACAGCTTTTGTAATTATTTATAAAGGAGGAATTGCAATAAAAAGCATGCACGGGTTTTTAGGTGTATATGACTTACCGGAAGCCATCAGCCTTGCACTAACGTATTTAACCGTAATTGTTATTATCAATTCATTTAATTTAATTGATGGCGTGGATGGCCTGGCAGCAGGTTTGGGAATATTTACAACACTGTGTTTTGGCACTTATTTTTACATTAACCAGCAACCGCAGTTTGCCACCTTAGCCTTTACCATGACAGGCAGTTTATTGGCCTTCCTGATATTTAACCGTTCTCCGGCAAAAATTTTCATGGGCGATACCGGCTCTTTACTGGTAGGATTAATAAATGCTATTCTTGTAATTCATTTTATTGATGTAGCCGGCAACCCGGGAATGGTTATGCAGTTTAAAGCTGCGCCTGCAATAGGTGTTGCTGTTTTAATTATTCCTTTGTTTGATACTTTACGCGTGTTTTCTATCCGCATATTAAGCCGTCGTTCTCCCTTTAGCCCGGATCGTAATCACATACATCATATTCTGCTCGACAGGGGGATGAACCATAAAACGGTTAGCCTTACACTTATTCTTGCCAATATTTTTTTTGTAGTATTGGCATATACGCTCGCAGATATCAATATCAATTTACTTATTGGTATTTTGTTTAGCTGCGCATTAGGTGCTTTTGCAATTGCTTACTACTATCGCAAACCTATGTTTGTTGTTGCAGGCAATAATGGTGATATTATTCAGATAGAATCTCATTCAAGGATATTACCACTTTCCAAAGCAAAAAAGGCCGCGGAACAGAACTAACGCATGTTTAGTTTTTTAACATCGCATTCATTAGATTTGCAGCCCATAAATCAATGCGTATGTCAGAAGAAGTATCGCTTGTTTTCGATGTTTGCGAAGACAGTATGAGTAAAGCCATCAGTCATCTGGAAACAGAATTAGTAAAAATAAGAGCCGGCAGAGCAAACCCTCAAATGCTTGACGGGCTTGTTGTTGATTATTACGGATCTCCAACTCCCATTAGCCAGGTGGGCAATATAACAGTGGCGGATGCACGCACTTTGACAATACAGCCCTGGGAAAAAAACATGCTTCAACCCATTGAACGCTCCATCATAGCTGCCAATATTGGTGTTACTCCGCAAAACGACGGAACCATCATTCGTATATTTTTACCACCACTTACAGAAGAGCGCAGAAAAGAATTGGTTAAAAGAGTAAATGCCGAAGGAGAGCATTCAAAAGTAGCTATCAGGAATATTAGGAGAGACAGTATTGAAGATATAAAGAAACTACAGAAAAACGGGCTAAGTGAAGATGTTGCCAAAGATGCTGAAAAAGATATTCAGCAACTAACGGACAAGTATACCGCGCTTATCGATAAGCATCTTGCTGCTAAGGAAAAAGAGATAATGGTTGTATAATACCGCTGTAATAATTTTAAGTTTTTACAAAAAACAGTATATGCCTATAAAGCTAAAAAAGATCAGCACCAATGCTCCTGCAAAGCTTGATAAAGAAAAAACAGCATTAAAAACTGCTAAAATGCTGGCGGAGCTCGATGATTTGCAAAATCTTTTATTTGCTGAAGGTAAACATGCTTTACTTATTGTACTACAGGGTATGGATGCCAGTGGTAAGGATGGCGCCATCAGCAATGTTTTCGGTAAACTGAATCCGCAGGGCGTTACAGTAAAATCTTTTAAAGTACCTACCAAAGAAGAATTATCGCACGACTTTTTATGGCGTATACATGCCACCGCTCCTGCCAAAGGAATGATACAGGTATTTAACCGTTCGCATTATGAAGATATACTGGTAACACGGGTGCATAAATGGTGTGATGATAAAACGGCGAAGAAGAGAATGAGTGCTATTAATGATTTTGAAAAACTGCTTACAGAACACGGCAATACGCATATCCTCAAATTCTATTTGCATATTTCTCCTGAGGAACAGCAACAGCGCTTGCAGGAAAGAACACATGACCCCAAAAAGATGTGGAAGTATAATGAAAATGATCTTGCGGAAGCAAAACTCTGGAAAACGTATATGAAAATGTATGAAGCATGTTTTGCCGCATGCAACAAAATACCCTGGCATATTATTCCTGCTGACCAAAACTGGTATAAAGAATATCTTATAACCAATCATGTGTTTAACCTTTTAAAAGGGCTGAACATGAAATATCCCACATTACCGCCAGCTTCAAAGTAGCCGGCTCTTAAACTTATCGTGTATTAGTTGTGAATAAATCCATAACATAAACGAATTAGGGTATTTGTTCATTTGTATATTTGGTGCTTGAAATATTTAAAACACTAAAATTAAAATTTATGGGCTTTTTTAAAGAGTTTAAAGAATTTGCCATGAAAGGCAACATAGTTGACTTAGCCGTTGCCGTTATAATTGGTGGCGCATTTGGCAAAATCGTTACAGCACTTACTGATACCATCATCATGCCGATCATAAGCTTAATTATAGGAAAGGGTGGGGTGTCTGATATAAAGTTCACTGTTGGAGAAACGGTATTCCCTATCGGAGGTTTTCTGCAGGCAATCATTGACTTTATATTAATCGCGTTGGTTTTATTTATTATTATCAGATCACTGAATTCTGTTATGAAAAAGACTCCTCCCCCTCCGGCAGGACCATCTTCTACAGATAAATTATTGATGGAAATCCGTGATGAATTAAAAAAATAATTCCTTCCGGCAACTATCTGGCACAATTTTAAGTCTTGCCATATGCATAGAGCGATTAATCAATTATTAATCGCTCTATATCTTAATTTTTATTGCGCAAAATTTTTTAGCTATGAAGAAAATGTTATGGAGTTTACTCCTATGTTCTGCCGTATGTGCGGGCACTACCGTTAACGCACAGGATGCAACAGTAAAAGACATGAAAGATGCATCTGGCAAGGCAATCGAAAAAGATCCTAATGACACTATTCCGCAGGTTTGGAAAAAGGGTGGCCTGATAAGCCTTAATGTAAACCAGGGTGCGCTCAGCAATTGGGCGGCAGGAGGTGATAAATCGTCTCTTTCTATTGCATCACTTATCAACCTTTACGCTTTTTACAAAAAAGATAAGAACATTTGGGACAACACCCTCGATCTTGCATATGGAATGGTAAACACTACCAGTTTAGGAACACGCAAATCTGATGACAGAATTGATTTTCTTTCCAAATATGGTTACCAGATAAGCCCTAAAAACTGGTATGTTGGCGCTTTATTTAATTTCAGAACGCAGTTTACGGAAGGATACAGTTACCCGGAAGGAAACCCGAAAATAAAGACCTCCAATTTATTTGCTCCGGCATATATTCTGCTATCGCCCAACATTACGTATCAGCCTTCAGAAAATTTTTCCGTTTCTCTCTCACCTGCAACGGCAAGGTGGACGATTGTGACAGATGACTACTTGTCTTCAGTTGGTGCATTTGGTGTAGATCCGGGGAAGAAAGCGAAAACAGAATTTGGTGCATTTGCTTCTGTGGGATATAAAACGAAATTAAGTGAAACCGCTTCTTACCAGGGCCGTTTGGATTTATTTTCAAACTACCTGAAGAATCCTCAAAACATTGACTTATATCTTACGAATGTATTATTGGTAAAAGTAAGCGGGCTGATCACCGTTAGCCTTTCTCTTGATATGATATATGATGATGATGTGAAAACTATCGACAAAGATGGCAATACCCGCGGAGCTAAACCGCAATTAAAAGAAATGATGGGAATAGGTTTGGCATACAGGTTTAAAAATTAATCTTGTTTCATACATTTGTTGCGTCCTGCATTGTTGTTTATTACGATGCAGGACGTAACCATTTTAAAAGTATAATGTGAATACTGAATCTTATCAAATTAAGTTGCCGCAGTTTGAAGGTCCATTTGATTTGCTGCTGTTTTTTATAGAGCGTGATGAATTAGATATTTATGATATACAGATTACAAAAATCATCAATGATTTTTTGGCGTATATGCATAATGCTGAAGAAACCAATATTGAGTTGAGCAGCGAATTTATCCTGTTTGTTTCAACCCTTATGCGCATTAAAGCAAAAATGCTTTTACCGCGTAAAGAGTTGGATGCACAGGGTAATGAAATTGATCCACGCCAGGAATTGATTGATAAGATTCTTGAATACAAACGCTTTAAAGAAGTTTCGGTAAAGATGGCTGAGATGGAAGCCATCAGGATGCTGATGGTAAAACGTGGCAATATTCAGAAAGAAATAATGCAGGTAGGTGAAGAAGCGGGTGAGGGAACCGAAATTCAAACCATTACCATGTTTAAGCTGATGAAGGCTTTTGAAAAGGTAATGCAGCGCCTGTATGACCGCAACAATAGACCGCAGCACGTTGTATACAAGTACAGCTATACCATGGAAGGCAGCAGGGAGTATATGCTTGATATGTTGCTTCGCGAAAAAACAGTAACCTTCGAAAAAATATTTGATGTTTGCGAAAACCGCATACATGCTATCTTTCTTTTTCTTTCTATGCTTGAACTTATTCAGCAAAAGTATATGCATATTATTACAGGTGAAGGCAGAAATAATTTTATAGTTGAGTGGAATGAGAACAGGGAAGAAGAAATTGAAGTAGCATTACCCGGAGAAGGATAGTATAATTGTCGCAGTTAATATCTCTCCAAAATATAATGCGGGCCCCCAAACAATCCGTAATTTTACAAATAGCCGATATATAAATAGTATATGAAAAGATTTGTAAACGGATTACTTTTGCTCCTTTTCCCTTTATTTTCTTTAGCACAAAACCAGCCTTTGCAGTGGCAGGTATTCAGCAAGAAAATAAATAATAACAGTTATACGCTTACCGCACAAATAACCGTTGCAACTAACTGGCATGTATATGCAGATTCGGTGCCCGATATTGGTATTGACGCGTTACAGCTTACCTGGGATAACGAAAATATTGTGCCAGATGGTAATGCTGAAATCAGTGCAGCAAAAACAACCATTACCGACCCGGTTTTTGAAAATAAAAAATTAGCGGTTTATCAATCCGGCACTTTTACACTCACACAAAAAATAAATATTAAAGGTGCTGTGCCGTCAACGCTTAAAGTGGGCTTAAAAGGTTTTGTATCCAGCAACACAGAGTTTTTGCCGATTGATGAAGCAAAACAACCTGTTTCTTTTGAGGGCGGGATAGAACAATCTTCAAAAGATAAAATAAAACTCACTACTATCGATTTAAATAACCCTGTACAGCCCTGCGGCGACGCACATGCAGGCGGCAGCAGTATATGGATTGTGTTTTTACTGGGCTTGGGTGGAGGATTTATCGCCTTGCTTACGCCTTGTGTTTTCCCGATGATTCCTGTTACCGTTTCTTTTTTTACTAACCGCGCTTCTAACAGAAACCAGGCTGTGAAGAATGGGATATTATATGGCTTTTTTATTTTTCTTATTTACGTTTTAGCAAGTTTGCCATTCCATCTTATTGGCAATGTTCAGCCGGAAATTTTCAATAATATTTCTACCAATGCCTGGCTAAATATCTTCTTTTTCATAGTGTTTATTTTTTTCGCAATATCTTTTTTTGGATATTTTGACATTACATTGCCTTCGGGTATAGCAGGAAAAGTAGATTCAAAAAGCGGTTTAACCAGCGTGAGCGGTATCTTCTTTATGGCACTTACATTAGTTATTGTTTCATTTTCCTGCACAGGTGTTATTTTAGGAACATTATTAGTTGGAACTGCTTCAGATGGTGCATGGTCGCTCACAGCAGGTATGGCAGGTTTTGGTACAGCACTGGCGCTGCCTTTTGCATTATTTGCCATCTTTCCTAACTGGTTAAAATCATTACCTAAAAGCGGTGGCTGGTTAGATACCGTAAAAAAAATATTGGCATTTGTTGAGCTGGCGCTGGCGTTTAAATTTCTTTCTAATGCTGACCTTGTAGAACATTGGGGATTATTAAAGCGTGAAGTATTTATTGGTATATGGTTACTCATTTCTCTCGGACTTACAGCTTATCTTTTTGGATGGCTTAAGTTGCCGCATGATTATAAAGGACAAAAGATAGCTGCAGGAAGAAAAGTATTGGGAGTGATTGCATTTCTTTTTGCATTATATCTTATTCCGGGGTTAACCAATACACCCTATGCTAATCTTAAATTATTGAGCGGCTTTCCTCCACCGTTAAGCTATAGCATCTATCATAAAGAAAAAGGAGTTGAAGCTGTGGTAGTGAATGATTTTGATAAAGCCGTTGAACTTTCCAAGGCACAAAATAAACCTATCTTAATCGACTTTACCGGCTGGGCTTGTGTTAACTGCCGCAAGATGGAAGAGCAGGTTTGGACGCAGCCAGAAATATCATCACTCATCAATGAAAAATTCATTCTTGTATCATTGTATGTAGATGACAGGAAGAAGCTGCCGGCAAACGAGCGGTTTACTTATAAACCTGCGGGTGCCAACGAAAAAGATATTATTACGATAGGCGATAAATGGGCTACTTTTCAATCAGAAAATTTTGCGCAGGTAACGCAACCATTATACACAGTTCTCAGTCCTGATGGAAAACTTATGACCCACCCGGTTGGCTATACCCCTGATGTAAAAAAATACCAGGATTGGCTGAATTGCGGGTTGAAAGCTTACGATTCAAATAAGTAAATTTCTTTTTACATTTAGGTTACTTAATACTCTTAACTATGGCTATAAGAATGACTGATGATCAACCCGATCAACCCGAACAATTTAATGATGATGGCGGCGGCGGAAGAGGCGGCGGTGGCGGTTTTACCGGCGGCGGCGGTGGTTTGCTGGCTTTCCTACCTTTATTGCTTCGAATTTTTGGTTTTAAAGGCATTCTTGTAATTGGTGCATTAGCACTTGGCGCATATTTTTTTATGGGCAAAGGCGGATGTTCAGGTGTGCTGAACCAGGCGGGAGACAATAGCGGCGCCCTCGCTACCGGCGGTATACTCGACCCCAAACAGTTTGGACGTGCCAGTATATATGAAGCGCTTGCAGCAGATGATGCCAAAAATCCCCTGCCCGAAGTAGCCAACCTGCAAAAGTTTGCGCCCCCAGTTGGCAACCAGGGTGAGCAGGGAAGTTGCGTGGCATGGAGCAGCGCATTTGGTGCAAGAACAATTCTTGAAGCTACACGCACAGGACAAAACCCCGACCAGTTAAAATTCAGCCCGGCATTTTTATATAATCAAATAGGTTTGGATGGCTGCCAGGGCTCATATATCATCCGCGCTATGGAATATATGACCAAACAGGGTTCTGTTCCTTACGAAATATTTCCTTATACTGATCAGAACTGTACAAATCAGCCGGATAATTCTATGATTCAACAGGCTGCCCAGTATAAAATGCGCGGCTTTAACAGGTTAACCAAAGGCGACAATACTGAAGAGTTGGATTTAAGAGCCATTCGTGAAAATCTTTCGCAAGGTGCACCAGTGGTAATAGGCATGATGGTTGGGCAAAGTTATATGCAAAACATGATGGGCAAAGACGTATGGATTCCTGAACCTGGTGATGCATCAATGATGGGGTTTGGCGGGCATGCGCAATGCGTTGTTGGTTATGATGATAAAAAATATGGCGGCTCATTTTTAATTATGAATAGTTGGGGACCAGAGTGGGGTGTTAATGGTTTTGCATGGGTTCGTTATCCTAATTTTGTTACCTATGTTCGTGAAGCTTATGGGCTGGAACCAATGGCAAAACCCAATACTGCTTTAGCTTGTGAAATAGGTTTGGTTGAAGTGCAGTACGACGGAAAAAAGACTTCTGCAAAAGGATATATACCGGTGAAAGCCATTACAGGTAATCGTTTTGAAGCTGTTTCTCCTGTTCGTTTTGGAACAAGATTTAAAATGGAAGTAAAGAATAATACAGAATGTTATATCTATGTTTTCAGTAAGGAAACAGATGGTACAAGCTATACTTTATTTCCTTATCCGAATGCTGACGATCCCACCAAAACAAAATATTCACCATTTTGTGGTATAGCCGGGTACAGGCTTTTTCCAAAAGATAAAAGTATGACGCCTGATAGTGTGGGCACTAAAGAAACGATGACAGTAATAGTAAGTAAGCAGCCGCTTGATTGGTATAATCTTAATAAAACCATAAGCCAGCAACCGCAAACTGATTATGGTACAAGAGTTAATAACACCATAAAATCAAGTGCGGTTGCGGGTGTACGTTATGAAAGTACAGCATCGGGTACAATTAAATTTCAAACTGCTGCCGCCGATAACCAGGTGGTAGCCTGTGTGGTAGATTTCAGTAAGCAGCAATAATATGAGAGCATTCATTCTTTGTTTGGCAATATGTTTTTCCTCCGTACTGTATGCACAAAATAATACAGGTAAAAAACCTTTGCTGTATCACCCGGAAGAAAATGCGGCAGCGTCAATAGAAGAAGCCGTTAAAAAAGCGAAAGCAGAAAACAAACAGGTGTTCATTCAGGCGGGTGGTAACTGGTGCAGTTGGTGTATAGCGTTTAACCGTTTTACACATGCTAATGCCAGTATTGATTCTTTACTTAAAGCAGATTATATAGTATATCACCTCAACTACAGCAAAGAGAATAAGAATGAAAAAATATTTGAACAATATAAATTTCCACAACGCTTTGGCTTTCCCGTTTTTTTAATATTGAATGATAAAGGAGAATTGATTCATACGCAAAACTCCTCTTATCTTGAAGCTGGTAAAAGCTACGATAAAGAGAAAGTGCTTGCTTTTTTGAAAGACTGGGACCGTGCTGCGTTAAACCCCGATGCGTACAAAAATTAATTAATCACTAATACAAAAATCTTCCTATGAATGCTTTTATATCAGTGGTTAAACATCCTCTCAGGTTCAGGTTATTTTTACTTACTAAAATACCCAGCGCTTTTTTTTCAGGTGTAAGAATAAAAACCATTGCAGAAGATAAATGTGTTGTTACTGTTCCTTACAAATGGTTTTCTACAAATCCTTTTAAATCTACCTACTTTGCCTGCCTGGCAATGGCTGCTGAAATGAGTACCGGCGCATTGGCAATGGCACATGTTTATAAAAGAGTTCCTTCCATATCCATGCTTATTGTTGATATGAGTGCGGAGTATTATAAAAAGGCAACCGGTATTACCACCTTTGTTTGCAAAGATGGTATAGCTATACGCGATGCTATAGAAGAAGCAATAGCAGCAAACGGAAACAACAGTATTACCATACAATCGACCGGCACAAATGATGCCGGTGAATTAGTGGCAACATTTTCTTTCACGTGGTCATTTAAGGTGAGAAGCAGGTAATATTTTTCGAGGCTATCTGCACGGAACGGCGAGGAGAATAATGGTGCAAAAACTTGGGATACCCAATGCAAATGTTATTTAAATATCTATCTTCAATTAAATTGTTTGCAATGAAAAAGATATTTCTTTTTTCACTCCTCCTGTGTTGCATACAGGCATCTGCGCAAAGCATAAAAATCTATCCATCTAATTGGTGGGTTGGAATGAAGAACCCCAACCTTCAACTATTGTTACATACTGCCACTGATATTACAGATAGTATTGCCATTACATATCCCGGAGTAACAGTACATAAAATAGCTGTTCTTGAAAACAAACATTATGCTACGATTGACCTTACTATTGCCCCAAATGCTCAGCCCGGCATATTACAGATACAATTCATCAAAAAGAAAAAAATAAACCGTATACCATTTGAGTTGCTGGCAAAGAGCAATGATGATGGCAAAACAAGAGTGCAGGGTGTAAGGTCAGCAGACCTGGTATATCTTATTATGCCAGATCGTTTTTCAAACGGCGATACAACCAACGACAGGGTAAAAGGCATGCGCGATGAAATTTGTGATCGCAGCAATATGTATGCAAGGCACGGCGGCGATTTAAAAGGCATTCAAAATCATCTTGATTATTTTACAGCGCTTGGTGTTACGAGTTTATGGCTTACGCCGGTTATTGAAAATGATATGGCACTGACAGACGAAGGCGGAACAAAACGTTCTACCTATCATGGTTACGCGTTTACTGACCATTATAATATCGACAAAAGATTTGGCGGCAATAAAGCCTATAAAGCATTGATTGATGAGATGCACAATAAAGGGCTGAAAATTATACAGGATGCTGTATATAATCATGTTGGCGCGTCACACTGGTTTGCCGTTGATCCACCAATGCATGATTGGTTTAACCAATGGCCCGAATACACACAAACCTCTTATAAAGATCAGCCGCTGCTTGATCCTTATGCATCTGCCATAGATAAAAAAATAAGTAACGAAGGTTGGTTTACCCGTTTCATGCCTGATCTTAATCAGAAAAATCCTGTCGTATCAAATTTTCTTATTCAACATGCTATATGGTGTACAGAATTATTTGGTATTGATGGCTGGCGCGTTGATACTTATTTTTATAGCAACCCCGAATTTTTAAACCGCATTAATGATGCGCTGTTAGCAGAGTTTCCTTCCTTAACTGTTTTTGGTGAAGCCTGGGTGCAAACCGTTACCAACAGTGCTTATTTTTGCGAGAATAATATTGATGTACCTTTCAAGCACAACCTGCAGGGCGTAACAGATTTTCCGTTACACTTTTCCATGCTGGATGCTGTAAATCAATCTTTCGGTTGGGCAGATGGCGTGAACAAACTATATGCAACCCTGGGGCAGGATATTCTTTATAAAAATCCTTACAGGAACGCGATATTTTTAGATAATCACGATCTTGACAGGATATATTCTGTAGTTGGTGAAGATGATAATAAATTAAAAACGGTAATAGCCTGGTTGCTTACCTTGCGCGGTATTCCTCAACTATACTATGGTACTGAAATATTAATGAAGAATTTTAAAAATCCTTCTGATGCTAAAGTGCGCGAAGATTTTCCAGGTGGCTGGCAGGAAGATGCTGTAAATAAATTCAATGCACCAGGAAGAACGGATAAGGAAAACGAAATGTTCAACTATATACAAAAGCTGGCTACCTACCGCAGGCAATCTTCTGCGCTTACTAACGGTAAGCTCATGCAATATCTTCCTGCAGATGGAGTATATGTTTATTTCAGGTATGATGATAAACAGACAATCGCTGTAATATCCAATACAAACAAAGAAGCAAAATCAATAGATGCTACTCGTTTTGAAGAAAGAATAGCAGGATTTGTAAGCGCAAAAAATATAATAACCGGTGAAGAAATTCATTCTATGCTGTTTTCTGTTCCTGCCAATACTACCTGGGTGCTGGAGCTGGAGTAGCAACATTATTTTTCAATAATATATTTATCCTTTAACAATTGTACTTTCAGCTTTTGCAGCCCTTTTACTATATCAGTATTTTTTGTTTGCGTTGCAAAATGTATCATCAGCTCAATATTATCCCATTGTCGCATCTTTTTGTTTTTTGAACCCATTTTATCCCATACAAGTACAAATGCATTGTGTAAGCCGGTAAAATTTGCTTTTTTGTTGGGGTGTAATAAAAAATGGCAAAGCGAAATGTCAATTCGCTGAGTCAATTCCCAAAAAGACTGATTGTTGTTTTTATTTACTTTTTTTTGAAGCTCTTTTAATTCATCTTCTATATACCGCCTGTTAACTACCACCGATACGGTTTGCCTTTTCCCATTTTTACTGATTACTTCTTTTTCAAAAAATGATTCTGTCCATTTTGTTTTAGTACTGTCAAGCAATATCCGCATTGTAAGCCAATTGCTGAAGCTATAGCTATCATTTAAAATTTTATACGCTGAATAATAATAGTTTGCCGAAAGAGCCATTACTTTCTTTTTTTGTGTCAGCGTATCAATCATCCTGGCCTTTCGTTTATTGGCACTTGCTATCAATGAAAATCTTTCAGCGGTAACCCATATACTTAACAACCTGTCGAGGTTATTAATACTATCATCAATAATCCTGATTTTATCTGAAGTAATTCGCTTTGATAATTTACCTGCTGACATAAAATCAAGCATCGCCTGCTTCACCCTGATATCCTGAAAAGACTCAAGAGAAGAAACATTAAAATTCGCTTTTTCAGCTTTAAAGAGTTCATTGTATATTTCAATAGCAGTGCTGTAATCATTCAATTCTACATAAGCCCTTGCCTCTAATTGCTTAAGATTAGTACCATCAAATTTTGCCTTTTCTATTCCATTTGAAATCTTCTTCAAATCTTCTATCAAATCATCACTTTTATAAAAAGGAACCTCTGACTTGCTGATCAGGTTATCCAGGTCATTTTCTGCATGTTGTGGAATATTGTAGGTATATTCAACCTGTTCATTGCTACCAATAATTAAACTGAACTGAGGTTGCCCATAACATTGAAAAGCGCCCCAGGTATTTGTATATTTGAAATTATCATAGATATATTTACGGGCAGAAAGCACTGACTCTCCAAAATTTTTTCCTCTCAGCATTTCCTCATAAAATTTCTTTGAAAATGCAACAGCCGCTTCATCATCTACCTCCCAACCTGCAACTATCACTGCTTTTACACCGCTTTCAATTAAAGCCGTTCCAATATTAGCCGCTAACTGGTAGCGGTTACTTGATAATTCCTCTGCATACGGATTTACCTTACCCAAAAAACAGCAGTTAATAAATACCAGCTCAGGTATGCCCGGCAATTGTGCAATATGCTCTGGCGTAAGAAAAACAGGTTGATCTTTATCTTTTAACTTACCAATCAATACACCTGAATTACGTGGATTTTCAGCATCAAAAAAACCATGCGCTGCTATATGAATTATCCGGTAATTCTGTTTATACAATCCTACCAGTATTTCGCCGGAGTTTCTATTAATCAGCGGTGGTTCAAGATTGATAGAACCGCCGGATTTTTTAGCGCCTTTACCTTTCAATAGTTCATATACTTCTTTTGCCTCCCTTGCTGCACCGGGCAATTGCTGCGCTTTTGAAAAACCATCAAGATTCGGGTCGCCTATCACCAATACATTGTTATCTTTTAATTGCGTATTATTTCGCCTATACGTAGACGTTGCCAACTGCCGTATCATGCCTGCGGAAACACATAAAGGTTTTTCAGCGGCAGTACCTGTTTGTAAAAGCTCCCAGGGAAAAGCAGCCGTATACTTATCCAATACCCACATAACAGGGGCATTGCGCCTGATATTTTCCTTGAAATCGTTGGGTATAAGTATTTCAAACAATGTTTTTGCTTTATCAAAACTCCATTGCCCGTTGGTGGAAATATCTTCATAAATATTTTCCAGTGCTCTTATATTATCACCCATTTCGTTCTTTTCCTCTCTCGCATTATTGGTGCTGGAGTAGAAGGATAATGTTTTTGTACCATCAGCCACATTGTTTGCGATTACGCTCAACCGCTGCCACCATTCGTTACTTACATCTGCCAGTAAACGTTTTCTTCCGCCAGGATTTTCGCGGATGAGTTTTTCAGCCCAGCCAAGATTCATACCATCGCTATTACCAATAATTAATGTATTAATGCTATTGAAACAACTGATGCTCCTGTCTTCAAACAATTCAATAAATTCTACATTGCTTACATACAAATCCTGCATGCCGGTAAGCATTACAACTTTTTCATTTGCCCTGATGATACCAAGTAAGATAGCACGACATGCGCCCTCAATAGGTAAACCGCCATAGCCCGCTCCTATTAATAAAGAAGAAAGTCCTATGGCATTTTTTGCATTATTCTTCTGCTGGTCAACTTCATCTTTTTTATATGTAATGAGATAATCCGAAACAGCCTTCTCTACAGTAAGGGTGAGCTGGTTTGCATTTAAGGTTTCCGATTGCCCCAACCCCACCACTATTGCCCCAGGAAAGAAATCTTTATTGCCGTTTGTTTTGTGAAAAAATTCACTTGAACCAATAGTGCCGGGGTATAAACCCAACCTGTGCTTAAACAGCAAACTATTATCAAGATATTTATTGGCAATACTTTCCGCGCTGTAAATATCATCATAATCAAAATGACCTATCATTACCGGGTATTTCGCAAACATCATATCGCCTTTACTTACGCTCACATTCAGGATAGGTGTATTCGTTTCTTCGGCACCAAGCAAACTATCCAATCCTAATATGTTTGATTCAACCGTTGATTCCGAACTATCAAACAGGTATTCTTCTTTTGATGCAAAGGATCTGTCTTTTTCAGAAACCTGTATTGGCACTCTGCTAAACTCATGTTCGGCAGTAGTGCCTGTTGTTAATAAATCGAGAATACCTTTAAATAAAAATGATTTTTTGGCAAGCGCTCCATGCGATGCATTGGTATAATACAAAGCTGTTTCCCTGTTGATTTGCTTTGGTATTCCGGATTCCCAGGTAACACTTTGGTCGCCTTCTGCAGTAGAATAAAATTGCAGCGTGCCATTTTCAATTTTGTATTCTTTTACTGTTTCATCATCCTTACCTGCTATATAAATAATGTTGGTATAGTCAATATTTTCAATCTCCTTTTTTACAAGCTTCGAGTATTCAGAAAAATTTTTCAGAAATTCATCCGGTATGCTTTCCATATCAATACCGGAAGCAGCGCGAAAATCATCCCATACTTTTTTACTGCCAAAATCAATATCACCATGAACAGGCAAAAGGTTAAGCAAACCCTGGAACTTTGAAAACATGTTGATAAGAGTGGCCTTACCATGCATTATGTCAATCAGGTTAAGTTGCTTTATAATGCTGTCTTTTCCACTCAGTACATGCGGTATCCGGTAAGATCCAAGCCAGGGAGTACCTAATAATAATGTACGAAACCCAGGCTGGGCATTAAGCGTTTTCCATGTTGCACTATAGTTAATAATCAAATCACGAATAACGAGGCCGCCCATTGAATGACCTGCAAGCAATATGGTTTGTTTAAACTTAAAAAGCTTTACAATAACAGCATTTAATTGTGCGCCTGCCTCAGTAAGCGGTTTACGCCAGTCAAAAGGAAATGCCAGCACATCAAAATTATTGGAGAGATATTCCGCCAAATCACAATACGCTGTTTTGATAATACCGGTAGCTTGTATTCCATCATTTTGCTTTACCTCAAGATCAAGCAATCCGCCTGTAGCAAACCTCAGGTAATTAATCCATAAGGGTTTTTCATGCTTGTCTAAAAATGAGCCCATAATACCGGGCAACAAAATCACTATCGGTTTTTTTCCTGTTGGCTCCACAGGTTTAAGCCTGCCACTATCAAGCCCGAATATTCCTCTTCCTGCTGCAGCATCAAAGTCTTCATTTCCTATTTCTTTAAATGTAGGAATACGATCTGTTGCAGAAAATAATGCCTGCCGCAATGCATCTCTTGTGGTTTTGTTTTTAAAATAATTAAAATGATTAGTATCCGTTCCGCTATCCAGGTAATACTGAACAGGATATTTTCTTTTGGCGCCTTTGTACATTGAAACCGTATCTACTACCAGGTCGTTCTGCTGCCACTTAAAAAAGAACTTAGTAAGTATAACTTTTAATCCATTTAAAGAAATACTGAATTTCCCATTCCCGGAAATAACAATCAGTTTGTTATCAAAACCAACAGGATTCATGTTTCCATCATACTCCCTGCAGGTATTCACTATTTTCATCAATATTGATTCCGGCCGTTGCGCCTCCAATCCCGGCAGTTCACTAAAATCATTTTTACTTTCAATAGTGGCAGCAATTAAACCTTTAATAGCGCCAACAACCGGGATAAAAGGTTTTGAAAGATTAAGAAGATTAACCAACGTGTTAAGAAATATATCAGTTCTTTCTGACAACAGGGAAGTACCCGCGGCAGTGCAGGCAACTCTTATAAAGCGATCTATCTTAATTTTTTTATCCTTAATTTTTTCTGAAACAGATTTGATGGTTGACATATCATCTTTTCTCCCCTCATCATTCAGCAACTTTATGCTCTGATCCATAAAACCATCCACATCTTCACTAAAGCGCATCAGTAACTCTCCAACAATGCCACCACGGGAATGTGTAATAACATCAAAAGTTGTATCTGCCGGAAGCAGGCTTACCAGTTCCTCAACATTTTGTAATGGTCCAACGGTGAGCGTTCTATGTTCAAAAGCAATAATATTATTTTGATAGCGCGCTGTAATCTCCGCCCAAACCTCGCTCTCTTTAAGCTCATCAAAAGCGCCACTGGCAGATGATGCTGTTCCATGAATGAAAAGCAGCATTTTTGTGGCATTATTACTACGCTGTGCTTTATATGCTGTTAATCCAAAATCATTTGCAACAGTATATAAACCTGCTCTTTTATCAAGCCCTTTATCTTCAATTAAAGTGGCTACTTTTTTTATACTCTGCTTTACGGCTTTTGCAGTAAGCACTTTAAATACTTTAAGCGCTATATCACCTATCAAGCTCCTCGATATATCATCCGACTGCAACGCCAATGGAAGCTCCGGTGCATTAGCTAAACTTCGGGATTGTGTTTTTATTTGCGGAAAAAGTTCCTTCAATGTTTCGCTATCACCTATCCAGGTAGTATTATCGCTGAAAGTAAGTTCCACAAAATCTTCGGCTGCAATCGTAACAATATGTGCATCGGCTGCGCCGCGTGTTGCAGCTATTTCGTATGATTCTTTTACAGAAAAAAAATCGTTTGTATCCGATACGGTAACGGGTAATGACTTAGTACCATTTAACCGGAGGCTGGTTTTTGAAGCTGCCATATAATCAATTTAATTCGTTAGTTACTGTAACAACGGGTTACAGTATTTTCATTACGTTAGTACGGCTGGGTATGCGGCGTATAAAGAAGGTATTTCTTAAGGAGCTTAACGCTATCTTAAAAACATGCAGGATGGCAGGCAAATAAAATATTGGCTTAATGGTTATTTTTAAAGCCTTTTAAAAGGTTACGAAAAGATATGATTTTTTTTGTAAAAAGAAATGAGCGGGCGATGTCGGGTGCATCCCAAATTTTCGCTTCATATTTAGTTTGCGCTCATGCTGCTTAACGCATAGACCCCTCGTGCCTCAGGGTGACAAAGCGGAAAGACGTTGTTCGGCGTTAGGATAAATGTTCAATAATTATACATAGTTCAGCATTGCACCGCGGTCTGTCACCCCGATGCACGAGGGGTCTGCCTGGTTCCTGATTAAAAAAGGGGGAATAAGACTATTCCCCCGCTTATAGACCCTCTATTAATCTATAGATACAAAAACTTTAATCAATTCCTTAGATTGCCTCCGGGGAAACCAATCAAAAAGCTATATAATTTCTTTAATAATATTTTTGTCCTTTCGTATACCATAAATCTTTAAAGCTAAGCGTAAATGTAATTTTTCCATAACGCTCCTGTATAAGATTCTGTGATTTCGTTCCCCTTATTCCATACTCAAACCCCAAAAGGTAGCTAAGCGTACTGCGTTTTGAATGAAACCCTATACCTACTGAAGCCCCCATATCCTTTAACTGTTCATTACGGATACTCAGGTATGAGTTTGTATAAAATAAGCCTGCCTGGTAATAAACCTTTTCAATAGGCACAGGCCATACCTGCCGGAGATTTGCAATCTCTACCCCTACTGAAGCACGGTTACTATTGCGCAGAGAATATCCTGCTCCGCCATACTTCACAGTAGCCCAATCCTGGTGGCGATAATCGGCAAGCATTGTAAATTTTTTATTTTTTGTAAGCGCTAAACCAGCTCCAAATATGGCAGGCATTCTAAAATAATCATTCTTTGTTATTTTATCTTCTATAGTAATTGTTCCACTTGTAATAATCGTACTGTACTCTGCAGCCAGGTCTGTTTTATTGGCATAGGTAGCGCCGAGAGAGAGATCCCACTTTGAAGTAACTTTAGTAAAATATTGAGCACCATAACTCATATACAAATTACGGAGAAAAATATTTTTCGTTGTAGTGATGGCTGCTGTTGCTTCTGTGCCCGCTAAAATTTCTTTCTGATTTAGTGAGCCAAATAAAAATGAGGTACTCACTCCCACAGAGAAATGTTTTCCGAGCCTCACACCATTGTCCCAGTATGCTTTGTTTACACCACCTGTGCCTTCATAATCAGCATAAGTAAAAAGGTTAGTCCCCTGTATCGTTTTCTTTCCGGTAAAAGCATAATTGGATGTACTGAATGGCGTAAGCCCAATACTGCTGCCCCACCATTTGTTTACTTTAATACCTACAGATACACGGTTAACACTAAAATCTCTTGTTTGATTAGAGGTACTGTTTAAATTGTTTGCATAATAGCTTACAATTTTTCCACGTGCAGATGCTTCTATCATAAAAAACTGGTCCTGCAATGCAGAATAAGAAGCGGGGTTATTATTAATCAGGAAAAAAGGGCTGCGGTAAGCAATACCAGTATTTGCCGCACCAGATGTACGATTAAAATAACTTTCTTCCAAATCGCCAATACCAAGAATAGAATAGGGTGAACTGGTATTTTGTGCATAGGTATTAAATCCTGCACAAAATATCAATAATATAAATAAACCGTATCGTACCTTTTTACACATTATAATATCATCATTTACTATCGTTATTACTAATTCTTTTGAACAGATATATAATACAGTTTTAACTTCATAGGTTTTGCACTCTGTGCATCTCCAAAAACAACCCTGCTGAAACGAGTATTATATGCCGGAGTTGGTGGCATAAAAAGCAACCCGCTTGTATTGTCGGCTGCGGTAGATAATAATGCCTCTATATATGAAGACACATTATAAGTGTAGTAAGTATCCTGCCCATATAACCAATCTGTTTTAAGGTCTCCATATTGGGCAGAGGAAGAACTTGTGCTTCCGTTTGCACCAAGTGCAGAACCAATATTATTATTTACATTAGTTGTATACCCCGCCAATTGAGATGGTAACATATAGTTATAACTGTAGCTGCCTCCTAAAGGGTACATGGTAATTTCCGCACTCATCAATTGCAGGTAATCTGTTCGCTGTAAAATAGCCTCCCGCACATTTGGAAAACGTACTTTAAGCAACGCTCCGGTTAGGGGTTGAATATATGCGGCATTATTCAATAAAGCAGATCCGATTTCTTTGCTTTCCGGTATTGCCACATTTAAAGGCGTTCCGGAGCGATCATATTTAACCTGGTTAAATTGTTTATTTCTACTGGTAAGAGAGAATTCGAGATATTTTTCAACGAGGTCGGGATTTGATTCGTGATAATATATACGGATTTTAACAGTATCAGAAAACCCATAAATTGCCGCATTTGTTGCAGCATTTTCAGGAGAAATTTTCAAACCCGGAAAATAGTGCTCAAAATCTGTTGCAGTGCTTACCTCTACAGCTTTATTCTGAATAAGGTTCCAAATTTCCAATCCCTTTGTATTATTCAGTCTTATGTTCACTGTATCTTTACGCGAGGGTACAATCGATAAGTTTACAGCGCCTAAAATACTGTTGGAAACAGAAAAATTACTGTTATTATAAAATGCTGTCTGATTATCAGGGAAAATAAGCATTTCATTAAGTTGCTGCACCTGTAGCCGCTGACTAACTGTAGTATCGCCATAAAAAGTGCTGTCACCTACCAGCCTCATAACCATCGAATCATAAGTGGCGGAAATATGAAAACTGGTAGCCGCCGGCGGATTTTCCATTACAAAGAAAGATGATGAACTGATGTGACCAAAAAACGGATCTTTATAGCTGCCGAGCAATAATTTGCCGGTTTGGGATGTAACAACTGAATCTCTGAATACGGTGGAAATAACAGGTGAGATTGTATCAATCATTACTATATTAGTATAATTGTTATCTACAAAATTCTCACCAAATTGTATATAAGCCTTTTTACAACCAGTCTGAAAAAACAGCATGGCAGTTATATATACTAAAATCAATATCCTCACTGATTGATAGGGGGTCCTTTTGAATAAATGCATTTTTGCCACGTAGTTACAGTGCAATGTTATGGGCGTTTAGTGTTACTTATTTGTTAGAGTGGATAAAGAGTAGCCAAACATATACGAGCAACTACATTTTATAGATTAAGCATCAAAAAAAGGCAAATAATATAAAAGGTAATGGCAGCCCCTATACCTGCATCTCATCTTCACTTGGTATGTAAAATAACGTTATTCATCTACAAATAAATGCCGCAATTCCATTTTAACGATTTTTCCGTTTTGCTTTCGGATAGTTTAGCGGCAAATTTTCTTTGGTACAGACAACCGCGTGATGAAAATTGCAAAAATTAAGCGTAAAATCAGCAGGTTATTTCAACCATCAACACAAAATTAAATACGGAATGAAAGCAAAAACTTTATTGATCTGGCTAACTGGCTTTAGTACCCTGGCTATTACCTCCTGCACAAAAAGCTCAGATAACCAAGACAGTACCGAAGGTAACTGGATCTTAAAATCATCTTTTGAGGGTTATGGGCGTAGTGAAGCCGTAGCTTTCTCCATTGGCAACAAAGGTTATGTGGTAACTGGTTATGATGGCAGCAAAAGATTAAAAGACTTATGGCAATATGATGCGGAATATAATTTCTGGCAGCAAAAAGCAGAATTTCCGGGAATAGCGCGTCACGCTGCTACAGGATTTGCAATAGATACCAAAGGATATATTGGAACAGGATCTGACGGCTATAATAAACTGAAAGATTTTTGGGAATATAATTCTCAATCTGATACCTGGAGCCAGAAAGCCGATTTTGGTGGGACTGGCCGTTACAGCGCAGTAGGCTTCAGCATTAATGGCAAAGGTTACATTACCACGGGTTATGATGGTAATTATTTAAAAGATCTGTGGGAATTTGATCCTGCCGCAGGCGCATCAGGCACCTGGACACAACGTGTAAGTATGAGTGGTGAAAAAAGAAGTGGTGCTGTTGCATTTGTTTATAATAATAAAGCCTATGTGGTAACTGGTGTTTACAGCGGAGGTACTGTAAATGACCTTAACGTATTTGATCCTACACAACCAGAAGGACAAGCCTGGACACAATTAAGAAAAATAAGCAATGTAAGCGATGAAAGCTATGACGATGATTATGCTATTGTGAGAAATAAAGCTGTAGCTTTTGTAATGAACGATAAAGCTTATATTACTACCGGGCAAAACGGCAGCGTTTATAAAGATACCTGGGAATATGATTTTGCTACTGATACCTGGAAAACTAAAACTGCCTTTGAAGGTGCAGCAAGACTTGGAGCTAATGCATTTTCTCTTAACAACAGAGGATTTGTTTTATTAGGCACAACAAGCAGCAGCAGTACAACCGCACTTGAAGATATTCGTGAATTTTTCCCAAGCCAGGAATATAATGAAGCTGAAGACCAGTAAGAAAAAAATATTGATTATTTCATTGTTGGCGATAGCAGCAATAGCCGGAGGTTTATACACCAGGCACTATTATCGCCAGCATGAAATGGTTAAAGTTGAAATAAAGCCTTTCAAAACAGGTAAGGGCTGGGGGTATAATGTAATGGTAGACAAAAAAATTTATATTCACCAGGAAACTATACCTGCATTTGCAGGAAATCAATCATTTACTTCTGAAGATGATGCAGTAAAAGCGGGCAATCTTGTTGTAAAAAAGATGATTGCCGGAAATATGCTTCCTTCTCTTACAGCAGAAGAAGTTGTGGGGCTTGGCATTCACCCCATACCATCTGCTCAATAATCACATTAAGAATACTGTTCTACAATATTGAAGAAATCGTTCCGGTAGCTATTACCAATAGGAACGATTTTTTTTCCTATACTAATTTCATTCCTCGAAATAGTTTCTATGTGCTGCAGGGAAATTACAAATGATCTGTGAACTCTTACAAAATCACTTTCGGGTAACCGGCTGCTGAAATTTTTGAGATTCTGCAGTGTAAGTACAGGCTGCATACGCCCGTTTACATAAATCTGCGTATAATCTTTCATGCCTTCACAAAACATAATATCATCAAGCTTTATTTTGATGATTTTATACTCAGATTTTACAAATACAAAGTCGTGCTTTGTTTGCGCTAAAGTTTGTTTTGGGCTACTTATAACCAGGGATTCATCTTGCATAGCAGTTTACTTTTATTTAATTTTATTGGATTAAAAATATTTGAATGCCGCAAATTTCCATACGAACAGGCAATTTACCATGCTAAAATCGGTAAAACCTTGAAAAGAATAGGTAAACGGGAATAAAAATTAAATTTTTAACATAAAATGAGCTGAGTAAACGAATTGGATTAGTAAAAATTTATATGTATTTGTATCGTGAATTGGGTGTTGCGCCTGGTTTATTGTGTTTCTGCATCACCAACAAACTATGAAAAGGCATAAACATATCTATTACTTACAGAGGTTGAGAAAAACCCGGCTTATTGTATTTCATTTATTAATTAATGAAAGGTACATTAGTAAATGTATTGGAAGATAATCTTCGTAGCAATATATTTCACCGCCATTACAGCGGTATACTCTCAGGTTGCTGTTACCGCTTCTATAGACAGTACCGCAATTAAAAAAGCAACCAAAGCATTTAACCTGTCATTTAAAAATGCAGATTCGGCTTTACGGCTTGCTAATGAAGCATTACAACTATCAAAGCAAACAAATGATCCGCAGGGTGAGGCTAACTCCTATAACTCAATTGGCTGGTGCTATATGCACAAAGGCAATCTTGATTCGGCAGTAATTTTTCTTCAAAAAGCACGGCAGCTTTTTTATGACAACAAAAACGAGTATGATGTGGTGAGGGTTGATATTAACCTTGCAGAAGTTTATACCAAACAAAATCAAATAGCAAGTGCTATCAAATACCTGCTGCAGGGAGATTCATTGAGTACAAAAATCAACAGCATTCCATTGCAAACAGATATTAAAAGGCAGTTGGCGATTGTGTACAGGGAAGCAGGTGATCAAAAAACATCGGCTGAGTATTTTAACCAGGCGCTGCAGGGTTTTAGCAGGCAGGGAGATTTTTTCAGGTACGTAAACACAGGTGTAAGCCTTAGTATTTTATACAGGCAAATGAATCTTGCAGACAGCAGCCTTGCCATTCTTAAACGTTGCCTGAACATTGCAAAGCAAAACAATGGTACTCCCTACCAGGTGGCTATTACAGAAGAGAATATTGCAGAGACATATTTCAGCGAAGAAAAATACAATGAAGCATTGCAATATTACATCACTGCCTACAGCACATTTGAAAAAATAAACAACCAGGCAGACCTTGCTTTTGAAGCTTATTGTGTTGGAAAAACATTTGCCAAACTTAACAGGAACAGCGAAGCAGAAAAATTTCTTCTGCAATCTTACCGGGTAAATGATTCATTAAAAATGCTGAACTACCAGCGTGATGCCGCAGCCGAACTTGCGCTGCTGTATAATGGCCTGGGTGATTGGCAAAAGGCTTACAAATTTTTGCAAAAAGCAAACGAATTAAAAGACAGTATTAATGCGTTTGAACAAATAGAAAAAGCAAATGAGTTAAAAGAAAAATTTGAAACAGAAAAAAAAGAACAGGAGATTAAGTTATTAAAAACAGAAAAGCAGCTTACTGAAGACAGCAACCGGAAAACCATATTGCTGCAGTCTGTTTTATTGCTGCTTTTTGCAGCGGCTATCGTAATTGGATGGCTGCTATTTAACCGCTTTAAAATAAAAAGAAAATTACAGGAGCAGCTATTGCGTAACCAGATAGCAGGCGATCTGCATGATGATATTGGCTCAACGCTTTCCAGCATTGATATCAGCAGCAGGATAGCGTTGGTAAAAAAAGATGACATAGCAGCCGTGCAGGAACAACTCATCAAAATACGCCAGCAGGCACAAAAAACGATGGATAGTATGAGCGATATTGTATGGTCAATCAATCCATACTATGATAATTTTGAAAGTATGCTGGCAAGGATGAAAGAATTTGCTGCAGAAATGTGTGAGCCCAAACAAATAGCATTGCAGTTTGATGTGGCAAAGGAATTGGAAACTGTGTTATTTGATACAGATAAGCGAAAAAACATTTTTCTTATTTTTAAAGAAGCAGTTAACAATGCTGTTAAATACAGCAACTGCAATTTGCTGGTCATCCGATTTTCAAAAGGCAACGACAAAGATTTTGTAATGACGGTGCATGATAATGGAAATGGATTTGATGAAGCGCTTATCAAAAAAGGTAATGGACTCAGGAATATGAAAGCAAGAGCAATTGATATTGGCGGGCAATTGAATGTTCAATCAACAGAAGCACAGGGAACAACAGTTGAATTAAACTGCCGGGGTTAGGGATTTAAAAACATAAGCTACCTGTTTCGTCAATCCCTGTTTGCTGGATACTTTCGTTACCTGCTGGCGTTTTCAATAATGCTTAATACCTCTTCAGGATTCATTACGGGTAAAATACTTTTTCGAAAATCTTTTGTATCACGGGTCACTATAAAATCTATTTCATTCAGACTCAGTGCACAGTTATATTGAATAGCATCCTCAAAATCCTTTAATTCAGATTTTAATGACTTTTTAATTATCGCCTTTGTAACATCGGCTATTTCTGTCATTTCACATAACTCGTCAAGTAATTTCAAAGTTTCAGTATTTGAAAACGATTGCCGTAAAATATAGTATATGTTATTGTATGAAACAGCCGATATATATAATTTCACTTTCCCCGAAATTGCAAAATTGAAAATTTTAGCCACATCAACTGAAAAAGGTTTGCGATCTGCGAGGAAATCAATAATTACATTAGTGTCTAAGAAAATTTGCTTCATTTTCTGTATTTCTTAGATAATGCATTTGTTAATTCAGCTTTATACTCAAAATCATTGGGAAGTTTTATCACGCCCATCAATTTTGAAACCTTTGGAGAAATTTCAGAACTACTTGTTTCTTTTCCACCTATTGACTTCAAATAGTTTTCTACAAGATGAGAGAGGCTTTTTCCTTTTTTTTGAGCATACTTTTTCGCAGAAGCAATTACTTTTTCTTCGATAGTCAGTGTCAGCTTAGTTGTCACAACACGTGCTTTATTTTTATAAAGATACGTACATCGAACGGGGTAACAAATTTAATTTTGCGCTTGCAGGTAACACCCATATTGGGATATGAAAAATAAAACTAAACAACTACTTTAGCTGCTTGCAATGGCAAAAGCGATATTACTATACGAAGACAATGATGCCTTGCGTAAAAGCCTGGAGGAACTGTTAGCGCTGTCTGATGAATTTGAGGTAAAAGGTTCATACGAAAATTGCCTGCAGGCGGCAGATGATGTACGCAGTTTGCAGCCTGACATCATCCTGATGGATATTGATATGCCCGGCATGAGCGGTATAGAAGCAGTAAAAAAAATAAGAATGTTCAATACAAAAGTGGCCATTCTTATGCTTACTGTTTTTGATGATAACAAACATGTGCTGGATGCTATTTGTGCAGGCGCATCAGGCTACCTGTTAAAAAAACATGTTTCAGAAAAGCTTATTGCTGCTATAAAAGAAGTATTGGAAGGAGGAGCACCAATGAGCCCTGCTATTGCAAAAATGGTTATCCATTCTATGCAACAAAAGCCACCAGGCGAGCAGTATAATTTTACGGAAAGAGAAAAGGAAATATTAAACCTGCTTTGCAAAGGAAACAGTTATAAAATGATTGCAGCAGATACCCACCTGGCTTTTGAAACCATCCGTACATACATAAAAAAAATTTATGAAAAACTCCATGTACATTCCGCAACTGAGGCAGTAAGCAAGGCTATTAATGAAAGATTAGTGTAATCCACTTCTTCTCATTTCTATTTTCAACCAATCTCAGTAAGAATTTTTTTCAATCCTGCTCCTACCTTCAGTTCCCCCGGAATTTATCCCGCTATCAGCGGGAGGGGTTTCCCCCTTTTTGGGGTTGCTTTCTATCCCGGGCAAATCAAACTTTGTTTTCAATTATTTATCACAGACAAAAACATTTATTATGAAAAGTATAGTATTCTGGGCATGTACCCTTTTCTGTTTTATTTCCTGTAAAAAAAATAAAACGCCTGATTTGGGAAACACCTCACTTTACCCAGCTCAATGGATTTTTACAGTGGATGCCTCAGCAGATGAATACACTCATCTTGAACTGGCGGGCAACAACATGAAACGGTCAAAAATATCTAAGTCTTACAGCCTGTCACAATTAACCCTTGACAGGTATTGCGAATTTAATGTAGCAAGATCCAAAACAGAATTTACCAACAAAGATTGCTTCACTATACAATTTGAAAGACAAAAGGCCCGCTGGTTATTTGCAGGTAATTCTTCCAACGGGCAGGAAGTACATTTGGGTACAACCGGGGGTGGCAGCGAAACAGAAGATCCCGGTGGGGATGGATACAAATTTTTTATACATGAAATGCCCAAGGTGAATGGTGTAATAACAGTAACAATTGAGAGTGTGGATAAGCCAGGGTATTATATTTCCGATTCCTCACCCGGCTCCGGTTATTCTGCCACACAGGTGGTATTAACGCAGCATAGCAACCCGGCATCTGCCACGCAATGGCAATGCCGTTTAGCAAAATAAAACTCAAAAATAATGATGCCCCTGGTTCGAGTTTCACCATAGTCGTTAAGCCTAAAATTTGCTGCCGTTGTTGGTGTTGTACGTGGTTTATTGTGTTCAAGCTCCCCAATCAGGCGCAAGATTGTAAGTAATCATGCGTATTATTATGGCGAAACAAGTAATGCCTGGCAGTATGTCAGTCATCACACAACGCCTATGCTATATGCGCCAGCGTGGTGAAGAAAAATTGCTCCAGCCAATATCCCTCAATACACATCTTCTCCGCCTATCGCAGTCGCCAGCCAACACACAAGGCTGATCACAGGCAGACGCTGCGGAACTCATGAAAGTTTGCGATGAAAAAAAAGTTGTTAGTATGCTTTATACATTAACCAATCTACATACCCAACAACAGCGAGCTGCAGAACAACAACACCTCAAAAAAGTTATTCCCGGTTTATGGTATTGACACAGCTGAATTTTCACTGTAGCTTTATTAGCTCAAACATTTTAAACTCTATTTTTATGGCTAAACAGATTTTTAAAGTTCAGTTAGATGGAGCTTCGCTCACAGCAAGCCAGATTGCAGGTTTGCAAAAGGCTATAAATGAAGCGGCAACTTCCTATATTGCCAAGAATATAAAAATCACCCCCCAGGATGGTATTTGGGGTATAAAGAAACCTGAATGGCTAGGTATATGGGCCAAGCGGTTTAAAGATATTCCATCCTTAAAAGCAGGGGGATTCAGAACAATGTAAAGACGGCGCCATGAAAGATGTAAACAATAAAACCTGCCCCAGTTCTTTAGGGCAGGTTGGTTCTAATCTTTTAGGTATGGTTACCGAAAATGGCACTGTAGGGTTTTTTAAAGATCCTATAGAGGTAACGCAAGGATTCATAGATGATGCTGATGACTTTGAAAACCTGGAACGCCGTTTCCGCTTTAGCAATAAATGCGTACAAAGCGGGTGCAAGCAATGGACCGGAAAAGAATGTGGTGTTATAAAAGCAGTACTATCGCTTGATAGTATTCCCCTAACAAAAGATTTACCATCCTGTTCCATCAGAAAAAACTGCCGCTGGTATTTCCAGGAAGGTAGTATTGCTTGCAATGGCTGTCGTTATGTGATTACCAACGTAAGCGAACCCACTGTTAAAGAACCGTTGGGAGATGCAGTTTTGCCCCAGAATCATGATGTTGAATAAATTATAAAACGGATCAATACTTAAAAAAAATACCACACTTGAGCTATATTTTGTAGTTGAAAGAGCGCTAATAATTTTGAAAACGCTGTTATAGAAGTTTGTTCTGGTGCTGGTTTTTAAAATGCTGTATAACCTCCTGGTAAGTATCGCCAACCGGTATTTCCACCCCTGTTTTAAGTATCAGCCTTCTCGTTTCCAATGAATTGATTTTATTCATTGCAACTATATAGCGCCTGTGCACCCGTTGAAATTCAGGCGCAGGTAATTTTTCAAGAAATGATTTCAGGCTCATCAATGTAATTACAGGCTTTCCTTCCTGCACGTATATACGTATATAATCATCCATGCTTTCAACATATACAACATCCTGAAAATTAATTTTAATGAGCTTATAATCCGATTTTACAAACACACCGGGAGTAAGGTCTGAATTGTCTTTATCCTTTAACCTTATACGCTCTATAGCTCTTTCAACAGCTATTTTGAAACGTTCAAAATCAAAAGGCTTCAACAGGTAATCTGCCACGCCCATTTCATAACCATCTACTGCAAAATCACGATGAGCTGTAGTGAATATTACAACAGGTGTACCGGTAAGTTTTTTTAAAACGCCAATACCTGTTATATCAGGCATCAGTATATCGAGAAACAAAATGTCAATGTGGTTATTATTTATATAGCTAATGCTTTCCAATGCATCCGTAAAACCATCCATCATTTCCAAACCTTTATACCTGCGGATATATTGATTCAATAATGCAATTGCCAGCGGCTCATCATCTACTACCACGCATTTTATCATACCAGCTCAATTTTCAGGTCTACAATGTAAAAGTTATCTTTCCTGCCAAAGTTAAGTGAGTATTTGCCGGGATACAGTAATTCTAACCGCCTGCGCGTATTTGACATACCGATGCTTGATGTGCTTCTATTGCCTGCTCTTTCAAATACTATATTCTGCACACGCATATTAAGCCTGTTGTTTTCTGCTTTTATAAGAATAGATATTTTACTTTTTTCATGATTACTAATGCCATATTTAAAAGCATTTTCAACAAAAGATATCAGTAATAGCGGGGCAATTTTATTTTTTGTGAAATCTCCCTGTGCTTCAAAGTATAGTTCCAGCTTATCATTACTGCGCATTTTCTGAAGTTCAATATAGTTGTTCACATATTGTATTTCCTGTGCCAATGGCACAAGATCAGCCTGCGCATCCTGTGTAACATAACGCATTATTTCTGAGAGTTTCATTACTGCCGCAGGCGTTTGCTCACTTTGTACAGATGCAAGCGAATAAATATTGTTTAGTGTATTAAAAAGAAAGTGTGGGTTAATCTGCAATTTGAGATAAGACAGTTCGGCATTTACTTTTTCTAATTCATTTTCTTTTGATCGTTTTTCGGTAATCCGTAACCGCTCTACTACCTGGAGTATAATACCTAATAACCATACCAGGCTGAACGTCAATATGCGGGGAATCATGCGGGCTCCTGCAAAAGGAGGGTGTGGGCGTTCGTCATTATATCCAGGAAAACCAGGATGCGGAAAGTTATTGTTCGTAATAAATCTTATAGCTGTTGGTGCGGGCATAAGTAAATCTGACACGAACAAGAACAGGCAAAGCAGCAATAGTATTGCACCAAAATAAAGCAGGTTTTGTTTGTTAAAAAAAAACTTTGGTACCAGCAAATAGGCATTAACGTAAAAAAAAGGAACAAGAAAAAGGTTGGTTAGAAAAAAGTGAAGCGGGTATCCTAACAAATGTGTAAATCCTTTAGGGTTTGTTCCAAAATCCGGCGAAAAAATAACCGGCAGAAACAGGAAAAGCGCCCAACAAATGATATGTATGAGTATAGTGATTGCCCGCTTATTCATAATCTCAATCAATATAACATTAAAAGTAAGAAAGGAAGTGCCGATGGGTAAAATATAGATGAATCAATAAAACATATAGACTGGGAATAGCATTGGCAGAAACAGTTAACCCGTTCTCGCGCATAAGCGGCTAAAGAAAACCTATAAAAAAATATCCTACATATGTAATTGATCTTACATAAAAACCAATACTGATTATTCACACCCTGTTAATTTCTTTTGTTCTTAATGAATTAATTAATTGTGACCTTTATAACCACCACGGGCGGAAAAACTTCCCAACTATTAAATTAAATGTTAATCCCTTCCCTTATCCTGACGTAGTATGCGGGAAGGGGAGTTTCGTCTTGTGTAAAAAATATTTATTATGGGACTATTTGATAAAAGAATACAGTACAAACCATTTGAGTATCCGGAGATACTTAAATTTTCAGAGGCAATCAATAAGTCTTTTTGGGTGCATTCCGAAGTAGACTTTACCGCAGATGTTCAGGATTTTCATGCACATCTTACCGAGGCGGAACAGAATGCTGTGAAAAACAGCTTACTATCTATTGCGCAGATAGAGGTTGCGGTAAAATCGTTTTGGGGTAACCTGTATAATCATTTTCCTAAACCTGAGCTGAACGGGCTGGGTGCAACTTTTGCCGAGTGTGAGTTCAGGCATTCTGAAGCTTACTCCCGCTTGCTTGAAGTGTTAGGCTATAATAACCAGTTTGAAAGCCTGGTAGAAGTACCAGTTGTAAAAGAACGCATTCAATATTTATCTTCTGCATTACAGAACGCCAGATCTGATGATAAAAAAGACTATACTGTTTCGCTTATTTTGTTCAGCTTATTAATTGAAAACGTTAGCCTGTTCAGCCAGTTTGCTATTATTCTTGCCTTTACAAGATTTAAAGGGCTGATGAAAAACGTGAGCAATATCATTGCGTGGACTTCAGTAGATGAGCAGATTCATGCCAACGCAGGTATCTTTTTAATAAATAAGCTGAAAGAAGAATATCCCGGCATATTTACCCGGGAAACAATAGAGCATGTACGCGCTGTGGTAAAACAATCTATTGCCACAGAAGGTAAAATGCTGGATTGGATTTTTGGTGCAGGTGAAATTGATATCATCAATAAACATAACCTCACCAACTTTATGAAACACCGGGCAGATGAAAGCCTTAAGCAAATTGGTATTGAACCTGTGTTTAATGTAAGCGCAAAAGATAACGCTGCTATGCTTTGGTTTGAAGAAGAAGTATTTTCAAATAGCCTGGATGACTTTTTTGCAAAACGCCCTGTAGAGTATACCAAGTTTGATAAAAGTATTTCTGCCCACGATTTGTTTTAACCATTTATCCTTTACCTCTATAATATAAACATACAACATGACAACACTATTTGCAACCGCACCGGCAACTGCTGAACAACTTTTTGACACTAAATGTGAACAGGAAAAACTGTGGTGGAAAAATGAAGAAAGTGAACAAATCCTCAACAGGGGATATTTGCTTAAAGGAGAAACCGTTGAAGGAGCTATAGAGCGCATCTGCTCTGCAGCAGCACAGCGTTTGTATAAGCCTGAATTAAAGGAAGCGTTTAAGGAAATGGTAGAACGCGGCTGGATGAGTTTGAGCTCACCCATTTGGGCAAACATGGGAACAGAAAGAGGGTTGCCTATTTCATGTTTTAATGTTCATGTGCCTGATTATATAGAGGGTATTACACATAAGCTGGGTGAAGTTATTATGCAGACAAAACTGGGCGGTGGTACATCTGCATACTTCGGTGCGTTAAGAGAAAGAGGAAGCGCTGTAACCGATAATGGTAAAAGTAGCGGCGCCGTAAGTTTTATGCGCTTATTTGATACGGCTATGGATACTATATCACAGGGTGGTGTTCGCCGTGGTGCATTTGCTGCATATATGGATATTGACCATGGCGATATTGAAGAATTTCTTTCTATAAAAGATATTGGTCATCCTATACAAAATCTTTTTTATGCTGTATGTGTGCCTGATTACTGGATGCAGGATATGGTTGACGGCGATATGAAGAAAAGGCAAATTTGGGCTAAGGTGCTGGAAAGCCGCCAGCAAAAAGGATTGCCTTATATTTTCTTTACAGATAATGTAAACAGGAACAAACCACAGGTATATAAAGACTTGAATCTTACCATTCATGCCAGCAATCTTTGTTCTGAAATTATGTTACCCTCTTCAGAAGATGAATCGTTTATCTGCTGCTTGTCATCAATGAATCTTGAGTTGTATGATGAGTGGAAAGATACCAACGCGGTTAAGCTGGCCATCTTTTTTCTTGATGCGGTATTGCAGGAATTTATTGCCAAGTCAGAAGATAACCACTACCTGAAAGCTGCTAATACTTTCGCCAAACGTCATCGTGCATTAGGCTTGGGGGTTTTAGGCTGGCACTCCTACCTGCAAAAAAATATGATTTCTTTTGAAGGTATGAAGGCTAAACAACTTACCGCTTCCATATTTGCAGACATCAATGAAAAGGCGATAAAGGCAACCAAAGACCTTGCATGGATATACGGCGAGCCTGACCTGTTAAAAGGATATGGCAGGAGAAATACAACCTTGCTGGCAATAGCGCCAACAACATCTTCTTCTGCAATACTCGGACAAACTTCTCCTGGTATTGAACCATTCAGCAGCAACTCTTACAAGGCAGGTTTATCGAAAGGTAACTTTATGCGCAAGAATAAATATCTTAAAGAATTATTAGTTCAAAAAGGTATTGATAATGAAGATACATGGCGCAGCATTATGCTGAATCACGGCAGCGTGCAGCATTTAAAAGAATTAACTGCCGAAGAAAAAGAAGTATTTAAAACATTTAAAGAAATCAGCCAGCTTGAGATCATTCAACAGGCTTCCATTCGCCAGAAATATGTTGACCAGTCTCAGAGCCTGAACCTCAATATACCTGCAGAGCTTCCTGTAAAAGAAGTGAACAAATTACTTATTGAAGCCTGGAAACTGGGTATTAAAACGTTGTACTATCAGCGCAGCCAGAGTGTATCTAAGGAAATGGTGACCAGCCTGGTGAGTTGCAAGAGTTGCGAAGCGTAATAAATGAAAATATGTTTTGATATTTATAGCCCTATTACTTTTCAAGCGCATGATGATAGTTTCGTCATGCGTTTGTGTTTAGCGGATATCAACATTATCGCCTTGTTGATTTCGGGTACCAATCTTATTCCGTTATTTATACTGTGAAATGAAATTTTTGGGGAGTGCAGCTCAAATTTCGCCAATGTACTTAGTAGTATACTAAAATACTATAACTTCGCCACCCAGTTCTTTCTATACTTTATCAAGCAGTAAAGGTTCCCACGTATGTTGGGATTAATAGGGAATTGTGCGTAAATCACAAGCTGTCCCGCAACTGTAAGTAACACAAAAAATTTTTACCCTTGTTGTCCACTGTGCCGCTTCGGCGCCATGGGAAGGACGGTAAAAATGTTACAAGCCAGGAGACCTGCCTTTATTGTATTTGACGATGCTTTCGTGGAATGAAGCAGTTTGTTGAAATTGGTATGCGCTGATATAAAACTATTCGTTTTTACAGGATAGATATGCATGCGCATGCATATCCATCACTATATTATTTCCCGAAACATTGCCGGTTTAGCAAGAGCTTTTAATTGATTATTCATTTTAAAAGCATTACACATGCAAACACACAACCTGGGCTACCCGAGGATAGGCAGCCAAAGGGAACTCAAAAAAGCATCCGAGCAATATTGGGCCGGAAAAATTTCTTTAAACCAATTAAACCAGGCAGGCAGCGCAATACGTTTGCACAACTGGCGCTTGCAACAACAGGCAGGCATTGACCTTGTGCCTTGTAATGATTTTTCATATTACGACCAGGTGCTGGATACCAGCCTGATGCTGGGTGCAATTCCTGCGCGTTATCACAATTTGATGCAGGATAAACAATTGCCGCATCTTGATTTGCTTTTTGCAATGGCAAGAGGATATCAAAAAAATGACCAAATGGTTTGATACCAATTATCATTATATCGTTCCTGAATTTACTGCTACCCAGCAGTTCACTTTATTCAATAACAAAGTGGTAAATGAATTTGTTGAAGCAAAGCAAAATGGAATACCTGCAAAACCGGTATTGCTGGGCCCTGTATCTTATTTATTGCTGGGCAAGGAAAAAGAGCCGGGATTTCACCGCCTTGAATTGATCAAAAAATTACTTCCCGTATATATTGAAGTACTAACAAAGCTGGAACAGGCAGGTGCGTATTATATTCAGTTGGATGAACCATGTCTTTCTTTGAATTTAACAGATGTTGAACGTAACATATTCGCCAAAACATATGAAGAGATCAAAAGTAAATTACCACATCTGAAAATTATTCTCGTAAGCTATTTTGAATGTTACGGCGAAAATCTGTCAACAGTTCTAAAACTACCTGTGCAGGTTTTGCATCTTGATCTTATACGCTGTTCCGGCCAGTTGGATGATATACTGTCTACTGATTTTGTGCATGGAAGAACGGTACTTTCGCTTGGTGTGGTTGATGGAAGAAATATATGGAAGAATGATTTTGAAACATCGCTGGCGCATATTAAAAAAGCGGCTGATAAAATTGGTAAAGAAAGAATATGGATCGCACCATCCTGCTCATTGCTCCATGTGCCTTGCGACCTTGAGCTGGAAACAAATGAAAAAGTATTGACATCTGAAATAAAGCAATGGCTTGCTTTTGCAAAACAAAAGATTGATGAAATAGTTACACTGAAACAACTGGCTAATGGCAAACACAACGAGGCTGCCAATGCGAAACTCAAGCAAAATATTTCTGCTAATCAAAAACGTAAAACATCAACCCTTATTCATAATGCGGCTGTAAAAGCAAGGATAGCCGCCATTAGCAAAGCTGATGCGGCGAGGTTAAATCCTTTTTCAATAAGAAAAGAAAAACAACATACTGCATTACAGTTGCCATTATTTCCCACTACAACTATAGGTTCATTTCCTCAAACTGCAGAGGTGAGAACATGGCGCGCTAAATTAAAAAAAGGCCAATTAACGCAGGAACAATATGATGTATTGATTGCCAAAGAAACAGAGCAGGCAATTCGCTGGCAGGAAGAGATTGATATAGATGTATTGGTACATGGTGAATTTGAGCGTAATGATATGGTGGAATATTTTGGAGAACAGTTGAATGGTTTTGTATTTTCGAAAAACGGCTGGGTACAGAGTTACGGCAGCCGCTGCGTGAAACCTCCAATTATATTTGGTAATGTAAGCAGGCCTGAACCAATGACAGTACGTTGGACTGCTTACGCACAATCGCTTACTAAAAAAGCTGTAAAGGGCATGCTTACAGGCCCTGTAACCATACTGCAATGGAGTTTTGTTCGCAATGACCAGCCGCGTAGTGAAACCTGCACGCAGATTGCACTGGCAATAAGAGATGAAGTGGTTGACCTGGAAAAAGCCGGCGTTAATATAATACAGATTGATGAGCCTGCTATAAGAGAGGGATTGCCATTGCGCAAAGAAAACTGGCAGGAATATCTTAAATGGGCGGTAACTGCATTCAGAATATCTGCCAGTGGAGTGAAAGATGAAACACAGATACATACACACATGTGTTACTCCGAATTTAATGATATCATTCAAAACATAGCGGATATGGATGCAGATGTAATTACTATAGAATGCAGTCGCTCCCAAATGGAATTGCTGGATGCTTTCGCGGAGTTTAAATATCCTAATGAAATTGGCCCCGGCGTTTATGATATCCATTCACCAAGAGTCCCATCACAAAAAGAAATGATACAGTTGCTGGAAAAAGCAAAAGCAGTTATTCCAATGGAACAATTATGGGTAAACCCCGATTGTGGATTAAAAACCCGTGGATGGAGTGAAACAAAAGCTGCATTGCTGGAAATGGTAAATGCAGCCAAGGCACTAAGGCAACAAATTTTTGTAGCCTTATAATAAAAACTTTTAACGGGCAGGCAGTACGTAGTGCCTGCCTGTTATTTTAAATATGGATGTATTTTAAAGCACGATAGATGCTAATTTCTTGTAAGTATATTACCATATTTTTAAAAGGTGGCAGCCTGGGAACAAAAAACTATTTCCATATGCAATTCGGGTTTGCCTGACTAAAACTTAACGCCAACCCAAACCCGGTGCCACGTATTTTAAAACAGACGACAGTACATGCACATTATACTCAACACCCAACGTATTGGGTATTGTCAAAAGAATGGTATCAGCTTCCTGTATAGCTTCGTCTTCTGCTAATTCTTTTATAAGCTGATCCGGCTCTGCGGCATAGCTTCTTCCAAAAATGGCACGTTTATCCTGTTCAATCATTCCAATTTTATCGGTACGATCAGCTTCCTGTCCAAAATAATAATGATCCTGCTGTGTTACCAATGCAAAAATAGAACGGCTCACCGAAACCCGTGGTTCGCGTTTGTGTCCTGCTTTTTTCCATGCTTCTCTATACAACCTGATTTGTTCTGCCTGCTGCACATGAAAAGGCTTGCCGCTTTCATCATATTTTAAAGTAGAGCTTTGAAGATACATGCCGTTTTCTGCAGCCCACACAGCAGTGGCATTAGAGGCGGCTCCCCACCAAATACGATCCCGCAATCCCGGTGAGTATGGTTCCACCCGCAGTAATCCCGGTGGATTTGGAAACATGGGATAAGGGTTAGGCTCTGCAAAGCCAACACCTTTTATTTTATCCAGGAATTCCAGTGCTTTACGGCGACCCATGTCCGCATCAGTTTCGCCTTCGGAAAGCTCATATCCAAAATAGCGCCATCCGTCTATCACCTGCTCCGGCGAACCCCTGCTAATGCCAAGTTGCAAACGCCCCTGCGAAATTAAATCAGCGGCGCCTGCATCTTCCGCCATATACAGCGGGTTTTCATAACGCATATCAATTACGCCGGTACCAATTTCTATTTTGCTTGTTTTGGCGCCGATGGCTGCCAGTAAAGGAAACGGTGATGCTAACTGTGCTGCAAAATGATGAACGCGAAAATAAGCGCCGTCTAAACCAATTGCTTCGGCAGCAACAGCCAAATCAATAGACTGCAATAATGTGTCGCTTGCTGTGCGTGTTTTATAGGCTGGATGATTAGCCCAATGCCCAAACGATAAAAATCCTATTTTCTTCATACCTCATATTTCATTGTGAAAAGTAGCCAATTATTACCTAATTTTTATTTGAGAGAAGAATTTCTTTTGGTGGAATATTAAAGAGGTATGGTGTGAGGAGAAAACGTTCAATCAGGATGAAATTTATAACGTAGTTACCGCATAATTTTTTCTCTACCGGTGGGTATCTCCCACTCACCGAAAAAGGTAATCAGGGAACGTTGCAGCACGCTCATATATACTTTATATACTACGAAAAATTATGCTGGTATGTGAAGACACATACCATTAAGGAAAATCAGGAGTTTTAGTCGTTCGATTCTTTACCCAGTTTTGAAAGCATATATTCAGACAGGAAATATCCCCCTGTTTTCTTACTGCCCCTGTACTCTATCAATGCCCGGATTTTCTCCAGGTCCCGCTTCGCAGTTCGCTCAGAAACTGCCAGTTTTTCGATCAGTTCATTGACTTTCATTCCTGGCTTTTCAGTAATAGTTTTACACCCTTACTCAGCCTCTCTTTTACAGTATCACTTACAGTGTCATTTATCGTGTCATTTATTACTATGCCTTTTCTATCAGGTAGGGGAATAATCGTTTTAAACGTGCTGCCTTCTATAAATGCCGCCTTGCCTTTGCCCGTATATTCTTTCATTAACCGGGTGGTGGTTAATATACCGGAACCTAATTCCTCTACCCGCCCCAGTTGAATAAAGAACTTGGCTATGGTTGGATTTTTGGTAACTGCAATGCAACAGGCCTGGCTATATTCAAGGCTCAGCTACCAAATCTGCGCCAGTGCGAGGGAAGCACAGCCTCATCTTTTCGAAGACTGCTTCTCCCGCCGCAGCATTCATCCAATTCAAATCTTGATGCTGGCGGGATCGCAGTGACGGCAAGAGTGTTTATTTTTTAGCGGCAGCATACTATGCACGGTGTATATCTGATTTAACCACTTACCGTCATGGCGATCCACCGCGGCGGAGAAGCCATCTCACAATTTTTAACATGCTGTGCTTCTCAATCGCCGTGGTACGTGTCTCACGTACCATCTTCAGGAATTCTTTTTTTCTTAAGTTGATGGCTATGGTGAAGACACATACCAGTAGCGTAAATAGTTTGTATTTTCAAGGATGAATAAGGAAGTAAACAAAATACCTGACTTCCTTAATACAGTTTAAGTGAAATATTGATTTCAATTTCTGGCGCTACAATTCATATAATAAAAAATACCTGTCGATTTAACCCTCTTTTCCTACTCCCGCACCTTTTAGTATTTTTTCTAACGGACACCATTTGGTAAAAGCGGATTGTAACAGATTGACACCTACAAAAACGCTTAACCAAATCCAGTTTGAATGAACGTACCGAGATAGCAAAGCTCCTGTTAATATCAACATCCCCGCAACCATGCGGATAATGAGTTCTCTATTCATAAAAAATATTTAAATACTTTGCTCCACAGGTAAGATTAAAGCTCTTATCGGGAACAAGGGTTCTTCGGTTTCGTTATAATTTTTCAAATCAAGTAATGTTTTTTGTGCTGTAATATCGTCCGTAAAGCAGAACAGCATTACTGAGTCAAACAACTCATCTTTCATGGCGGCCCCGCCAAACCAGTTGTGAATATGGTCGGGATGTTCATTATTACCTACGCCACGAATGTCTGCCACACTGTATTTCTTAATACCATTGCGGTCGAAGATGGCATCTACGGTTTTATAGTACTCGCGAATGGCAGTAACCACTAATAATTTCATATTGCATATTTTAGATGAACAATTTGTTCTTTAAAAACTTTTTACTCCTTGTATTTTTTCTTCAGCATTTTGTAATAAAGCAACGGAACAACAATAAGCGTGAGGAATGTAGAGGTAAGTGTACCACCCATCAGTGAAATGGCCAAGCCCTGGAAAACAGGGTCGGTAAGAATGATGACCGCACCTAATACCACAGCTCCGGCAGTAAGCAGGATGGGCATTGTACGCACAGCCCCTGCTTCAATAATTGCTTTTTTCAACGTTGCTCCTTCATTCAATCTTATATCGATAAAATCAATCAGCAGGATGGAATTGCGCACCATTACACCAGCCAACGCTATAAAACCAATCATGGAAGTGGCGGTAAAATAAGCACCCATCGCCCAATGCCCCAAAAGGATACCGATTAAGGACAGAGGAATTGCCGCCAGCATGATAAGCGGAACTTTAAAGTTCTGGAACCAACCCACGATGAGGATATAAATTAAAATCAACACTACAGCAAAAGCAGCACCCAAATCGCGGAATACTTCATAGGTAATCTGCCATTCCCCATCCCACTTCACCGTATAGTTGTCTTCTGTTTCCGGTGCGTGGGTATATTCTTCATTGATGGAATAACCTGCTGGTAATTTAACCTGTTTGAGTTTTTCCGAAACAGCGGAGATAGCATAAACAGGACTTTCCAACTCACCTGCCATATCTGCCAAAATATATACAACTCGTTTTTGATCTTTCCTGTTAATGCTTTGCGGAACTATAGTTCTTTCCCAACGCCCCAGCATACCCAATAACACGGTATTGCCCATTTGCCCCTTCACAGGAAGATTGTTTAATGCCTGCAAATTATTTTTATCGGCATCGGCTACTTGTAATTTTATTTGCAAAGGTTCATAAGCATCCTGCTGGTGCAATATCCCGGCAGAAGTTCCGGATACCAGTGCATTCGCAGCCATCGCCACCTGTGCAGGTGCTACACCGTTGCGTAGGGCTTTTTCTTTATCAACCACAAACCGGTATTCAGGCTGGTCGGCTTCAAGGCTCCAGTCGAGGTCAACAACATCTGGCGTTTGCTGCAATAGGTTTTTTATTTGTGCAGCAACTTTTATTTGCTCCTGTTCATCAGGCCCGTAAATTTCGGCAACCAATGTAGCGCGAACCGGGGGACCGGGAGAAATTTCTACCAGCGAAACAACAGCTCCATATCTTGCTGCTATTTGCTGAATAGGAATGCGCATCTCACGCGTAATAGCATGGCTTTGTATAGAGCGGTCTTTTTTATCTGTAAGATTTACCTGTATATCAGCTACATTGTCACCACGCCGCAAATCGTAATGCCTTACCAATCCGCTAAACGTAATAGGAGAAGCTGTGCCGGAATAGGTTTGAAAATTACGCACCATCGGTTGCTGCGAAAGGTAGTTGCCTATTTCTGCTGTCAACGCCTGTGTACGTTCGAGTGTAGTACCCTCGGGCGTATCAATCACTACCTGAAATTCATTTTTATTGTCAAAAGGCAGCATTTTAACGCCAACAGCTTTCGTATAAAACAACAGGAATGTGGCTAATAAAATAACAGCGGTGCCTATCATAAAGCTCCACCTGTACAACCTGTTTTCCAGCATGGGTTGTATAATTCTTTTATACAAACGGTAGATAGCTGTTTCTTCCAGCACAACAGCTTTTTTTGCCGACTTACCTGCCTTTTCTTTTTCTCTAAGAAATAAATAACCTAAGTATGGCGTAAGTGTAAGCGCTACAACTAAGGAAAGCATCATGGCAATGGCCGCACCAATCGGCATCGGGCTCATATAAGGCCCCATCATACCACTTACAAATGCCATGGGTAATACGGCAGCTACCACGGTGAATGTAGCGAGGATAGTAGGATTACCTACTTCGTTAATGGAGAAGATAGCTGCCTGTAAAAACGGAAGTTTCTTCAACCGAAAATGGCGGTGCATATTTTCTGCCACAATAATCGAATCATCCACTACAATGCCCACTATAAAAACCAACGCGAAAAGTGTAATCCTGTTTAAGGTATAGCCTAAGAAATAATAAGCCATTAATGTTAAGGCAAATGTTACGGGCACAGAAAGAAAAACAACCATACCGCCGCGCCATCCCATTGCCAGCATTACAAAAACGGTAACAGCAACGATGGCAATGGCAAGGTGAAATAACAGTTCTGCTACTTTTTCAGACGCAGACTCTCCGTTGTTGCGGGTGATGGTGGTTTGTACATCAGAAGGAATGATTGTTTTTTCCAATCCTTGCAAACGATGTTCAATTAATTTGGTAAGCGCCATTGCATCGGCACCTGATTTTTTACTAAAGGATAAGGTAACGGCAGGGTAGGTAGATGGGTATGCTTTCTGTTCCTTAGCTTCCGCTTTACCATAACCAAAACTCACATAGTTGGTAGGCGTTTCATAATCACTGCTTACTTTGGCGAATTGTTTCAAAAAAACAGGCTGCGTGCCGTTGGTTCCTGTTATCAGGTTTTCAACATCTTCAACTGTTGAAAGAAAATTACCTGTTTGAATAGCAAAAGCAGTATCCTGCATTCGTAAAACACCTGCCGGCATCTGTACATTCTGCGCCTGGATTAATTGTTGTACAGAAGCGATATCTACATGTAAAGCGGCCATTTTTTCTTTGTCTAAGCGTACCTGCAACTCTTTACTGCGGCCACCTGTAACGTTGATGGATGATACATCTTGTATCTTCTTGAGTTCCGCACTCACCTGGTTGGCTATTTCACGAAGTTGCGCACCACTGTATTTTTCACTCCATAGTGTGAGTGTAAAAACCGGCACATCATCTATGCCCCGTAATTTAAGCATGGGCATGGTGGCGCCCGCCGGCATTTTGTCCATGTTTTTCAACAGTTCACTATATAGTTTTACCTGAGAGCGTTCTATATCCTCACCCACAATAAACTGTACAATCATCATAGCCTGCCCGTTCATGGAAGTAGAGTACACATGTTCCACACCGCGAATATTGGAAATGATTTTTTCCATTGGAGCTGTTACACGGGTTTCAACTTCCTTAGGTGTAGCGCCGGGATAACCGATGAACACATCCATCATCGGCACTTTAATCTGCGGTTCTTCTTCTCTCGGAATCATCCATACACTATAAATACCAAGCAACAGCCCGGCAACCATTAATAAAATGGTGAGCTTGGAACGAATAAATGCATTGGCTATTTTTCCCGATAATCCATTTTCCATTAGTGAATAGTATTATGTAATGAATGCCCGATATGATCGAAGCGTTCTTCCGTTTATAAATATTTTAGAATTTTACTGTAGCGCCGTTCCAAAGGCGACTTGTGGCACTGCTGATGTATGCTTCGCCAACGGCGAGACCCGACAGTACTTCCACCTGTGCTCCAGAAGATTTTCCAATACGTAACCAGCGAAGTATTGCGGTATTCTTATCGCCGATAGTATAGATGCCGGTAAGATCGCCCTGCTTCACGAGGCTTTCTTCGGGTATCCATACGTTTTGGGATATATTGCTATTTGAATTATCATTCACCGGAATATTGATATGTACATACATGCCGGAGAGTAAATCTTTTTCTGATGCAAGGTTTATTTTAACAAGGTATTGACCGCCGGTTCCTACAGATGAACGGCTTACCTGGCTGATAGTACCTGTCACCGTTTTACTGCCGGCATCTGTAGTGAGCAATACAGCTATGCCGTTGCGAATATACTTTATTTGTTCTTCCGTAACGGTAGCAACAGCCTGCAGCGCTCCTGTGCTTTCCAACATTACAACCGGCATCCCCGGACTGGCAAGGTTACCGGCATCCATCAATTTTTGCGTGATGGTACCGCTGAAAGGTGCGGTTACATTAGCATAAGCCATATTGGCGTTTACTTCATTACGCATTTGCTTTGCAGCCTGCGCCTGCGACTCGGCAGCTTTATATTGCAGCGCCATGTTTTCTAATTCCTTATCTGTTGCGCTGTTTTGCTGATGCAATATTTTAAAACGCTCATAGTCTTTTTTTGCATTGGCTAATGCGGCATCCGCAGCAGCTATATTAGCACTCACCTGGCCGCTTTTGGCCTGGATGTCGGCAGATTGTACGGAAAAAAGTAATTGTCCGGCACGTACATTATCACCAATCTTTACATTCATCTTTGTAATGTATCCCATCATGCGGGTGCTAACGGCAGCGGAATGTTCCGAAGCCAGTTGCCCGCTAACAGAAATCATCGCACCATTTGCTGACTGTCCTGCTTTAGCAACTTTAACGGCTATAGCTTCGCTATTGTTATTGATTGCTACTTTGTTATTCTCCTTGCTTCCGCAGGAAAAAAACATACCGATTGCGGGTATCAGAAAAAATATGTTTTTTAAGTTCATATATCTACCTTTTATTTTTCTCTTTGCTTTATTTAATATTATGTGTTTGATGCTGTGTTATTGCGCTGTAAGAAAACGGATATAGGCTAATGTGCTGTTGTGCATTGTTACCGCCTGATTGTAAAACATTTTTTGCTGCGCCAGTTGTGTATGCGCCTGTAACACGTCTGTTGTGCCAACCAATCCCTGTTGCAAACGATTTTGCAGAATAGTCAACGCTTCCTGTGCCTGTGTTACTGCTGCTTTATATTGCCTAAGCTGAAAATCTGCATTGCTGAGCTGCTGATGTGCTTTTGCCAGTGCTTTAGTGTCCTCTTCTTTCTGGTTTTTTAATTGCAGCACAATTTGTTTTTGCTCCAGTTTCTGTGTATTCAGTTTGCTGTGTGCTTCATTTCCCTGAAAGATATTCCAGGTTAGTTGCAAACCGGCGAGATAGGCATTGCTGCCAAAACCAAATGCATTTTTATCATTAAACTGATACAACGCAAACCCATTTACTTTAGGTATCATTGTTCTCTTAGTGCTTTTCATCATATCATCATAGGCGAGAATGGCTGTTTCCATTGCTTTGTAATCGTTACGGGTATCGGGAATAATTGTAGTTTCGTATGGATTCAGGTCCATTTCTAAACTATCAGTTGTATAAAGCGTGCCAATAGGCTTGCCCATTAATACGCTAAGGTTGTCGGAATATTCTGCAATGGCAGAGCCGGCTGTTGCTATTTGAGTTTCGATAGCCTTTATCTGCACTTCCACATTCAGTAAATCCGATTTTTGTACATAGCCCTGGTCGTACCTGTCTTTCACCCATTTATATGTAGCCTGAAGCGTTTGTAATGCATCGTTGGCAACCCTTTGCATTTCGTAAGCCATCTGCAACTGGTTGTAAGCTGTTTCTACTGAAAAGCGTATATAATCCTGTGTACGTTGTTTTTTAAATCCGGCAATAGCTACCTGTTTTTGCGCAGCTTTACGCATAGCCAGCATATCCGCATTAAAGATCGGTTGCATTAGTGATGCCTTTGCACTGAAATCTCCTGTAGCACTTGGGTTGTTCAATAAATTTGGTGCAAAATCGGATTGCGTAATACTTTGTTGCTGTAGTTTGAAACCAAATGCGTTTAAAGGATTATTGGTAACCATTGCTGTATAATCAACGCTGAGCCTGGGAAGAAATACAGCATCGGTTTGCTTGTATTTAGCCTCGGCAGTGGCTATATCGTTCGTCGCAATTTGTAACTGGTTATTTTCTGTGAGTGCCTGGTTAACAGCTTCTTTTTTTTGAAGGACAACGGCTTGGCCATTGGCATCAATAAGGGAGAAACTGATAAGGATAAATGACAATAGTTGTTTCATCTTTTGTTTTTGTTTGCTTGAGATTTGCTACACATACCGGTTAATCAGCGATTGTACGGAAATGTGGTGCAGGGAAAATAAAAATCCCATTAAAGAATTGATGGAAATAATGACCAATGATGTAAGAAAAAGAACCGGCAACGCTCGTTGAACCAGCGATAAAAAGAGAATAAATTAATGCCGAATACTCCGCTATATGCATAGATTTCTGAATTGATGCTGCAAATTTGCACCAATTCAAAAACCTGTTCAGTTACATTTGTTACATAAGGGTGATTTTGTTCCTGCCCAACCGAACCTTTCCCATTTCTTCGAACTGTTTCAGCATTCTTGAAACAACTACACGGGCAGTACCCAATTCATTGGCTAATTGTTCGTGGGTAATATTCAGGATATTGTTTCCAGTAAGTTCCCGTTTTTTATGCAGCAAAGCCAATAAGCGGTCATCAGTCTTTTTAAAAGTAATGGCATTCACAATCTCCAACAATTCCTCGAAACGCTTGTGGTATAAACGGAATATATAATCCAGCCATTGCGGGTATTCCTTAATGAACAATGCCACTTTATCCATTGGCAAAAAAAGGATTTCGGCATCTTCTTCCACTTCGGCTTTAACCTTGCTAGTTTCATTGTGCATACCGCCTAAAAAAGACATGATGCAGCTTTCTCCGGCTTTGATATAATACAATAAAATTTCCCTGCCGTCTTCCTCTGTGCGGATAACTTTCAGCGCTCCATTGGTTACAATGGGAATGGAGCGGATGGAAGCGTTTTCATTCAGGATAATGCTTCCTGCTTCATACGTTTTGTGTATGCCGTATTGATAAAGTTTCTCTATCAGTTCAGGCGAAGACTTAAATTCTGCTATATGTTCAAGTTGCTCCATTTTCTATTTTGGGTTACTCGTTTTTAAATCACCTGCCGTTTAAAACTGCAAAACAAAAAATGCTAAGTGGTATTGAATGCTGTAGTATGACATTCTGTAATGTACTTTAATTTATCAAAATGTGTTGCAGTTGTGTTACTGTATTGCTCAACCAGACATTCCGCAGCACCGTTTATTAATGCATCGGCTTCCCTAACTCCTGTTGTTGGTACGTCAGCCACATTAGCTGTGCTGCATACGCAATTTATCTGCCGGAGGCACAACAACGGCGATTGTGAACAGCAACAACTATGAAAATATTTTTTGATCGTTAGTAACAGCATCATTTAATCTGCCTGTAATTTCCTTCCAGGGAATCTCCCGATTGATATAGTCAATCTTCATTGTCATATCTATATCATTGTGATAAAGGAGTGCATTGTAAGCCATTTGGCTGGTTACTCCAGGATACTTCTGTACAAAACTCCTTGTTATTTTGTTCAATGGAATGTATTCAACCAACGCATATATGTCAACGAAATTCTTTAAACGGGTTCCGTTATACAGAATGGCATTTAATTTCATCGCCCCTATATCTTCCAGCGACAACATTCGTATCCCTTCTTTTATTTCTATTGGATTTATTATAGGATATTGATGTGCGAGCAAATCAACCTTCACGTCATTTATAAAAGCAAAAATACCATTGGTAAGAACACGGGTAATGGTAGCGTTATAAGTTTTCGTTAAATGATTGGCCAGGTAAGAAGCATCAAAATCAGTGTCTGTAAAAAGGTCAATATCTAATGATTTTCTATGACCCAGATTCAGAGAAAGAGCGGTGCCACCAACAAGATTAAACTTAAATAACACCTCATCAGGCATTAATTTTTTTATCAGATCCAGTGTCCCGGCCTCGACTGTTTTCGTGTATAACATAGCAGGTTCTCCTTGGGGATAGAAAAATAGGCGCAAACATTCTCAATAGCATAATCCGGCAGGAATTTTATCTCGTATTTTAATGCATGAACAACCTGGTCACGCCCATAAAACCGAATCATTTCTTCCCATTCTTCTTTGCTTCCACGTTCCAGGACTCTCGCCATCACCGTAAGATGACCAGCCTTCCAATCAATCTGTTCATACCTAAAGTCCCAAAAAAGACGTTTCGGTAACTGAGGCTTATCCTGTATTTGAATGTCTCTTCCCATATTTTAAAGTTACAAAAATTTTTTTCGCTTCCTGCCATTGTTGGGGTGTTATGCGTGGCTTACGGTGTTCAGGCATCAGCAATAACATTCCATAGCATCGTCTATTAATACACCGGCTTCCCTAACTCCTGTTGTTGATACGCCACCCGCATTAACTGTGCTGCATACGCAATTTATCTGCCGGAGGCACAATAACGGCGATTGTGAACAGCAACAACTGTGAAAAATCTATGTCTAATACAGCCATTATCATCTGATGAAAACAAGGCTGTATTTTATTGTAGAATTGTATATGTTTATACAACATTCTTAATGCTGTGCTTTACCTTATTAACCCAAAAAATCAGTTAATCATTACTTTTTTGCAGGCTTAAATAGCTGCTAGAATTTGAAAAATTAAAATGTATAGTTTGAAATGAAAACAACTGAATTTACATATAATACCGTTAAAGCATTAATAAAACCGGAGTTTATTAATACTGCTGCATTTCAAAATAAACCCTCACAAGTTTATCCTTTAGAAATAATACAGCCCTATTTAAATATCCCACTTGCGCTAAGCAAATCAAATTACAATCTCTTACTTCTTTTAGAAGATGGTAGTCTAAACTTACAAATCAATACGGAAAAATACCATGTAGAAAAAAACAGTTTGATTTTTATTTCGATAGGAACAATTTACGCTTTCCGGGAAATCGGTGAACAGGCAAAAGGATATTTAATGCTGATAGAAAGCAAAACGATAACCGCAATTTTAAGCAATAAAACTATTTTACATTTATCTTTAATTCATCCAATTACGAGGCTATCAGGAAATACATCATTATGGTTTGATAATATTTGTAAGCTTATTTATGATGAATTAAACAGAACAACTTCAAATAGAAATATTGGACAAAGCCTCGTGCGGGCATTAATTTATAAATTGCTGGAAACAGCCAATATTCAACAAAACCTGCCAAGAGAACAGGAAATTGCCCTGCAATTTAATTTCTTAATAAATGAGCATTATTTGGAGCAACACAGTACCGGATTTTATGCCGAAAAACTTTCTATTTCTCCTAATTATTTGAATCGCTGTGTTCAGGCTGTGTTTAAGAAAAGTGCAAGAAATTTCATTATTGAATCCCGAATTTTGCACGCCCAACTCATGATGCTCGATTCTACGAAAGACATTGCAGAAATAGCTTACGATTTAAATTTTGAAGACCCCTCTTATTTTTCCCGAATTTTTAAAAAAATAACCGGACGTACGCCTTCGGAATACAAAGCTCAAAACATGCACGCTTAGTCCTACTTATCGCACTTGTAGTCCTTTTTAATTTTTGGTTGGATTTCTACTTTTGTGGTCTTAAAAATAATAGACATGTCAACAGTAAAATTCTGTATACTATTAATGCTCGCATTCTTTTTTAGCAATGTGATATATGCACAAAAATTGCCGACTGCAGCAGCTCCAAATCCGCCTGTAAATCTTGAAACGGTACTTGGAAACGAGGGTATGGCCTATCAATTGATGATTAACAAAAAACTAAAAAGCATTCCCAAACTTGGCTTTTTTAGTATTACCAGTGTGTTGGGCGCCTGGAAAAAAGGACCTTATGACGGCATTATGTCTCAAGGATTAGTTACCTACCGTTTATTCAAAGGATTTGATGTTGTTTCGGGATTTCATTATACCGACGTTACGGGTTTGCGTCCTACTGCCGGTATCATTTATTCCTATGGGAGTCCCGGTTTTTTGGTTGTTGCCAACCCGAGAATTGACCTTCATAAAGACGCAATTCAGGAAACCATGATCATGACTGAATATAAACCTAAACTCAATGAAAAATGGAGACTCTATAGTCGTTTGCAAGGTTTGTATGGTTTCTCTGTTGCATCAAAAGACCATGCACGTAGTTATATTTTAGGCAGGCTGGGCGTTAATTACAAAGAATTTAATTTCGGACTTGCCGCCAATTTTGATTGGTTCGGTCCTTTTAAAGGCAACCAAAACAATTATGGTGTATTTGTGAGTGCTGCTCTTTTCTAATCTTTTTTTTGCTTTCTTTTTAAATGAAACGGAAACAAACTTTCAGTAAATACCAAAAATTTTTAATCGCCATTTTAACCGTTGTTCAATTTACGGTAGTATTAGATTTTGCCGTGTTAGTACCCTTAGGAACTTACTTAATGGATGATTTAAAAATCAATGCAGGTTCTTTTGGTGTTTTGGTATCTTCTTATGCTATTGCCGCCGGAGTTTCAGGTTTTGCAATGGCCGGTTTTTCCGACCGCTTCGACCGCCGAAAGATATTGCTTTGGGTATATTTTGGATTTATCATTGGCACTGTGTTATGCGCCATTGCGTGGAATTACGAATCGCTTTTGCTTGCACGTAGTTTCGCCGGAATTTTTGGTGGTGTTATGTCGGGTATTTCATTTGCTGTTATTACGGACGTTTTTAAATTTGAAGTTCGCGGCAGGGTAATGGGCTTTATACAAATGGCTTTTGCCGGAAGTCAGATATTAGGCATTCCATTAGGCCTTTACTTTGCAGAACTATCGTCCTGGCATATTTCATTTTATTTTATTGCGGCAATCAGTATAATAAACTTTGTACTGCTGTATAAATATATGCAACCGCTTACTGTTCATTTAGAAAACCGGAAACATATTAATTTTATAGCGACCAGTTTAAAAATATTTAAAAACAAAAATTATCTTTTGGCTTTTTCAGCCACTTTTTTCTTAGCAACGGGAGGTTATATGCTGATGCCTTATTCCTCTCCTTTTCTGGTACACAATGTAGGCATAGCCGAATCAGATCTTATGCTAATATTTTTTATGGCAGGATTGGGAACCTTAGTGTTCTCGCCTGTTTTCGGTCGATTAAGCGACAGCATTGGAAAGTTCAAATTGTTTGTGATAGGCAGTTTGCTTGCCATTCCCTTTATTTTAATTTATACCTCTTTGGACAAAAGCTCCTTGCAGTATGTCTTGTTTATTTTTACAGCCATGACGGTGGTAATATCCTCCCGGATGATTACATCGTCAGCCATTCTTACAGCCATTCCATCGCTGCAAGAACGAGGTGCTTTTATGAATATCAATTCAAGTGTTCAGCAATTATCAGGCGGAATGGCGGCATTAATCAGTGCCGGTTTATTGCATGAAAACACAGATAAAAGTTTTTCTAATTTTCATATTTTAGGGTATGTAACGGTTGTTTCATTATTGCTTTGTGTTGTCTTATTTTACTTTATTCAACGAAGTTTAAACCGATAAGATTGGTGGCGCATCCGCTCAGTCCTGTAATAAAAACAAAGGCCATTGCGAACAAGAATGAAAATCTCATAAAAAAGCGTTCGTTTAAATTGATTTAAAAAATTCGATTTATTTTTCTTTTATAAATTCCATATAGTTTCTCCAGTCGCGTTCACTCCGCCAAAAAAACTTATTCTCCTTAAACCATGCGTATGAAGGCGGAATGACTTCTAATGGATGAAAGATTACGTCACTGGCAGTTTTTACATCAATTTCTCCAAGTTCTCTGCTCCTCTCCGTCACATCAAAAAGTCCGTCTGAAAAGATCAATTGTAAGGTACTTCTATCTTTGATCAAAAACCATTCTTGTCCGCCCCACCATGGACTAAAGTGGGCTGCGTGCAATAAGAATTGCGCTTTTATGGTATCAGCAACAACTGAATAAACACCCCATCCGTGACTGAAATAAAACCAGTCAGACCTCCCTTTTCGGATTATTTCAGAGAAATAGTCATTGTAGGATAAATAGCCATTTTGTTTGTAAAGGTTATAGATAAATGTCCCATCCGGATAGAACATTACATCTACAAATAAAGTATCTTTACTACCCGGAATAGACTTATACCCGCCCCACTCACTCCTGTTCCAATAACGATAGTACCCATTAATATCTATTCTATCTGGCAAAGAAGTAACACCACCTTCCAACTTATTCGTAAAAGCAGTCTTCACCTTGTTAGTCAATTTTCGAGTGGTGTTTATACCTAAACACCCACAAAATGAAAGACAAAGAAGCATCCAATATCGCATT
>JADLCD010000005.1 GCA_020847395.1 Chitinophagaceae bacterium
CGCTTAAAGTAATTTACTAACTTTTACATTTTTTAATTCAAACATAAGAACTTCCCGGTTGCAGTTGATTGCAATATGGCAAGGCCATGGTTAAAAATAAAGACCTGATTTTCAATTTATTCGTAATGATGTCATTATAGCCGAGCCAACACGAACACTATAATTAAATCATTTTTATGCGAGGGAGAAAACTGCCTGGTTTTATACTGTTGCTCAACATTTGCACTACAGCCCAACAGGTTCCTCTCCGCCACAACATACATTTAGTTCAAAGCAACACTCCGGCGGATCGGAATGACAGGTGCGGGGGTCGTCTTTCCGATAGCAACAATACAGCAGATTGCTTTTGCTAAAAGCGAAATCCCAGCATATTTGCTAAGTTTTTTTTATTGTTTATTAATTTTTAATATTGCTGCATGGAAAAACTTACTGCTGAATATTGGTTGATAATTATTTGCAGTGTGGTAATACTATCATATTTTTTTTCTATTATCAGCAGGTATATCAGAGTGCCTTCCGTATTATTGTTATTGTTTGGAGGTATTTTTATCCGGTGGTTTTCAAACCTGAATAATGTGTACTATAATATTCCCCCAAAAATGGTGGAGTTATTGGGTGTAGTAGGATTGATTATGATTGTTCTTGAAGCAGGGCTTGATTTAAAGCTTTCGCGTGATAAATTTAAGCTGATAAGAGAGTCTTTTTTTTCAGCGCTGATTATTTTTGTTTTATCTGCAGGGCTTATTACAGCAATACTTAACTACTGGTTAAATGAAAAAGTGATTAATTGTTTAGTATATGCCATACCGTTGTCCATTATCAGCAGTTCAATCGTAATACCAAGTATACATTCTCTTTCAGCTTCAAAAAAAGAATTTCTTGTATACGAAGCGTCTTTTTCAGATATTATCGGCATCCTGGTTTTTAATTACTTTACAGCAGAAGAAGTACTTACAGGTAAGTCAATATTGTTATTCGGAGGCAGTATCATTTTTTCTATCCTGCTTTCGCTGGTATTGTCAGTAATACTATTTATTATAATGGCAAAAACAAAACTTAACATAAAGTTTTTCCTTATATTCTCCCTGCTTATTCTAATCTATACTTCAGGCAAATTATTACATCTGCCGTCGCTTATAATTATTATAATGTTTGGAATGATGATCAATAACTGGGAACTCATCCGCTTTAAATGGATACAAAAGCTTTTCCCGATAAAACAGATAGAACCAATCAGGGAGTTGCTTCATTCCATCACAGCGGAGTCATCTTTTTTAATCAGAACGTTCTTTTTTATACTTTTTGGTTATTCCATACAGTTGAATTTTTTATCAGAACCTAATATCCTGAACGTGGGCAGTATGGTCGTTGCGGCTTTGTTTATAGTCCGGCTTTTATACCTCCGTTTTTTTGTTCATACCAATGTTTTTCCGGAATCTTTTTTTCTTCCAAGGGGCTTAATCACCATCGTGCTTTTTTATAAAATACCCGACAAAATGAAACTGAATGCTTTTGATGATGGCATATTGTTTTTTATAATACTCACTACCAGTATCATTATGACAATCGGTATGATTTTTTACAAAAAGAAACCTGAACAAATTCTTGAAGAAAGCGCTTTTGCTGAAAGAAATGATATACGCTGATTTAATTAAACAATTTCGTTACTTAATTTGGATAATAGCAAACATGTAATTTTTCCACTGCCATGACATTTCAAGGAATTTTTATAATATTGCGCAATCGTTTGCGTTGCAGTATCTCAAATAAAACAAAAATAAAATTATGTGTGGCATTGTTGCTTATATCGGGTATCGCCAGGCTTATCCGGTAATTATAAAAGGATTAAAAAGATTAGAATACAGAGGCTATGATAGCTCAGGTGTGGCGTTGCTTAACCATGGTCTTAAATTATATAAGAAAAAAGGAAAGGTAGCAGCGCTTGAAGATGTGGTTATCGGGAAAGATCTTGATGGCAATATTGGTATCGGGCATACCCGCTGGGCAACACACGGCGAGCCAAGCGATAGAAATGCGCATCCGCATTTATCAGCTAACGGAAAGTTAGCGATGATACATAATGGTATTATTGAAAACTATGCCTTACTTAAACAAGAATTGATTAAGAAAGGGTATGTTTTTCACAGCGATACAGACACAGAAGTATTGCTGAATTTTATAGAAGACATTCAAAAAAATAATGACAGTACCCTTGAAGAAGCATTGCGCATAGCATTGAAACGTATTGTTGGTGCATATGTAATTGTATTGATTGATAAAAACAATCCTGATACGTTATTAGCGGCAAGAAAAGGCAGCCCGCTTGTAATTGGTATTGGCAAAGGAGAACATTTTTTAGCAAGCGATGCCTCACCTATTATTGAATATACCAAGGAAGTAGTGTATGTAAATGATTACCAGATTGCCATTATAAAAGCAGATGAGCTGGTACTTAAAAACCTGGGTAATGAAAGGCAAACACCGTTTATTCAAAAGCTCGATCTTGAATTAGCGGCTATTGAAAAAGGCGGCTACGATCATTTCATGCTTAAGGAAATTTTTGAGCAACCATATACCATACAGGATTGTTTGCGTGGAAGATTAGATGTAGCACAAGGGGCTATCACCATGTCGGGCATTCAGAATAATATTGACCTTATAAAAAATGCCAACAGAATTTTGATTATTGCCTGTGGCACTTCGTGGCATGCCGGTTTAATTGCTGAATATGTAATTGAAGAATTATGCCGCATACCTGTTGAAGTGGAATATGCTTCTGAGTTCCGGTATAGAAATCCGATTGTTCATAAGGGCGATATGATTATTGCCATTTCGCAAAGTGGTGAAACAGCAGATACATTGGTGGCGATAGAAAGAGCGAAAGAACAGGGAGCGGTGATACTGGGCGTTGTAAATGTTGTTGGCTCATCTATTGCAAGAATATCTCATGCCGGCGCATATACACATGCAGGGCCGGAGATTGGCGTTGCCAGCACTAAAGCATTTACGGCGCAGTTAACAGTACTTGCTATGGTAGCATTAAAAATTGCGAAAGAAAGAGGAACGATTACCAATGAACGTTACCTGCATCTCATTAACGAATTAAATGAAGTGCCTGAAAAAGTAAAACAAATATTAGACAATTCAGATTATATTAAAGCTACTGCTGCTAAATACAAAGACGTTACAAATGCATTATATCTTGGGCGCGGATATAATTTTCCGATAGCGCTTGAAGGCGCACTTAAGCTGAAAGAGATATCGTATATACATGCAGAAGGTTATCCTGCTGCGGAAATGAAACATGGACCTATAGCCTTGGTTGATGAAAGCCTTCCTGTAATATTTGTTGCTACAAAAGATACTTACCACGAAAAAATTGTGAGCAATATACAGGAGATAAAAGCAAGAAAAGGAAAGGTAATAGCGGTAATTACTGAAGGCGATGAAACAATAAAGGGCATGGCTGATGATGTAATGCCGATACCGGAAGCTGATGAATTGATTGCGCCGATATTAAGTGTAGTTCCCTTGCAATTGTTATCATATTATATAGGCGTGGCTAAAGGCTATGATGTAGACAAACCAAGAAACCTGGCGAAAAGTGTAACGGTGGAGTAAGGAGATAATAAGTTAGGTAGAAGGCGTGGGGCATAAAGTAGCAGGTTTCAGGTTGCAGGTTGCACACACACACAGGCTTACTATTTATTAGCAGGTTTTTGGTTGAGTACCTGTAACCTGAAACCTGCAACCTGAAACCTGTATCCTGCCCGCCACAAAAATTTCAAACTATATTAACCTTAGCTTCTTATTTTTGAATAACATCATCATAAGAAGACACATGAGACTCAAATATCTTTTTTTCTGTATCATTTTTGTTTTCTCTGTTGAAACTGTTTCTGCATGGGGTGTTACGGGCCACAGGGTTGTTGCGGAGATAGCGCAGCGTCACTTAAATTCAAAAGCCAGAAAAGAACTTAAAAAACTGATCGGCGAAGTTCCACTCGCTTTCTGGGCAAACTGGGCCGACTTTATAAAATCTGATACTTCATGGCGGTTTGCAGGCAAATGGCATTATGTAGATTTGCCTGCACATATGGCTAAAGATGACTTTATCCGTGATCTAAAAGCATTGCCCGGAGAAAATTTGTATACACAGATTTTAACATTGCAGGCGCAGGTAAAAGATGAGAACCTGCCCCTGGATAAAAAACAAACGGCTTTAAAATTTCTTATTCATCTTGTTGGTGATTTACATCAGCCGTTGCATGTTGGTCGTGATGAAGACCAGGGTGGTAATAAAATACAGGTTACCTGGTTTGGCAAACCAACCAACCTGCATGTAATATGGGATGAAACACTGATTGATTTTCAGCAATGGAGTTATACAGAGTATGCTACCGTATTAAATGTTGCAGACAAAACCCAGGTTGAGCAATGGCAAAATTCTTCACTCGAAGACTGGTTTTACGAATCACATGTTGTATCTGATAAGATATATGACAACACTGCGCCGGATTCAAAGCTTCGCTACGAGTACAACTATATGTTTGTTCAGGATTTAAATAACCAGTTATTGAAAGGAGGATTGAGATTAGCAAAGATTTTGAATGAAATATTTGGATAGAAAACAGGCATACCCATTTTACATATACCTGCAAAAAACTTCTTTGTCCAGGCTATCCTGCTATCATTTAGTTCCACCCACCACCAAGTGCCCTGTAAATATTAGTAACGGCATTAAATTGGCGAAGCCTTGTTTCAATTAATTCCATTTTTGAATCCAATGCATCGCGCTGCGATAATAGTACTTCGAGATAATCTGCTCTTGCAGATTTAAACAAAGCATTTGAAATATTTATTGTAGCAGTTAGTGTATCTACCTGTTTTGATTTCAGCTCAAATACCTGTTGCTGATTTTTGATATTAGATAGTTGTGTAGATACTTCTATATATGCATTAAGTACGGCGCGTTCATAGTTATATACTGCCTGTATTTGTCTTGCGTTGGCACTGTAATACTCAGCCTTAATAGCGCTTTTATTAATCAATGGCCCTGCAAGATCACCTGCAATAGAGAACAATACTGATTCAGGGAATTTTATAAGATACGAAGGATTGAATGCCTGGAAACCCAAGCCCGCTACAATATTAAATGATGGATAAAATTCCGCCTTCGCCACTTTTACGTCCAGCTTTGCTGCTTCAAGATCCAGCTCAGCTTGTTTTATATCGGGCCTGTTTTGTAATAATTGTGAAGGAATGCCTGTAGCAACCTGTGCCGGCGTGATGCTTAATATACCGGTAGTATCCCTGTTAATATGCTGCGGGTAACGACCGAGTAAAAAGTTAACGGCATTTTCCTTCTCCTGAATTTTTTGCAGAATATCGTATTCCAAACTTTGTGAGCCAAGCACTTCTCCTTCAAACTTCTTAACTGCAAGTTCAGTGGCTGCTGCTGCTTGTTTTTGTATTCGTACAATATTAAGCGCGTTCTGCTGCAACTGTATGGTTTGTCTTACTATCTGTAATTGATTATCCAGTGCAAGCAGTTCATAGTAAGAATTTGCTATTTCTGCTATAAGGTTTGTAACTACAAAATTTCTTCCTTCTATTGTAGAAAGATAGCGGGTAAAAGCAGCTTTCTTTGCAGTACGTAATTTTTTCCATATATCAGCTTCCCATGATGCGGTTATGCCAAACCGGTAGTCGGGCAACCAATCAGGCACCTGCTTACCCGGCGTAATATCTGTTGATGCATCGCCCGCTCCCTGGCTTGTGTAGCGCCCTGTTTTATCTATGCCTGCGCCTACGCCTCCTTCAACAAACGGCAGTAATCGTCCCTGCTTTGCTCGTATTTCATTACGGGCAATATCTATTTCCTGCAAGGTGATAGCAAGCTCCTGGTTATTTTTTAATGCGGTATCAATCAGGCTTACAAGATAACTGTCTGAAAAAAATGTTTTCCATTTTATTATGCCGCTGTTGTTAGCTGAATCTGAAGCATTACTAAAATTAGCGGGCGGTGTTTTTGCCTCAGGCGCCTGCACAAGTGTTGGTATTTTGCAACCTGCATATAATATGCACGTAAATGTAATACCTGCTATTACAATATGTTTTACTGGTTTCATTATACGTTATCTATATCTTCAGTTAAAGGATTTTCTTCTTCGCCTTCTACCATGATATGCTTTTCTGATATTTTGGCGAAAATATAATAGATGCCCGGAATAAGTAATACGCCGAAAATGGTACCGAATATCATACCACCTGCTGCGGCAGTGCCGATTGTTCTGTTGCCCAATGCACCGGGGCCTGTAGCGAATACCAATGGTATTAAACCCGCAATAAATGCAAATGATGTCATTACAATCGGGCGTAACCTTGCACCCGCGCCATCAATAGCCGCTTGCAGAGGAGTACTCCCTGCACGGTGTCGCTGAACGGCAAATTCCACAATAAGCACCGCATTCTTACCAAGAATACCAATCAACATCACCATTGCTATCTGCGCATATATATTATTTTCAAGCCCCATTACTTTCAGTAAAAAGAATGTTCCGAAAATACCTACAGGTAAAGAGAGTAATATTGGTAAAGGCAATACAAAGCTTTCATATTGCGCAGATAATACAAGGTATACGAATGCAAGTGAGATGATGAATATAAATAAGGCTTCGTTTCCTCTTCTTACTTCATCTAAAGAAATACCGGACCATTCAATACCAAATCCTCTTGGCAATTTTTTTTCAGCTACCTCCTGCACGGCTGCAATAGCAACGCCACTGCTGTAACCGGGCGCAGGCCCGCCGCTTACTTCAGAAGAATTGTACATATTATGCCTGGTTATTTCAGACAGTCCATAGGTTTTTTCAATCTTCATAAATGCTGAATAAGGTACCATTTCATCTTTATCATTCTTTACATAAAACTTAAGAATATCTTCAGGCAGTGCGCGATATTGCGGTAAAGCCTGCACCATTACCTTATATGGCCTGTCGTATTTAATAAAGCCAGTTTCATAGTTACTTCCTATCAGTGTTGAAAGATTATCCATCGCGTTTTCAATGGTAATGCCTTTTTGTTGTGCCTTATCATTATCTATGGACAGCATGTATTGTGGAAAGCTTGCACTGTAGAATGTAAACGCAGAAGTTATTTCAGGGCGTTTGCTTAGTTCTTTTACAAAATCTTTGCTCACCGCTTCCATCTTTTTATAATCACCGCTTCCGGATTTATCCATTAAGCGCAATTCAAAACCACCGGCAGCGCCATAACCGGGTAATGCAGGTGGCGGGAAGAATTCAATACTCGCACCTTTAATGTTTTTCGATTTTTCTTCCAGCTCATCCATGATTTCCTGGAGCGAATGTTTTCTTTCGCTCCAGTCTTTAAGATTAATTAAGCAGCTACCCGAGTTGGCGCCCGTACCTTCTGATAATATTTCATAACCAGCCATGGAAGAAACGGATTTAACATCTTCCATTTTCTCTGCTATTTTCTGCAAGTCAAGCGCAACCTGGTTTGTTCTTTCAAGTGTTGAGCCAGGCGGAGTAAGTATTATAGCATAAAACACACCCTGGTCTTCATTAGGTATAAATCCTGAAGGCACAGAAGAACTAATAAACCATGTTCCGGCACAAAAGGCAACCAACGCAAGAAAGGTTACCACTCTTCTGTTGGCTATTTTTGCAACAATATTTTTGTATTTGCCTAACAGCTTATTAAATCCATTGTTGAATGACTCTAAAAAGCGTGATAATATATTTTTCTTTTTCTTGCCATGTGTATTTATGAGGATGATGGCACATAGGGCAGGCGTAAACGTTAGTGCTACAATACCCGATAAAATAATAGAAGTAGCCATAGTTACAGAGAACTGCCTGTAGAAAACACCTACAGGCCCGGACATAAATGAAACCGGGATAAATACCGCAGCCATTACCAGTGTAATTGCAATGATAGCGCCACCTATTTCTTTCATTGCTGCTTTGGTTGCAGCAAGTGGATTCAGGTTTTCGTGCTCCATTTTTGCGTGAACGGCTTCCACTACCACAATGGCATCATCCACTACAATACCAATTGCAAGCACGAGGGCAAACAATGTAATCATGTTAACCGATATGCCAAACAATTGCATAAAAAAGAACGCACCAATTAATGATACAGGAACAGCTAATGCCGGGATAAGTGTAGAGCGCCAGTCACCCAAAAACAGGAACACTACAAAACTTACAAGCAGAAATGCCTCTGCCAGTGTATGAACAACTTTCTCAATAGATGCATCAAGGAATTTTGACACATCATAGCTCAGTTCATAATGTATGCTCCTGGGGAAACTGCTTGCCTGTATTTCCTCCATCTTCTTTTTAATATTCTTAATAACCTCTCTTGCATTACTGCCATAAGATTGTTTTACAACTATGGCCGCAGATGGTTTTCCATTGAGTGTTGAATACAAATCATAAAATGTACTTCCAAATTCAATATCTGCCACATCTTTTAAATGCAATAATTCTCCATCAGGAGAAGCCCGTAATACTATATTTTCATATTCTTCTTTAGTGGTAAACCGTCCGGAATATTTTAATACATACTCAAAAGCCTGCGATTGCTTGCCTGAACTTTCTCCCAAACGGCCAGGCGACGCCTCAAGACTTTGTTCATCCAATGCTTTCATTACATCATCAGATGAAATTTTATATGCCAGCATCCTGTCGGGTTTTAACCATACTCTCATTGAATACTCCCTGTCGCCCAACACATCGGCAAAACCAACACCATCTACACGTTTTAATTCAGAAAGAATATTTAAGTCAGCGAAATTGAAAAGGAAATTTTGTTCTAATGTGGAATCGTCGCTATACAGGTTGATGTACATCAGCATATTTGATTCTTCCCTGGTAATTTTTACACCTTCTCTCACAACCAGCGGTGGCAGTTTATTAATTACTGAAGCAATGCGGTTTTGAACACTCACCGCGGCGATATTAGGATCTGTACCCAATTCAAACACTACCTGTATGCTTGCTTCACCATCATTACCGGCATCCGCGTCCATATATTTCATGCCCGGCACGCCATTTATTGCACGTTCAAGTGGAATGATAACTGCTTTTGTCATCAGCTCACCATTAGCTCCGGGATATTCTGCGGTAACATTCACTTTAGGTGGAGAGATGGATGGAAATTGCGTTACGGGTAACTTCATCAGGGCAAGAACGCCGAGAAAAACAATAATAAGCGATATAACAATAGAAAGGACAGGCCTTTGTATAAATTTATTAAACATGGTTTTCTTCTTACAGGATTAGTAACAACTATTGTTTGATCAGTTGAAGATTGGATAGCACATTACGCGGATCCTGGTAATCGTATTCTATTTTATCATTCTCTTTTATACTTTGCAAACCCTCCAGCAATATTTTATCGCCTTCGGTTATGCCTGAATCAACAATATAAATATCAGGTAACCTGCTTTTGATGGTAATATTTCTCGATTTCACCACGTTGTTCTTATCAACCACGTATACATAAGTTTTGTCCTGTAATTCGTACGTAGCTTTTTGCGGAATAACCAGTGAATTTCTTAAAGGAATGGTCATTTGTACTTTACCGGTTTCACCATGCTTAAGCAGCAGCTCTGTGTTAGGAAATTTTGCCCTGAAAGCAATATTGCCTGTTTCATTATCAAACTGGCCTTCTATGGTTTCAACAATGCCTTTATACTTATGTAATTGCCCATTCGCCAATATCAGTCCAACGTGATGAAGGTTTTCTGTATCACCCTGTGCCTTATAATCGAGATATTCTCTTTCGGGTACATTGTAATAGGTATATACCGATTTGTTATCTGAAATGGTTGTAAGCAATGCGCCTTCATCAATAAGACTACCGAGTTTTAAAGGAATCCTGTCGATAACGCCATCAAAAGGCGCTTTAATTTCCGTCATGGAAAGATGAAGTTTTGCAAGCGCCATATCAGCCATTGCTTCATCTAATTTTGCCTGTGCAATAGCAGATTCTGATTTGGAAACAATATTTGAATCAGCCAGTGTTTTTGCATTCAGCATTTCCAGTTCTGCTTCTTTTGCTGCTGCCTGTGCTTTCAGGTATTCTGCTTCATATAAAGTAGGTACTACCTTAAACAATACCTGCCCGGCTTTTACATACCGGCCTTCATCTACATTAATACTTTGCAGATAGCCTTTTTCCATGGCTCTTATTTCTACATTGCGTACAGACTGTATCTGCGCAACATATTCCTTGGTGAAAGAGGTGTCAACTTTTAATGGGCTTGTTACAGCATAATTTGCTTTTTCTTCCGTTTCCGTTTTTTTGTTTTTACAACTTGTGCTGATAATGAGGGTGCATAAGCCTACCAGCAATGAGATCCTGTTCATTGAATGTATGTGATTTTATAATAGCGATCAGTAAGGTTAAAGGCTAAAGGTTTGACAAGAAGGGGTCTTCATTACTTAATCTTCTAAATGATATACAATTCTTGCTTAACCGGGCTGCTAATTTTTTACCGGTGCAAACATAATACCACGAAAAAAAAATATAGCATTTGTGAGGGGCGTTAACAACAGATTTACAATAAATGAACTGTTGTTAATGGTAATAACAATTCGTTAATTGAGGTTACACAATAAATTTAATTGCAAATGGAAAAGTAAATCGTGATTGAAAGATGAGGCTGTAGCCAGAAATGTTTCCGGGCATATCAACTATAAATGCAATTATAAATTTTGTATGAAGATATTTGAGAATAGTATCGGTCTCAAAACTTATATTTTAAATTACATTCACCAATCATGCTTTCGTGCTGCTGTTTCGTATATTATTCTTCAATGGTATCAAGCCCTTGTTCTCTCAATTTTTTTAAGCCTTCTTTCATTGCGGTAATTTGCTCCTGTGTGTGCTCCTGCCAAACAGTTACTTCACCAATTACTTTAAATGGCTGTTGCGACCGGTAAGACATCGTAGGATTGCCCGGGACTCTTTTATTCGTTACGTTCGGATCATCTTCTATAGTTCCTGTTGCTTCTACCAGGTAAATTCTTTGACGCCCA
>JADLCD010000006.1 GCA_020847395.1 Chitinophagaceae bacterium
AAGAATTGCTATCCAGGTAAATGGCCTAATCGCTTTAGAGATGCATGGGAAAGACTTCTCCAATTTAACAAGGATAAGAAGTTTAACATGTATCAGGAGGAAGTAATGGTTCCAATGGGTAATTGGGCAAAATCAAGACTTAAAAACCTTAGTAATACAGACAAGATAAGAGACAATTCAAAAGTTGGTAGTGGTTTTGGTAAAAACATTTCAAACTGGTTGACAAGAGATAAAGCTTTTCCTACTAATGTTCTACATTTAGCCACTGAATGCAGCAACAAAAATCATAGTGCTGCATTTCCCCAAGAACTTCCTGAATGGTTTATGAAGCTCTTTACAAAAGAAAAAGATACGGTACTTGACCCTTTCATGGGCTCTGGAACAACAATTTTAGCTGCCAATAGAATGAAACGACACTCAATTGGCATTGACATAGTTCCCGAATATTATGATATGGTTAACGAACAAGTTAAACCAGTGGAATTATATTTATTAGAACCGGCAGTAAAATATGAAACAGCTAAATCTAAAAGACGTTACGCAGTACGTTGAAGAAAACATAGGAACCTTTCATCAAAAAAGAATCGCCGGACTTAATGATTTGAAGCTAAGAAAAGTTTTGAGAAAGAAAAACCCTTATCTCTTCAAAGCAAAATATATTCTGACTGCACAGGATATTATCAAGAGTATAACCGATGCATTTATTTCCTCACAAGAAGAAACAATTTTCGGCGATTGGCTGGAAGGGCTTGCAATTTTTATTAATAGCAAAGTATATGATGGTCGTAAGTCTGGCATTCCCGGCATTGATTTAGAGTTTGACAAAGACGGCGTTCGTTATATCGTAACCATAAAGTCGGGGCCAAGTTGGGGTAATAGTTCACAGATTGGTAAAATGCGAGCAGATTTCAAAACTGCACAAAGGACGCTTCGTACAAGCAATTCACAACTCAACATAACACCCATAAATGGTTGTTGCTACGGCCGGGATAACAAGTCAGATAAAGGGGACTATTTTAAATATTGTGGCCAGAAATTTTGGGAGTTTGTTTCAGGCGACACAGAACTTTATACAAAAATCATAGAGCCATTAGGACACCAAGCTAAAGAAAGGAATGACGACTTCATTCAATCGTATTCGCAAACGATAAACAAATTCACAAAAGAATTTACAGGAACTTTTTGCATGGACAATGGTTCAATAGACTGGGACAAACTTGTACGATTTAATTCAGCGATTATAGCTCCCCAAAAATAATCTTTCATTCTTCAAACTAAATGATAACTATCAAAAAAAATTGCTTTTCATGATAAATAATTTTGTTGAGCATCCTCGTATTTTGCAGAACCGTCAAACCGTTACTTTTATCCCCCTCCTAAAACTCAACCACCAATTTCCCAATCATCGTTCCACTTTCCAGTTGTGCATGTGCTTTTTTTAAGTTTTCTGCTGAAAGCCCTTTGAGGGTTGTTGTTAACGTAGCTGTCAACACGCCTTTATCAAAAAGCGCTGATGCTTTATTAAGTATATCGTGCTGTGCTATCATATCATCTGTTTCAAAAACAGAACGGGTATACATATACTCCCAGCTAAACGAAGCACTTTTGGTTTTTAATTTGTTTAATGCAACCGGCATGGCAGAGCCTGTAATAGATACTATATGCCCCTGCGGTTTAATAAGATCTGCCATAGCATCCCAGTAAAAATTCACATCAACACAATCAAAAATAAAATCCACATATTGAAAACCTGCTGTGTGTACTTCATTCACCAGGTCTTTATGATTCACTACTACGTCAGCGCCCTGCTGTTTGCACCATTCAACCGTTTCGGGGCGAGAGGCAGTTGCTATTACTTTTAACCCCGCAACTTTTTTTGCTATCTGAATAGCGATGGAACCAACACCACCTGCCCCACCAATAACCAAAAGGCTTTTGCCTTTGTCGCTATCGTTAACGCGTATGCGATCAAACAATGCCTCCCAGGCGGTTAGTGTAGTTAAGGGCATGGCTGCCGCTTCGGCATCACTCAGTGCAGCGGGTTTCCTGCCCGCTATTCTTTCATCTGTTAATTGATATTCGGCATTGCTGCCGGGCTTATTAATGTTACCGGCATAATATACTTTATCGCCTTTTTTAAATAAACTAACCTCATCACCCACAGCCTCTACAACACCACAGGCATCCCAACCAATTATTTTGGGCTCATCCAGCACCTTATCTTTTGCGCTGTTCTGGCGTATTTTAAAATCAACCGGGTTTACGGATATGGCTGATATTTTTACCAGTAAATCCCTGCCTTTCGGCACGGGCATGTTAGTTTCAAAGTCTATAAAACTATCCGCGTTGTTTACAGGTAATGAGGTTCTAAATCCTACCGCTTTCATAATTCAATCATTTAATGCTGCGCTTTAAACCGCTCTGCGAATTTATTTTATAGCAGGCAAATTAGTTTATCTGCAGCTTTAATTTCCACGAAGCGTTGGCAACGAAGCAGTAAGGCACCCATTTTTTTGCGGACTTTGCCCCTCTGAGATCTCTGCGTGAAATTATTTTTTTAAACCATGCAACGGTTTATTCATGAGCCGTATCATACATTAGCATTTCAACTAACCTGAACCGGGAATTTGATTTGCATAAATAATAATACTTTCCCCTTAATCGTTATATGTAAAACACACTTATGAAAAATATAATCGTTATCTGCAAACCTTATCTCGTTTCTTTTGTATGCGGTATCTTATTTGCCTGGGTTATGATATTCCTGAGCAAGTTGGTATAGCGTGAATGAATATTGCCAACCGGTGTTGAGCCTTAAAACAAGGCTTTTTCTTTTTTACAATAAACTAATTTTTTTAGCTATATTTAGCAAAAATTACAAAATTTGCTAAATGGTTTTTCAACCTGGTAATATAGCGCAACCTTGCACGGATGGTGTAATTGCCGGTGGCACGGGGCTGAAAGCCATTGTAGACTGCAACAGTTTTTACTGCTCCTGCGAAAGATTATTTAAGCCCGGGCTTAGCAAAAAGCCTGTGGTGGTATTAAGCAATAATGATGGCTGCATTGTTTCGCGAAGCGATGAAGCCAAACAGGCTGGCGTAGATATGGCAATCCCATATTTCCAGGCAAAACATTTGATTGCCAAACATGATATTGCCGTTTTTTCTTCTAACTACACTTTATATGGCGACTTGAGCTGGCGGGTGATGGAAACCCTGCGTATGCTTGTGGGAAGAGATAACGTGGAAGTATATTCTGTTGATGAAGCCTTTGTTGATTTGCCTGCCATGTCGCCGGAAGCAGCGGCAAACTACGGACTGTATATACGGCAAACAGTAGAGCAGTGGACGGGTATATCCGTATCTGTTGGTATTGCGCCCACAAAAACACTGGCAAAAGCGGCCAATTATCTCGCCAAAAAAAACAAACAATTAACGCGCTGCGTAACTGCACTCGTTACTCCCGAAGAGCAGCGCAATGCATTGCAATCTATACGCGTAAGTAATATATGGGGTGTGGGAAGATCGTATGCAGAAAAGCTGATCAACATGGGTATAACAAGCGCCTGGGAGTTAAGAAATATGTCTGAGCAATGGGCCGGCAAACAACTGGGAGGTGTTGTGGGCACAAGGCTTGTTAAAGAATTAAGAGGAGAGCCCTGCATTGATATGCAGGAGCAACTTGATACAAAAAAAATGATTGCTACCACCCGCATGTTTGGTTCGCCGGTTAATGATGTACTTTCCATAAAAGAAGCTATAGCCACCTACACATCGCTGGCAGCCCAAAAGTTGCGAAGGCAACGCTGCGCTGCAAGAACCATCAGTATATTTATTGTACCTAAGGAAGAAGACCATGCGGTTGATTTTCATCACGGCCCCATCATCAGCACAAGAACCACTTTGCCAACAGCCACTTCTGTTACCAATGAACTTATAAAACCTGCGGTACAACTGGTTGAAAAAATTTATGAAGAAGGAAGGGTTTACAAAAAAGCCGGGGTGATGTTGAGTGGTTTGGAAAATGACACATGCATACAGGGTAACTTGTTTGTTCCGGAATCAAAAAACAAAGGAAGATTTTTGATGGATATGATGGATAATATAAACTTCAGCATGCGTGATGATATATTAAAATTTGCCGCTTCGGGCACCAGCCGCAACTGGAAAATGCGGCAGGAACTACGCAGCCCAAGATTTACAACAAGATGGGAAGAAATGTTTGAGGTCAGGTAAAATTTGTACTATTGCTTTTTTTACATGGGTTTTCGAAAATTTTTACAGCGCATACTTACAAAGCCGGTGTTAAAACTGGCTGATAAATATTCATCCAAGCCTAATAAGCAGCGGGTGCATGAAGCGCTTTCCAAGCTTTACCAGCATATACAAAAAAAGCCGGGCAAAAAAGGGTTGGTCATTAATATTGATAAATTTCACCAAAAAATCATCATCTTTTCAGACCTGCATAAAGGCAATAAAAAACGCTCAGATGATTTTGCGCCTGCTGAGCAAAATTACCTGGCCGCACTCGATTATTATAACAGGGAAGGCTACACGCTGATTATGCTGGGAGATAGCGAAGAGCTATGGAAGTTCAATTTGTTTACCGTTCAAAAATATAATCATCCTTCGTTTGACGCGGAGAAAAAATTTCTGCACCGCAAAGCGTTGATCAAAGTATTTGGTAATCATGATATATTCTGGCATGATGACCCCTTTGCAAAATTGCAATTATTAAACACTTACGGACAAACCATAAAAGTTTACGAGGGAATAATATTGCGCCACCACTTGCAGGAAAAGAACATTAATATTTTTCTTACCCATGGGCACCAGGGTGATGGGCAAAGTGACGGCAATAAATTCAGCGCATGGTTTGTAGCGAAAATATGGGCGCCATTGCAGTCATATCTTGAACTTAATATCAATACGCCGGCAACTAACGATATACTCAAAACAGAGCATAACCAGTTTATGTGTGAATGGAGTTCTCAACAGGAAAACCTGCTGTTGGTTACCGGGCATACACATCAGCCGGTTTTTGAATCGCTCACGCATCTTGAACGTTTGTACAAACAACTGTTGATTGCCCGCCAGCAGAATGATACCACTGCAATTGCCAAACTCCAGGAAGAAATTGCTTTCAGGCGGCAGGAATACGATCATGTATCTGAAGATTATCTTCACGTTAAACCAACTTATTTTAATACAGGCTGCTGTTGTTTCAGCGATGGAGATATTACCGGCATTGAAATAGAAAATGGAGCAATGCGGTTGATTAAGTGGAAGAAAGAAGGTGCTGCATCAAACAGAACTGTATTAGAAAAAACCACTATAGACAGTCTTTTTTAAAAGGTTGTTAGAGCAATTACCCGTAGCCCTTCTGCAAAATCAGGATTCGCCTCATCAGTTTCCGCATTTCGTAAATAACCCTTTTTTTTATCGTATATCTTGCAAGCTCCAGTGAACCAAGCATAGCTATGTTTAATAAAAAAGTTGACAAGCCTGGCAAAAATAAAAAGGCTAATAGCAAATCTGCCGTTAAACGCATAACAGGATGGTTGCATTTATGGCTTGGGCTTGGTTCAGGCGCCATTGTATTATTTCTTGGCATTACAGGTTGCATACTTGCGTTTGAGCAGGAAATAAGAAGCATAACACAACCATACATCTACACAGCAGAACAAAGCAAACCATATTTACCCCCATCTCAATTATCAGCAGCGGCAGAAAAATATTTTGATGGTAAAAAAGCAACGGCTGTTGAATACCCGGCAAAAAACAAATCTGCGGTGGTATCTTATTGGGATGCGGAAGAAAATTATAAGATGGTGTATGTTAATCCTTATACTGCCGGGGTGCTGAAAGCAAAAAATATGCGGAATGATTTTTTCAGGATAGTGGTTAACGGGCATTTTTACCTCTGGCTTCCGCCGCAAATCGGTCAGCCTGTTGTAGCTTCTGCCACATTAATATTTGTGGTGATGATGATTACCGGTTTAATACTCTGGTGGCCTAAAAACAAAGCGGCACGCAAACAGAGATTTTCCATAAAGTTTAATGCAAGATGGCGAAGAGTAAATTACGACCTGCATAATGTGCTTGGTTTTTACATGACATGGGTTTGCATTTTTATTGCACTCACCGGGCTTGTATGGGGTTTTGAATGGTTTGCCAAATCAGTATACTTTGTAACATCTGCGGGTAAAACATTACCTGCACATGAGCATCCTGTATCTGATACTGCTGCCATTGCATCTGCAAAAGCCAATGCGGGTGATTATGTTTATGCACTTATGGCCGGCAAAGCAAAAGGCGGCGAAAGCTTTGGCATATATTATCCTGCAACGCATACTGATGCAATTGAAGGTTTTGTAAATCACCGCCCCGGCACTTATTATAATGCAGATTATTATCACTACGATCAGTATACATTGCAGGAGTTGCCTGCAACAGGCGTGTATGCCGGCAGTTTTAAAGATGCAGGCTTAGCCGATAAAATAGCCCGCATGAATTATGATATACATGTAGGTGCTGTGCTTGGTTTAACCGGAAAAGTATTGGCATTTTTAGGATCGCTTATGTGTGCAAGTTTGCCCGTTACAGGCTTTTTGGTTTGGCGCGGAAGAAGAAAGAAAAAAACGAAAATAGTACCAGAGAAAAGGCAGGTAGCGGAAAAGGCTCCGCTTGGACTTCCTGTATAATATAAAAAGGCTGCGATTTTCGCAGCCCTATATATTATAGCCTCAAAAACTTAAAATTTGTATCCTACGCTAAACCTAAGATTAGCTCCGGGTTCAGCCTGCCAGTAGTAAAAGTTGCTCCAGTTATAAAAAGCGCCGGAGTACAGGTATTTATTCAAAATATTATTTATCACCAGGTTAAAAGACATTTTGTCTTTCTGGTATGATAAACTACCATCCAGCCTGAAATAATCCGGCAGGCTTTGTTCTGAACCATCAAACACATACCACGGTGAACGTTTAGCCTGGTATTGATAACCAACAGAAATACCCAAGCCATTTAATACACCTATATCAAACTTATAGTTTAACCACGCATTTTGCACGTGCCTGCTTGAACCCGCTACCTGGTTGCCCACAATGCTGTGGTCAGAGTCTTTTGTGATTTTTGCTTCGGTAAAGGCATAGTTAATAATAACATCCAAACCCTTTACTATCTGTCCGCGAATATCTACCTCAACACCTTTTGTTCTTTGCTGGCCGGTTACTCTCTGGTAGTATCCTCCTGAAGGATTAGGGTGATCCATATCGGCGGTAAGCATATTATTCCTTGTAATTTGATAGGCTGAAATTCCTGTATTCCATTTACCATTCATCCAGTCTCTTTTAAACCCAATTTCAAGATTTCTTCCTACAATAGGCTCAAATGCTTTGCCTTGCCAGTCTGTTCCAAAATTTTCCAGGAAGGATCTGTCATCCAACACATACACTGATGTGTTTCTGTCAATAGAAACACTTGCTCCAATGCGAGGTGTAATCCTGCTTCTTTTATAATTGCCGCTGTATACATCACCTGTTTTTAAAGTAGTATATCTACCGGCAACGGTTAAACGAAGCATGTTGTTCAACAAACCAATTTCATCCTGCAGGTAAAACCCACTGTATGCATTATAATATCTTACACCTCTTTCCCTGATATTCTTACTTCTGTCCCACACCGGGGCCGTTGCTGTTCCGTAAACAGGTTTATAAATATTAAAGTTTGCATCTCCTAAAGCAGCACCCTGGTTCCAGTCGTGGTAATACTCTTTATTGCTCATATCCACGCCGCCTAATATTTTATGCAATATGCTGCCGGCATATAACTGTCCGTTCACAAACATTTGCCCTATTTTGCTTTGTCCTGCAACATCCCAGATGCTGATACCTCTTTGTAAAAGGCTATCGTTAGCAGAGTTAAATCCCCATGGCCATAAAGATGAACCCACCTGCTTATAGTTGAAAAAAGCAGCCTGCGCCGTGAATTTCCAGCTATCATCCAGTTTATGTTCTACAATGGCAAGAACGCTTTGGTCAGTCATATTAGTAGGAGCGAGATTTGCTTCTGCAGTTGTGGCATTTTTTGGAAGATCGGCAAAACCCCTGTTAGAGAACAAGTAATTGGCTCCTATAACATTCACCTGGGAAAATTGGTGTGTATATTCCAGCGTTACCGATGTGTTATCATCAACCAAATATTTTAATACCGGAACAATAGAATATCTGTTGTTAAAATCAAAATCACGGTGAGAACCTTTCAACTGCCCCATTACGTTAATGCGATATAATAATTTTCCATCTTTTGAAAATTTACCATCAAGGTCAAGTGTTGTTCTGTATAAATCAAAGCTGCCCAATGACATGGTAACTTCGCCTTTATTTCTACCGCTTGGCTTTTTTGTTACTACATTATAAAAACCACTTGGGTCGCCATTGGAGAGCATAAAACCTGCCGGGCCTTTTACAAATTCAATTCGTTCTACCATGCTCATATCTTCTGTAAGCGGCCCCCATGTTGTAGATACATTCATACCATTTCTAAAAGCAGCTACATTACTGCCACGCATGGTAATGCGTGCATAGTTATCCCAATGCTCTACTCGGGTTGCGCCGCTTACATTACGGGTTACGCCCTCCAGCATATCAAATATTTGTTGATCGTTAATAACCTTTGCACTTACCACCTGTATATTCTGCGGTAACTCAAGCAATGGTGTTTGTACTCTTAATGAATTTGAAATCCTGTTTGATTTAAAGCTGGTTTTATTACCAATTACTACCACTTCGTTCAACTGCCTGTCTGATAGTTCAAGTTGAACATCAACCTCAGCAGTTTCACCTTCTGCTACATTTACTTCTTTTTGCACATCATTATAGCCAATAAGGCTGATTACCAATAAATGATTGCCGGTTTTTACATGTTTAATTTCATATACTCCGCTATTATCGGCTATAGTGCTGCGGTTTAAATCTTTAATAAGAATAGTTACACCTTCGGCTGCTTTACTATCTGAGGTAGTAATTTTTCCCTTGATAGTGCCCGTTTGGGCTAATACATATGATACTGCGGATACACAAATAAGGAACGCTACTAATCTTTTCATTTATTTATTGTTGATTGAAGAAAACCATGTGAAGTTTGACAGGCATTAAAAAGCCAGTACAGTTTTGATTTTATTACAGGCACAAAGCTATAATAGTGTATATACTGCTATTTACTCAATCGGGAAATTGGATTTACGAAATCAGGAATAGAATGGAGAAAAGCCGCAACCTCCGGTAACATCAGCATGTTCCGTGCGCTGGAATGGTCAGCATTATTCAATGCCATTTCTCCCCTTACCTTTGCCGTATGGGTCATAAAAAGTTAATAAGGTTTGAAGCGATAAAGTCATTCCCCAATGTATTACAATATCCTGAAGGGATGAAGGGAAAATGGCATGAATTTTTTGGAAATAAAAATGCTATTACGCTTGAACTGGCTTGCGGAAAAGGGGAATATACAGTATCGCTGGCAACACAGTACCCCGGTAAAAACTTTATTGGTATTGATTTAAAAGGTAATCGTATATGGGCCGGTGCAAAAAAATCTTTAGAAGAAGGATTGAAAAACGCTGCATTTTTAAGAACACAAATTGAAAGGATAACAGATTATTTTGATGAAGATGAGGTTAGTGAAATCTGGATCACATTTCCTGATCCCCAGTTAAGATTATCAAAGGCAAAAAAGCGGTTAACACATCCAAGGTTTCTCCGTTTGTATGAAAAAATACTCAAAAAGGATGGTGTTGTTCATCTTAAAACTGATTCGCCGGATCTATACAATTTTACTTTAGTAGTTACTGAATTATATGGGCTTAATGTGTTAGAGCATCACAATGATGTATACGCGCAACTCCTTATACATGATGATCTGAAAATTAAAACATATTATGAAAGCCTTGATATAGCCGGAAGCAATAAAGTACATTATATAAAATTTAGGGTAACAGCAAATATGCCTGTGGAAAAAGATGCTCATTTAAAACAAATACTCAGTGAATTATCCTGACAGGCAAAAGAATTACCGGCTATAATAAATATTACATGAAACAGCTCAAAAAGAAAAAACAGTTACCTGGCTCCAAAAAACCTTCAGCAATAAAAGCGGGTAGAAAAGACTCTTTTTTTGAAACAGTATATGATGTAGCAAGACTTATTCCGAAAGGCCGGGTAACTTCCTATGGAGCTATTGCAGCATACATTGGCACAAAACTATCTGCAAGAATGGTAGGTTGGGCTATGAATGCTGCTGGTACAGCCTCCCCCAAAGTGCCGGCTCATCGTGTTGTAAACCGTAATGGCATGCTTAGCGGTAAACATCATTTCGGCAGCCCTGATATGATGGAAAATCTATTGAAGAAAGAAGGCGTTAAAGTAAAAAATGATACTGTCGTCAACTTTGTTACAATATTCTGGGACCCGGCAGTTGAACTTGAACTATAGCGATATTTTAACTTTACTATGCCGTGCTATATATGCTGCAACTTGTTGTTGAGTTAAAGCAGCAAATGAGCGATACCTGTAATGAACATCAATTATTTCTTTAAGGGCATCCTTTACAAGCCATTTGTTTTTCCACTTATTAAGATCATTGATCACTATTTCGATACACCCTTTTTTATATGCAATTTGCCCTATTACATGCACCAGTGTAGATCTTACCCTTGCTGTTTTATCATACTCCAGTTCTCTTAATAATGGCAAAATATCTTCAGGATGTTTTCTCCCTCTTAATTCTATTCCATGACAAATTTCTCTTCGTATTTCTTTATCAGGGTGATTAAGATATTTTTTTGCCCACAACAATACTGGCACGGGATTTACTTCGCCCATTTTTTTGACAGAGCCAATTACTGCATTTCGCGGTGAATGGTGTTCGTCAAACAAGCCGGCATCAAAAATATGTTCAACTATATCAAAATACTTTTTACCAATTTCTCCGGCTGCATTTATAGCAGTCTGCCTTATTTTAAAATCTTTTTGCTGCAAAAATTTTGTAAGTAGTTTAATTATTTTTGGCTGAAACAACTGCCTTGAAAAATATATCCTGCCAATTGACAAATAGGCTGCTTTTCTTATATACGTATCACTGTGAGAAAAATACCCGGTGGTTTGTAGGTAATCTTCCTTTTCCAGCTCATTAGTAATAATACTAACTATTCCGGCAACCTTTTTTGCTCTCTGTTGTTTATTTAAATCGTAAAAGCCCATCCTTTTTATTTGCGTTGTAATTTTTTTGTTTCCAAAACGCTCACGCTTTAATTCCTTTTCAAATCATCCAGCCGTACCATAACAGCAGGTATGTTATATGTTCATAATTTTTTACTAATGCAATATTAACCGTTTCATTATTTTATGCAAAGACATGTATAGCTAACGTATAACGCTCATACGGCTTGAATCAATAATCATGATATATTAAAAATATGACTGCTTCTTTACCATAACAAAATTTCTTGTAGCTTACACATAAAATTATATTACATGTTTTTTAAAGGAAAAACGGTATTCATAACCGGGGCAAGTCGCGGCATTGGAAAAGCTATAGCGCTTAAATTAGCGGCGGATGGCGCGCAGGTGGTAATTGCATCAAAATCGGTAGAGGAAAATCCGAAATTAGGAGGAACGATTTATTCTGTTGCAAAAGAAGTAGCAGAAGCAGGAGGAGGTGCTTTGCCAGTACAATGTGACATACGTTTTGAGTACCAGGTAGAAAATGCCGTAGCAAAAACTATTGAAGTTTTTGGCGGTATAGATATTCTTATAAATAACGCATCAGCTATTTCTTTAACGACTATTGAAAAAACAGAGCCCAGGCGGTTCGACCTGATGCATGATATTAATGTGCGGGGAACTTTTTTTGTAAGTAAAGCCTGCATTCCCTACCTGAAAAAAGGTATCAATCCTCATATACTTAATCTTTCACCGCCGGTTAATATGCAGCCTAAATGGTTTGGCGCACACCTTGCATATACGCTCAGCAAGTATAATATGAGTATGATAGCAATGGGTTTAGCTGAAGAGTTAAAAAAATATAAAATTGCAGCCAATGCACTTTGGCCTAAAACTACTATTGCAACGGCTGCTGTGCAAAATTTGCTGGGTGGCGATACGTTAATACAAATGAGTCGTACACCTGCCATAGTGGCTGATGCCGCATATTACATTTTGTCGCGTTCTTCCGAAACATGTACAGGTAATTGCTTTATAGATGAAGAAGTTTTAACTGAAGAAGGTGTAACCGGTTTTGATAAATACAGCGTGCTTCCTGGCGGAAAACTATATACTGATTTGTTTTTGTAATGTAGCAGTAAATCAAACAAACCAACTGTAACCGGGAGATAATTCTTAAGAAGGTGCTGAAACTGCACTATGGTGTTTGTAAAACACGCATCCGGTTTGCTGTTAACATGGCGATCTCCCTGTTGCCGTTAAGCAAGTCGCTTATTCCGTTTGAAAATATTTTTTAAGAACTATTATTTTCAGCACTACAAACCTTGAACCTTTCTGTGCAATCTTTTCGCACAGTCTTTGAAATGGTTTCCAACCTTCCAAAGGTTGGAAACCATAAAGATTCAATATCCCGATTAATCTACGAGTAATTGTGTTACTGCCGCAGTATCTCTTGCCCATTGCATAGTGTAGTTTTCATCAGCAATGGGAACCTGCTTATGCTCAATGATACAAAGCTGACAGCTTACTATGCATTCTTTTTGCACAGTAAAAATTTTTATAAAAATTTCTTTGTGAATTTTATTGAGGAAGAGGTTTTTAGGCCTTTATCAAATCTCTTATTACCACCGAAGCGCAAACAGCGCCAAAGGTTGCGGGCAGGTAAGAAATAGTACCGTAAGCAGATTTTTTATAGTTGCTGCCATCAGTATACATTAAAGCATCTTTATCAGCAGCTTCGGGAGAGTAAACAGTTCTAATTCCTTTATATATACCCGCTTTCTTCAGGTTTTTGCGCACCTGTTGCGCAAAAGGGCAAATAATGGTTTTGGAAATATCTGCTATCTTAATTAAAGTGGGGTCGAGTTTTCCTCCTGCACCCATTGAGCTTACTATTGGTATATTTCGTTTGTGCGCCCCTGTTAGAAAAGTAACTTTAGGTGTAACACTGTCAATGGCATCAATAATATAATCGTAATCAGCGGCATCTAATATGGCTTCAACCGCCTCGGGATGAATAAAGGTTTTGATTACGTGCAATGTGAGCTCAGGATTAATTGCCTTCAATCGCTCAGCCATAATATCTGCCTTGCTTTGCCCGTGATTGCTGGCAAGTGCAGGCAACTGGCGGTTTCGGTTGCTGGGGTCAACCACATCACCATCCACAATCGTCATAGTACCAACACCGCTCCTGCAAATAAATTCTGCGGCAAAAGAGCCTACACCACCCAAACCGATAATCAGCACATGAGCTTTGGTAAGCTTTAATACCTTCTCTTCTCCAATCAATAAAGTTGTACGAGAAAGCCAGCTAATATCCTGCATAATTAAAAACGGAATCAAAATTTTTTTGAAGCTGCAAAGCAATTTCATTTTCCGTAATATTCCTGATTTCAGCAGCAGATTTATATATTTCTTTTATGGAAATACCGGTATCATCTGTTTCCAAAAATAATTGACTTGCCGGAACCGCATTTAATGTTTGTATAATTGCCGCCCCGGGATATAATAAAGATTTTCCGAAAGAAAGATAATAGCCTTGTTCTATTACGGGCTGAACAATAGAAAGCTTATTATTAATGCCATGAAAAATAACCGGCACTGTAATTCCTTTTAATATAAATAGTACTTCCGAAAAAGCTTTTACGCAATGTATAATCACCGGTTTATTAAGATATGTAGCAAGCTGTAATTGTTGTTCAAAAAATTTCACCTGTGTATTCCAATCCGTTTTTACCAGTTTATCCAACCCGCATTCTCCTATTGCTGCTATATTAGGTTGCTGTGCTAACGCGGTTAATGCATTCATTTCATTCTCCGCATTATTTAAATACCAGGGATGTAATCCAACGCTTATAGCATGATCTGTTGAAACATCCTGGAAATGATGATGAATGTTTTCAATGCTTAAAATAACCGGTGAGGGTTTATAAAAATGAGTATGTACATCTATATATGTCATTATCTAAAGCGTTGGGATAATGTAGAACAAGTTAAAAATAAATATTCATCACTTTGCGAAGTTTCTAACTTCGCAAACCCTATGTTTTCCGGAGACATTGCCTTGCATTCTTAACCTGGATTAAGTGCCCGCACATATTTACTACAGTAAATTTGCATCAATAAAACATAATAGTATGGAATTAGGTATAGGTATGTTTGGCGATCTGGCTTTTGATCCGCAAACGCGCAAACCGGAGAACGCAGGCAAAAAATTACTGGAAATACTGGAAGAAATAAAGCTGGCTGATGAAGTTGGTTTGGATGTGTTTGGCCTGGGCGAGCATCATCGCCCTGATTATGCTATTTCCAGCCCGGAAATAGTATTGGCTGCCGCAGCAGGTATTACCAAAAACATAAAACTAACAAGCACGGTTACTGTATTAAGTTCAGCAGAGCCGGTAAAAGTATACCAGGATTTTTCTACCATAGATTTAATTTCCAGTGGCCGCGCTGAAATAGGCGTTGGACGCGGAAGTTTTATAGAATCATTTCCCTTATTTGGTTATGATCTTAAAGATTATGATAAACTCTTTGAAGAAAAACTTGACCTGCTGCTCAATATCAACAATAATGAGGTGGTAAACTGGAAAGGAACATTAAGAGCGCCGGTCAACAACCAAACAATATATCCACGGGCAGGTAACAATGGTAAATTGCCTATATGGATTGCCGTTGGCGGAACGCCACAATCTGTGGTAAGAGCAGCAAAATTAGGCTTACCACTGATGGTGGCTATTATCGGGGGAATGCCCATCCAGTTTCAGCAGTTGATGGATTATTACAAACAAGAGTGGGTGCGTTATGAACACGACCCTAAACAATTGCAACTGGGTATACACTCACATACTTTTGTAAGTAATGATAGCGCTGTTGCAGATGGTTATTATTTTAACTACGCCGCGCAGATAAATCGCATTGGAAGGGAAAGAGGCTGGGGACCATATTCAAAAGAACAATATAATGGCGGCAGATCGAAAGAAGGCGCCTTGTTTATTGGCGATCCCAATGAGGTGGCAGACAAAATATTATACATGCATGAGTTGTTTGGCATTACCCGCTTTATTGCGCATATGGATGTTGGCGCTCCTTCGCATGAACAAATGATGAAGTCCGTTGAATTGTTTGGAACCAAAGTTGCGCCAATTGTGAGGAAAGCTTTGGGGAAACAGGGGTTATAAAAGTTTTATTTTTAAGCGGGTGAGTGATTGCCATCCGCTTTATTTTACTGTGATATTTTTATCATCCTGCAACGGCGCACTCTTTTTTGCATTAGCGAGTTTTATTTTAAGCTTCTTTGGTTTGGTTGCGCCCACTTCTTCTCCTAATAAATAACCCCAAACATTTAGTTCCTCCACCCTGTCGAATACAATTTTAATAATAGCAATAACAGGGATGGATAAAAACATACCGGAGATACCCCAAAGCAATTCACCAATTACTAACCCCAGTAATGCTATTAATGAATTGATTTGCACTTTTGATCCAACAACTTTAGGCATAATAAAATTACTGTCTATAAGATGTATAATTACAATAGCCATAATTACAAGTAATACATGAGAACCGGAAGCTGTTGCAAATGTAATAAGGCAGGTAAGCACTGCGGATGAAGCAATGCCAATATATGGGATGATATTAAAAATGCCGGTTATCAGCGCAAGCATTATTGCATACTTTATGCCGATTAAACTATAAGCGGCAAATGCCATGCATGATACTAATGCAATCTGTATAAACAAGCCAAGCATATATTTCTTTACAATGAACTGTATCTGTCCGAAAACTTCCAGTACTACAGGCTTATAATTTTCATGAAAAAGGCGAACAAAGAAAATAGAGATATGCGTTCTGTAATAGAGTAGAAAAAAAGTATACAATAAAGTGAATACAAACAATAACAACGTAGATGAAATAGATAAAATGGTTTGTCCTAATACATTTGTTCCTGCGCCGAGTGAATCAGACATTGCTTTGTTTATATAAGTTACCTGCTGTTTATACTTAATGCCGTAATTAGCAGATATCCACTTCTGTAAATCATGTATAGAGTCCTGCAATTGTTGCTGGAAAGCCGGCCAGTCTTCGCTTAGTTTCGACAATTGGGAACCGAGTATAGTAAATAATAGCGCAAAAGAAAGTAAGAACAAAAGGATTGAAACTATACACGCTAAAGAACGTGGAAAATTCAGCCTGTTCTCAAAAAATTTTGACAGTGGTAATAAAATAGTTGAAACAAGCAGCGCAAACAATAAGGGCTCTAATACGGTTTGCCCTATAACAGAAATATACCCAAGGCAAATAAGAATCAGCAATACACTCAGCAACTTTAAATAAAAGGGGAGAACCAGTTTCCTTTTCATAACATTTCCGTTTATACTAAGTTAACCTATTTAAAATATCAGGGGGGCATTCAAAATTTTACCAGCATGAGGAACGAAGCTGCTTGCTGTAAACAGGAAGTGAGTGCAAACTTAATAAGAAGCAGCAATTATATACCCATGTAGAAAATGCCGCAGATGCGAAGATTTAATCTTCGCAAATCAGCAAACAGTGTTCTAACATAATAACGGTTGTACCAAAATGTATGCACGTCTTCTTTGTTTATGCCATTAAGCCAGGTGCAGCGCAGCAAGTTATCATGTTTTTTTCCGCAATTCCAGTTTAACAGAAACTTAACCGCTGCAAAGTAACAAACAGCTTTATCTTTTGAAATGCAGTACAGTAAGGCATTTCAGTATAAATATTTTTTTATTCTCCTCTGTGGGTAACAAAGCAAATCTCCTGTTGTTATCATGATTTCACCACCTGCGTAGTTTGCGTTGCATACTATACAGGACGATAATATTTTTGAATCGTTAATCAAATTAAACGCTAATAAAAAATGGTATTATGAAAAGAATATTTGTCTTATCGATGTTTACACTGCTGTCCGCAGGTGTATTTGCAAACAGCCCTTCTGCTGTAAATGAAAAAGTATTAAAAGCATTTAAAGAAACTTTTACTTCTGCCGAGCAAGTTAAATGGAATGAAACAGAAAATAACTATTCCGTAAGATTTGTACAGGATGATATACGCTATATCGTGTATTATAATAGCAACGGTGAAATTTTGAGTTCAATGCGTTTTTATGAACCGGCTAAACTTCCTGTGAATATTTTAAAAGCAATCAGCCAGGGCTATACTGATAAAACCGCTTTTGGAGTTACAGAAATAACTGCCGGCGATGAGGTTGCTTTTTTTGTAAGAATGGAAGATGCAAAGTATTATTATACGATTAAGTTCAATGTATTTGGAGAAGGTTCCCGATATGAAAAATTGAAGAAACAGCAATAGAGAGAAGGCAAAAGGTGTAGGGTTTAGGGTGTAAGGCCTTAAACTCTATACCCTAAGGCTTATGTAATAGATTGCCGTTGCATCAACAGTATAACCACTGTCTGCTACCCTACACCCTACGCCTTATACCTTACTCCTTTCCCCTACGCCTTCTTCAACAGGTTTGCTGCTACCAGGTAGCGCCAGTCAAAATTTTTCCGGTGGTAGGCATCTGTTGACCTCGTTCTTGTATCTGCTACTTCTTTTTTTAATATACCGGCAATGGATAAGTGTTGTTTTGCTTCCCGTATTCTTTCTGTAAGTGCAGGTTGATTCATCCACATTTTTTGAGGAGGTTCAAAACCAACTTTATCTTTCCTCCATACAATAGAAGCAGGAATAATATACTTCACACTTTCCCGTAGAATCCATTTGGTATAGCCTTGCTGAATTTTATATTTTACCGGTAATGAAAAAATAAATTCCACCAGCTCATGACTCAAAAAAGGAAGCCGTAACTCAATGCCATGAGCCATTGCGTTGCGATCTGCATTACGCAACAACTCTTCAAGCCCCATAACCATTGTATCAAAATATAGTATATCGTTAAGCTGATGAACTTCCGGCTTGTATACTTTATTAATGTCATTGTTAGCCTGTATAAAACCGGCGTTTAATTCAGTATTGTTCTTAAGATTTTTATATGTTCTTTTTTCTAACAATGAAGCAGTGAGCGCGGGAGTATAAGCCGATATATAGTTTTTATAATTCCAGTTAAGCTGCTGGCTATTTCTCTGTAATGCAGTTTTCTCTTTTGAGAATGCGGCAAATTTTCCTGAAGAAATTAACTCCTGTAAATACCAGTGCAGGTATTTTGAATATCCAGCCAGTATTTCATCGGCACCCTGACCATCGAGCAATACTTTGGTATCATGTTGTTTCGCAAGCCTGCACACCGCATATTGTGTATACACGCCTGCCGAACCGAATGGCTGTTCGTGATGATAGCAAAGCGTATCAAAACCATTCATGAAATCTTCCGCTGTTGGTGCAACACGGTAATCATCCAAACCAAAAGTGGTAGCCATTTCATTTATATATGCTGATTCATCTTTTTCATACCCGGGAAAAACAGCGGAAAAACTTTTGTAATCTGCCGTTGTAATGATATTGTTTATTACGGAAACTATTGAAGAACTATCTAACCCTCCACTCAGGCTTGTGCCTGTCAATACATCACTTCTTAATCTTCGCTTAACAGACGTGAAAAACAATGAACGGAATTTTTCAAGTGTTTCTGCTTCGCCCAAATCTTTTTGAACACGGTTATCAATATCCCAATACTTAACCGCCTTAAAGGAAGAATGCCTGATATTCCATTGTATATAATGTGCAGGAGGAATGGTTTTGATATTGCTGTAAAAAGTTTTTTCCTTCTCGTTGGCAAATTGAGTAAACCCTAATGCGAGGTAATAAAGCAAAGCCTGTTCATCAACCTGCTTTTCTATTCCTGCAGCCCACAACGCTTTCATTTCGCTGGCAAAGTAAAATCCCTTGTGCTCGTTGTACCAATAAAAAAAAGGCTTTTCGCCAAACCTGTCGCGTGCCATAAAAAGTGTTTGCTCTTTTTCATCCCAAATGGCAAAAGCAAACATACCATCCAGGTATTGCAAACAGTCTTCTTTGTAGCAATCATAGGCTGCCAGTATAACTTCCGTATCGCAACGGTTTCTGAATTGATACCCTCTTGAAAAAAGCTCTTCTCTTATTTCAAGATAATTGTATATCTCTCCATTATAAATTATGGTATAGCGCTGCGGTTGTTCCGGAGGAGAAAAATGCATTGGCTGAGATGCTTCTGCACTCAAATCAATAATAGAAAGCCGGCGATGGGCAAACCCCACGGTGTGCTCATCATTAATCCAAAAACCTTCACCATCCGGTCCGCGATACGCAATGGTATCTGCCATTTTCTTTAGGGCAGGCACATTAATATTTGATGGATTATGAGATACTATACCGGCGATACCGCACATAGAAATAGTGTTAGACTAAATATAAGTTATCAAAGCAATAGCCGCAAATGCACAAATAATTATTCGTGCATTTGTGGCTGAAATATGTTGTTTTTTGATAAAACATGGCATATTAACTCAAATACTTCCCTACAATCGGCACTCTTCTTCCTACACCAAAAGCTTTTGCGCTTACCCGTATTATAGGGCAAAACTGGTTTCTTTTATATTCATTAAGATTTACCATTCTTAATACTCTTGTTACCAGTGCAGGGTCAATACCCATTGCAATAATTTCTTTGGGCCCCTGTCTTCTCTCAATATACTGGTATAGTAATTTATCAAGAATATCATACTCCGGCAAACTATCGCTGTCTTTTTGATTAGGACGCAGCTCTGCCGAAGGCGCTTTGGTAATAATATTTTCAGGAATTATTTCTTTTTTCCTGTTGATATATTTTGCCAAAGCATATACCTGCATTTTATATACATCACCCAATACGCTTAGTCCGCCGGCCATATCTCCGTACAATGTACCATAGCCTGTGGCCAATTCACTTTTGTTAGAAGTATTCAGCAATATATATCCGAATTTATTTGATATAGCCATCAGCAAATTTCCTCTTGTGCGGCTTTGAATATTTTCTTCCGCCAAACTAAATGGCAGGGTGCCGAATATTGGTTTGAGTGTATCAAGAAACGATTCGTAAATATTTTTGATGGGAACAATATTGTAAGGGTTGCCCAGGTTTTTGCTCAACTGCACAGCATCTTTTACAGAATGATCTGATGAATACGGAGAAGGCATCAATATGGCGCTTACATTTTCAGCACCCAGTGCTTCGCAGGCGAGGGCAAGCGTTACCGCACTGTCAATACCTCCGCTACTGCCCAGTATAGCTTTGGTAAAATTCATCTTGCTGAAATAATCTCTTATACCGAGAATCAGCGCATCATGAATCTGGCGAATATTATTCGGCGCGATAAGAAAATCGATAATCTTATCGGGGTTGCTTACTTTAGAAACGCGCATTTCAATATCTGTTCTGCCGGAAACAATAGCAGGCTGCGCTATGTTTTTGTTAGATGGCTCCGTAAAAACATCCGGCATATCAACCACCACAAGATCTTCCTCAAAATATTTCATCTCTTTTACAAGATTGCCTTTTGCATCATACACCAAACTTCCACCATCAAATACAATTTCTGTTTGTGAACCAACTGCGTTGCAATACAACATCGGCAGGCTGTATTTCAGCACATTTGCTTTTACAATTTCTTTCCTGTCTTCATCATGATCATAATCAAAAGGAGAAGCGGAAATATTAATCATAATATCCGGCTGTTGCAGCATAAGTTTATCCATCGGGCATTCGCGGTACAGCGGGTTATCTCCCAGGTTCCAGGCATCTTCACAAATAGTAAGCGCTATGCGGCGGTTTTTAAAAGGAACAATATGCCATTCAAAAGCAGGCTCAAAATAGCGGTATTCATCAAACACATCATAAGTAGGCAACAATGTTTTTTGTACTACACTGATTATTTCTTTATTGTATAAAAACCAGGCGGCATTAAAAAGGTCTTTACCGCGTTTGTCTTTATTTCGCTCCGGTGAGCCAATGATTACGCCTATATCAGCAGTATGTTGTTTTATTGTTTCAACCGCCTCGTAACATTTATTGATGAAATCTTCAAACTCCAGAAAATCTCTTGGAGGATAGCCGCAAACACATAATTCAGAAAAAACAACCAATTCCGCCCCCTGCTTTTTAGCATCCTCAATACCTGCGATTATCTTTTTGAGATTGCTTTCAAAATTGCCGATATGATAGTTTTGCTGCGCCAGTGCTATTTTCATCCGTTTATCTTTTGTTTTATAATTTGTACGGATGGAACTCCGTGAGCTCTTCTGCTTAACAAGGAGTTCCCTGAAAGGAGTGATGTATCACCTGCTCCGTCTTATCATACAAAATTAACCCGCTTTATAATGGCAGCAAATATTAGATTTTATTTAGTTATTTTCTGCCGAAGTTCTGTTGTACCTTTGCCGCGAAATGACAAGAATAAAACCCATAATTTTTTTTGTAGTTATCCCTGTTTTTTTACTGCTTTGCGGCGTTGAAGCTTCTGCGCAATGTTCTATCTGTACCAAAACAGCTCAACAAATGGGTGAAGGCCCTGCAAAGGCGCTGAATGTGGGCATTATTTACCTAATGCTTATCCCTTTTGCGGTAGTTGGTTTTATTGTTTACCACTGGTGGAAAAATCACAGAGTGGATTAAACATCCTACACCTTTTCCGCCATTAACTGCTTAATCATCGCTTCCAGTTCCTTAATTCTTTTTTCCAGTTCCGGCAATTTGCGGGTAATAGCCTGGCTGCGCAAAGCGCTGGTATAATCATGCGCCGGCGAGCCGGTTACCGCGGCGTTGGGTTGCTTGATGGATTTGCTTACACCACTCTGCGCATTGATTTTAGCGCCGTCAGCAATCGTAATATGTCCAACTATACCCGCTTGCCCGCCTATCATTACATTACTGCCGATTTTTGTGCTGCCGCTTACGCCGGCCTGCGCCGCAATCACGGTATTATTGCCTACTTCCACATTATGCGCCACCTGTATCAGGTTATCTAATTTGGCGCCGGATCGTACAATGGTTGAACCAATAGTAGCTCGGTCTATAGTAGCGTTTGCTCCTATCTCCACATTATCTTCAATTTCCACGTTTCCTATCTGCGGCACTTTTGCAAAACTACCATCTGGTTGTGGGGCAAAACCAAAACCATCTCCCCCAATAACACTACCCGCATGTATAGTAACTTTTTTACCAACCCTGCATTGATGGTATATGGTAACCGAGGGATGTATAACCGTATTATCGCCTATACTTACATTATTACCAATAAAGGCATGAGGATAAATTTTTGCGCCATTACCTATAACCGCGTTTTCACCTATATATGCAAAAGCGCCTATAAAAACATGCTCCCCGATTTTTGCCGTAGGCGCTATATAGGAGGGCTGCTGAATACCGGTTAATTGCTGCGCCACCATTTCCTGGTATTTTGCCAGTAATGAAGCAAAAGCAGTATATGCATCGGGCACACGCAATAAGGTGCCTCTTACTTTTTCTTTCAGTTCAAGCGACTCATTTACTATTATAACAGAAGCGCCGGTAGTATACAGGTATTCTTCGTATTTGGGATTGGCTAAAAAAGCGAGCTGCCCTTCTTTAGCTTCTTCAATTTTACTGAAAGAGCCTACTTTGGCTTCCGCATCGCCTTCAACTTTTGCATTGATAAGCATGGCAATCTGGGCGGCTGTAAACATCATACGATATTTTTATTTAAGATAACAAATGTAGAATTTTTTAACAGGCGTAGAAAGGTTGGTTTGTATCAAAGCATTATCTACCTCAGATATATTCCGCACCTTTCCGTCTTTAAAAAGTATATTGATCTTTTCATCATAGGGATTATAGGTACGGTTTTCAGCCTCGCCGGTAAAACCAAAATAAGCGGCATCTGCTTCGCTGATGTCAAGCCTTTCCATTGCGTTTTTACGCGCAGCCTGCAGGTCTGCCAGCGCTATCGGCTCGTTTTGAATTTTTACTTTAAATAACCTGCGGTCCATCACTCCCCTGCATAATGTTGATAATACTTTGTCTTTATGATTGCTCCATTGTTTTATGGCATAGCTCACATCCGTATCATCCAGGCTGCAAAAGGCATCAAGATTGGCAGCGATATTGTTGGCATATTGATTCAGCAGAAATTTTTTCAACACGCTGTCTTCTATGTTTTTTTCATCCTGTAAACCGAGTTCTCTTGCTCTTTCCAATATTTTTACCAGTATCATTTCTGCGCCAAGCACGGTTTTGTGCAGGTAAACCTGCCAGTACATTAACCTGCGCGCCACCAAAAATTTTTCTATAGAATAGATGGCTTTTTCCTCTACCACCAACTCCCCATTATACACCGTCAGCATTTTTATAATGCGGTCATACCCTATCACGCCCTCGTTAACGCCGGTAAAAAAACTGTCGCGGGTCAGGTAGTCCATCCTGTCCGCATCCAATTGGCCGCTAACCAACTGGTGCAAAAATTTTTTAGGATAAGCATTGGTGAAAATATCAATGGCGGTTTCCAGTTGACCGTGGAACTGTTCATTTAGTTGCTTCATCAATAAAAGCGATAGCTCTTCGTGATGAATGTCTTTCATAATCACACTTTCCAGCGCATGCGAAAAAGGCCCATGCCCAATATCGTGCAACAGTATAGCTATTCTGGCTCCTGTTTCTTCCTCTTCAGTTATTTCAATACCCTTACTTTTTAATTCAGACAATGCGCTGCACATGAGGTGGTAAGCGCCCAATGAATGATGCAACCTTGTATGCACTGCACCCGGATATACCAGGTGCGCCAGCGCCATTTGCTTTATCCTGCGTAAACGCTGGTACCAGGGATGCGAAATAATTTCAAATATGAGGGGACTATCTATGGTGATAAAACCATATACCGGATCGTTGATGATCTTTCTGAACCGCATGCACTAAAAATGTTAAATAAATAAAGGATCAGCGGCAAAGGTAAAAAGCCATGAATGAATAAGTACATTTGAACTGATAAACAAAAAATAAAATTCATGGCGCTGGCTAAAATACTCTGGGTAGATGATGAAATGGAAAGTCTGCAATCGCAGAAAATATTTCTTGAAAATAAAGGCTACGAAGTAAAAACCCTTACCAATGGCTTTGATGCGCTGGACTATGTAAAGGAAAATATTGTAGATGTAGTATTGCTCGATGAAACCATGCCGGGCATAACCGGGCTGGAAACTTTATCAAAAATTAAAGAGATAAACCAGCAGTTGCCTGTAGTGCTTATTACCAAAAATGAAACTGAAAACCTGATGGATGATGCCATTGGCTCACAAATCAGCGACTATCTGATAAAACCGGTAAATCCCAACCAGGTATTGCTGAGTCTTAAAAAAATTATTGATAACCGCAGGCTGGTGGCTGAAAAAACTACCAGCGCCTACCAGCAGGAGTTCCGCAATCTTTTTATGGCGCTGAACAGTAATCTCAATTATAACGAATGGATGGATCTGTATAAAAAAATTGTGTATTGGGAACTGGAAATGGAGAAAAGCGATAGCCCCGAAATGCGGGAAGTTTTTCAAACGCAGAAGAATGAAGCCAATACAGAGTTTTTTAAGTTCATCAGCCGCAATTACGGTTCATGGGTTAATCCTAAAAGTACGGATGCGCCTATTATGAGCCACACGCTCTTCAGGTATAAGGTTTTGCCGCATATAGAAAAAGGCAAGCCGCTTTTTGTTGCATTGATTGATAACCTGCGCTTTGACCAATGGAAAAGTATACAACCCATTTTTGCAGAGAGCTTCCGCATTCATGAAGAAGAAACCTTTTACTCTATTTTACCTACAGCAACACAGTATTGCCGCAATGCGCTTTTTGCCGGTATGATGCCGGTAGATATTGAAAAACATTTTCCATCGCAATGGAAGAATGATGATGAAGAAGGTGGAAAGAATTTGCATGAAGAAGAATTTTTGAAAGCGCAACTGAAAAGATTATACAAGGGTGATATAAAATATTCCTATACCAAAGTAGTAAACCACCAGGACGGGCAAAAACTGGTAGATAATATTCATAACCTGTTGCAGAATGACATCAATATTATCGTGTACAATTTTGTTGACATGCTAAGCCATGCCCGCACCGAAATGGAAGTATTGAAGGAATTGGCAAGTGATGAATCAAGCTACAGAAGTATTACCGCCAGTTGGTTTGAACACTCGCCATTGCACCAGGCGCTAAAAAAGATAGCAGAAAAAAACCTCACCTTAATTTTAGCTACCGACCACGGAAGCGTGAGGGTAAAAACACCATATAAAGTAATTGGCGATAAACAAACTACCGCTAATTTGCGGTATAAGCACGGCAGGAACCTCAATTATGAGCAAAAGGATGTATTGGCTTTCCGCGACCCCAAAGAAGCCGGCTTGCCCGTGCCCAATGTAAATTCATCTTTCATATTTGCAAAAGAAGACGGGTATCTCTGCTATCCCAATAATTACAATTATTATTCTAACTATTATAAAAATACTTTTCAGCATGGCGGCGTTAGTATTGAGGAGATGATAGTGCCTGTGGTGAGAATGACGAATAAGTAGGGAGAAGGAAATGGGCAATATGAAAATGTATTATCATCAATATTGGAGAAGTATGGCAATAGAGATCTCAAACTTTAAATGAAAAGGCGGGCACTTATCATATTGACAACTATTCTTACGTTTTTGACAATATTGCTTGGTTGGACATTTTTCAAACGTTTGAGAATGGACTACAATTCTGAAGGAAATTACTTTGATGAAAATTCATCAGTCGTTTATCACGAACAAGCAAAAAACATTTACGGAATAATTACTTTTTCATTGCTTTTATTGACACTATTAACAGCTTGGAATTTGAAGAAAAATATTAATAAAATATGAGTGTTTGGAGACAGAAAGCAATAGAATGTGCGCCTGAATTGAGAGCGGAGTTTCAAGCCGCGGATTTAACACCTTATGTCGTTTTTATGGAACTTTTGCTTATTCTTAGGCAGGCACATATAGACAGAGATAAAGACAAGTTGACCAAAATATATTTGTTTGCGGAATGGTGTCATAGACAAAAAGACCAAAAGCTATGGAACGCTGTAGATGTTAGTTTTTATGAGCATTTGGTGGATACAGCCGAAACATTTAAACAATTTACGAATTGGATTAAGAAAGATATCTATATTGACATAAGAGATTTGTTAAGCCAAAGAGCAGACGAAAAACAAATGAAACAACTTGACGAATATTATGGAGTTAAAAAGGCGAAATAGAACCTCTGCCTTCTCATGTATAAAGATAAGATTTTAATATCCTGGAATAAATACTCTGTAATTATGTATTACACACATAATTACAAGTGCTTTATAACCGTTGATATAGAACATTTTTTAACTTTATCACTAAATAATTAGCAAAAGATAAATTAGTTCGTAATTAATATTTACCCTGATATGATTACAACTTTAAAAAGAAAGTTTTACCCGAAGCCAGGATTGTTGCTGATACTATTCCTTTCTTTTAGTGCTGTTGCAGGCGCTCAAAATCTCGATACTCTGTACGTGCAATTTGATTTTGATAAATCAATCTTAACCGACAAAGGCAAACAATCTATAGATAGTTTTTTTTCCAGGATAATGCAGTCTGGCTTTGTGAAGAATATTCACCTTACAGGGCATACCGATAGTGTAGGTAATTTAGGGTATAATGATACGCTTTCTGTAATGCGTGTTTTTGCCATAAAAGAATATTTATTTCTGAAAGGGGCTACCGATAAATTAATAACACAACAAATAGGCTGGGGAAAACGAAAACCATTGTTTGATAATACTACCGAGGAGAACCGCTGGTTAAACCGCCGTGTTGAAATTGTAATAACCAGTATTCCCAAAGTAAGGCCAACACCTGCCGCATCTACCCCTCCGCCAGTTAAAAAAGCTGACACAAAAACAACCAAAACTGCCGGACAAAAACCTCCACCCAAACCAAAAGTATTTGCAACCATATACGATTTCGTAAAAGATACTGACACCAAAACCGGTGATAGTATTATAATTAAAAATCTCAATTTTATTGGAGGGCGGCACTATCCCATCAATACTTCTTTTAAAGCTTTGGAAGAGTTGTTGCAGGTAATGCGTGATATTCCTACTCTTAAAATAGAAATACAAGGGCATATATGTTGCGAAGTAAACGGAAGCGATGGTATTGACACAGATACAGGCACCCGCGATTTATCTGTACAAAGGGCAAAATTTGTATATGAATACTTGAAAGGAAATGGCATAGGTGCAGAAAGAATGCACTATACCGGTTTTGGCTCAGCCAGAAAATTATTTGTGGAAGAAATAAACGAGGCCCAGCAATTGGCAAACAGAAGGGTTGAGATAAAAATATTGAGTAAGTAGTTTAATGTGGAAATGCAGGAACCACGAAGGCACGAAGACACAAAGTTTCACGGAGGGGTTTAATGTGGGAGAATGTGATAATATGGAAATTAATTTGAAAATGCATGTCCGGATGTGTTCAATAGTTGATGTGGAAGATATGAAGTCTGGATTTATTCTGAAGCACCGTCCTTCTCCGTGCGGAGAAGGATAAGAGGATGAGGCTTTCATGTGGAAGGCATAAGTTACATTTCTTTATGTCACTTTGTGCCTTTGCGTCTTAGTGGTTCAAAGTCCTGCTTTATCTATCCACAACTGTGGAAAAAAGATAAAATGTTTAGCATCTGTCTCCAGTAACTTTACCACTTCAAATTTTTCAATGAAGTTTACACAGCCTGTATTAAATAAAATTGAAGCGATATTGGAAGAAGCCGGGTACGTAGTTCGTTATGAGCGCGGAACATTTCAAAGCGGCTATTGCATTCTGCAGCAAAAGAAAGTTGTGGTATTGAATAAATTCTTAAACCTTGAAGGCCGCATAAATACACTGGCAGACCTGATGCCACAACTGGAGATTTCATTTGATGCACTCACCCATGAGTCGCAAAAATTATATGAAGAGATCATGTCGAAACCGGCACATGAATAATATTATCAACCTGTACACTATATTTTAATCCTTTCCATTTTCGATTGTTTGTTTTATATTTTCTTTTAGCTTTGGCACGTGAGTTATCCTGATATAAACATTACTTTTCTCGGCACAGGAACCAGCAGCGGTGTTCCGATGATTGGGTGCGATTGTGCTGTTTGCACTTCTCCTGACAAAAAAGATAAACGGCTTCGTTCAAGCATACTTATTCAATCAGCCACTACTACTATCGCGGTTGATGCCGGCCCCGACTTCAGGTACCAGATGCTGCGCACCAACACAAAAAAACTGGATGGCATTGTATTCACACATCCGCATAAAGACCATGTGGCAGGGCTTGATGATGTGCGGGGCTTTAATTATTTTATGCAAAAGCCCATGCAGATATATGCCAACGATATGACGCTTGAGGTAATTATTCGTGAGTTTCCCTATGCGTTTACTGAAAAAAAATATCCCGGCGCTCCTGATATTCATATCAATACCATTGGTGATGAACCTTTTCAAATAGGTGATATACCTGTAATACCTGTTCCTGTATGGCATATGCATATGCCTGTACTGGGTTTTCGCTTCGGAAAATTTACCTATATAACAGATGCGAACCGAATAGATGAAGAGAGCAGAAAATTAATCCGGGGAAGCGAAATAGTAGTGTTAAATGCGCTTCGCAAAGAAACGCATATCTCGCATTTCAGCCTGGATGAAGCTATCAGTATTGTAAAAGAAATGAGGATTCCACAGGCATATCTTACACACCTCAGTCACCAGATGGGGAGGCATGAAGATGTCAGCAAGACCCTGCCCAAAGGTATTGCACTGGCTTACGATAATCTTGTACTTAAAATAAAAGGTTAGCCTTTTTTGCAGATATTCCCTGTTATAATTAACTTTCATACTTCATTATTGCATTATGAAAGCTAACCAATGGAAGGAGTATTTTGTCTTCAGCAAAAAAGAGCGCATTGGCATTATTACCATGCTGATTATTTTAATTGGCATTTGGTTTTTGCCGGCAGCATTTTCTCCCGATGATCAGACAGACAATCAAAAATTAGAAGCATTCAGAGCACAGATAGCAGCTTTAAAAATAAAAGATACTGCTGCATCAAACAACATTGATACTTATGTTGAAAATGGTAACACTCCTATAGTATCCTTGTTTTATTTTGATCCTAATACACTATCTTTTTCCGGATGGAAAAAGCTCGGACTACCCGATAAAACTATTGCCACAATCACAAACTACATAAGTAAAGGCGGCAAATTCCGTAAGCCGGAGGATCTTGCTAAAATATATGGATTAAGAAAAACAGATTATGAAAGACTGGCGCCTTATGTAAAGATTGAAAACCTGTACCATAAAGAAGGGAAATTGCCCATAGCTGAACTGCCGTTGCAACATGAGCAGAAAACCATTAAAGCAATTGATATTAACAGCGCCGATACTACAATATTTATTGCATTGCCGGGTATTGGCAGCAAACTTGCTAATCGTATTATAAATTTCAGGCAAAAGCTGGGAGGTTTTTATGCGGTTGACCAGGTAGCAGAAGTGTATGGCTTACCGGATTCTACTTTTCAGAAAATCCGACCTAAATTATTATGCAATGCAAAAGATATACATAAGATAAATATCAATACCACTACACTGGATGACCTGAAAGCGCATCCTTATATAAAATTTCAGGTAGCCAACGCCGTTATTCAGTATAGAAATCAACATGGCAATTTTCAATCATTAAATGATTTGAAGTATATTCCACTCATCAATGATGAGGTATTTCAGAAAATGGTTCCATACCTGACCTTATACTAAGATTTGCCGGGCTAAGCTATGTACAGGATATGTATAGGCTTTTAGAGAAATAATGCTGATATTGTAGTGGACTGGGTTGTCCCCGATCGCTATTAAAGACAGCTTCTTTTTGAGGCTGGCTTTTTAGTTTATGGGAGTTGGATAGATTTTCAATCCGTACATTTCACCTTCGTAAGAATATATTTTGTCTTCTATAACAGAAAATGCTGGATTTGCGCGTTTAGGATTGATAATATAATTTGCTATAGGATACGCCACCAAATCAGCTATCTGTAGTCCGTTAATATTCTTTTTTTTACTTCTAAAATTTATACCTGGATTTAAGCCTCTGGAAATGTCGGGCTAATTTATTATCCTCCGCTTTACCACGTTCCTCTAAAATAACATGGAGTTTATCATTGTTACCTTTCAAATCCTCCAAATTTAGAATAGCTCTTTCAATAATAAATGAAAGACAGAGTTCATACACATCATTAGATAGCTTTCCTACTCTTCTAATAAAATCGTTTTTTAATATGCCGCAAGCAATTATTTTGATACTTGCCGTTTTTCAACGCATTATCCAAGTCTGTATAAAACTGACCTTTGATATCCATATTAAACAGGATCTTGAATTCCTTCTCATATTTCCTTATATCCCTCGAATGAAAGATTACTTCCTTATCACCCCAATACTTATTTTTTATTTCATTAAGATTATCACGCAGGGTAAAATAATCATCCTTTGATACAAAAACTCCACATAATAAAAACGCTGGAAAAGTAGGATTGATGTAAGATAAGCCATGGTCTCCGCTCTCATCCAAGAATAAATAGTAATCCATAACGTTAAATATATACGATTTAAAGGTATATATTTAACGTTGACTAATTTTGTTAGTTTTATGTTTTATCACAGGCAAATATCTGTGATGAAAGTCAAATTATTTTACATTGTTTTAATCAGAAATATGGATTTTGAAATAGATGAAATCACCAGGCAGATAGGAGAAACAACCCGCAATTTTGCTTTGCAGCATATTAAGCCTTATGTTATGGAGTGGGATGAAACACAGAAATTTCCCATAGAAGTTTTTAAGAAGATGGGCGAGCTGGGTTTGATGGGGGTATTGGTTCCTGAAAAATATAATGGCGCAGGATTGGGCTATCACGAGTATTCAACCATTATACAGGAGGTGGCAAAGGTTTGTGGCTCGGTGGGGTTAAGTCTTGCCGCGCACAACTCTTTATGCACAGGGCATATACTTGCTTTTGGTAACGAAGAACAGAAGCAAAAATATCTTCCCAAACTTGCCTCTGCAGAATATATTGGCGCGTGGGGATTAACAGAACCCGGCACCGGCAGCGATGCGGCTAATATGAAAACTGTTGCCGTTAAAGATGGCGATGACTGGGTGTTAAATGGAACCAAATGCTGGATTACGCATGGTATATCCGGCAACATAGCCGTTGTAATTGCAAGAACAGGAGAGCCACGAACAAAAAATAATGCAACAGCATTTATAGTAGAAAGAGGAACGCCCGGGTTTAGTGGGGGTAAAAAAGAAAATAAACTGGGCATGCGTGCCAGTGAAACCGCAGAAATGATATTTGATAATTGCCGTATTCCGGATGCAAACAGGATGGGCGGTGTAGGCGAGGGCTTTAAACAATCGCTGAAAGTATTGGATGGAGGAAGAATATCTATTGCAGCGCTTGCGCTGGGTATAGCAAAAGGCGCATATGAGGCCGCATTAAAATATTCAAAAGAGCGTGAGCAATTTGGCCAGCCTATTTCCAATTTCCAGGGCATATCATTTAAGTTAGCCGATATGGCTACGGAAATTATGGCCTCGGAATTATTGATTTCGCAGGCAGCAGACAGAAAGAATAAAGGGCTGCCTGTAACCAAAGAATCTGCAATGGCTAAATACTATGCCAGTGAGGTGGCGGTTAAGGTATCGAATGATGCGGTACAGATATTTGGTGGTTACGGGTATACAAAAGATTTTCCGGTAGAGAAATTTTACAGGGATAGTAAACTCTGTACCATTGGCGAAGGCACCAGCGAAATACAAAAAATAGTGATAGCAAGAGAAGTGCTTAATGCCTAACGCATTGATTCAAAATAAAGATAAAGGCTATCTCCAAAAGAGATAGCCTTTGTTTATAAAATTAAAATACTTATTTAGCTCTTACATTCACAGAAATTCTCCTGTTCTTCTTTTTATTTTCTTCGGTGTCATTGGGTGCTACAAAATGTGTGGGACCATAACCTTCAGCACCATCAAGTTGCTTTTCGCTGCCTAGTTCTTTAAGTTTGGCAAACACTGCATCTGCTCTTGATTGAGATAGCTTTACATTGGCAACAGAATCGCCTGTATTATCAGTATAGCCCCCTATTTTAATCTTCACTTTTGAAAAAGCTTTTAATATAGCGGCTATATTCTGTACCTGTTTCATAGATGATTGTGTAATAGTTGCGCTACCTGTTTCAAAATTAAGATCATCAAAATCAAACCACTTTTCTTTGCTTATGGCATCATTTGAATTAAGGTAAGCAACAAGCATATCTTCAATACCACCTTTATATGCGTCAATTTCTGTGCCGTCAGGTAATTTTACTTTTAAAGATTCCCTGCCACTTTCCACAGGAGGCGCAGGTTTTATTTCTTCCTGTTTAACTTCTGTTGAATCATGTTTTGGCTCTACTACAGCATCATGCCCTCCGCCACAGCCTTTAAAAATATATAGCAGTAATGCAAATGCAGCCACGGCAAGAATAGCCGGTATCAACCAGTTTGGTTTTCTTGCTTCCTTTACTTCATGTGCTGCTGCATGACTTACCTGGGTTTCTGCCCCGGAAAAAAATGAGCTAAGTTTGGAACCAATGCCAGAAAGGCTGCCCAATCCAAGCGCACCGGCAATATTTAACCCGGAAGGGATTGCTGAAAGTATTGAATCCTTTTGTGATGATAAAAAGGAAGCCAGCCCGGAGGTTGACATATTACTGTCGGTAGCATGTTTCCCCAAAACACCTAATGCTGCAGGTGCAACCATGTTTAGTAATGAAGAGGCAGATGATTCCTTCACACCTGAAAAACCTGAAATTACATTCGCAATACCTGCAAGTTTATCTCCAAAAAGATTTCTAACCATTGAGGTAAGGCCAGAAAAACTACTTCCTTCCGAGCCGAGCAGCCCGGTTAAATTACCTAAAATTCCACTGCTGCCAGCATTTTTTGCTACGTTCAGAATGGATTGTAATCCGTCAGCACTATCGGCCCTGGTCAATAGCCCGGTTAATACCGAAGGAACTGCACCGCTTATTGCCTTTTGAATAGCGGTTTCATTTTCGCCAAAGGCGGATGCTGCTTTATTAAGGAGCTCGCTGCCGAATAAATTATTAACAGCGCTAATAAAATTGAATGCCATGTTGGTTTTTTTTAAGTTAAATATTAGTCGGGCAATTATAACCAAAGGTTGTTTAATCAGCCAGATAAGTAAAGGTATAATTAAAAATAATTATACTAAGGTTTGTTTATTTTGGTATTTTAGGATAATTTAATAATGGTTTATTTGTAGTAAAAAGTAAAGGAAAATTGATTAAATGTTTTTTTTAAAAAAAACAAGGATACCATATAGGAAATATTTGATTTACTTTAACTTGCGCTCATAAACCTTATTATTTTCTGTTAGGTTTTCTCCCCTAACCCAGTGAAATTCTCCTGCCAGTCTTTGCCGCCTTTTTAATTATTTTTCAAGGCATAATTATATAATTATTAAACAAACCTCATCCCCCCCATGTTATCAAATTCTTCCCTAACCGATAAAATCACAATACTTATTGTAGATGATCATAAGCTTATCAGAGATACCTGGTCTTTTATTTTGAACAGTGATGATCGTTTTTGCGTTATTGCCGAAACCGATTCCGGTCAGCAAGCCATTGAGTTAGCCAGTAATAGCCATCCAGAAGTTATTTTAATGGATATTAATATGAGCCCTATGAATGGCTTTGAAGCTACCAAAGAAATAAGAAGGATTTCCCCGTTTTCTAAGATCATTGGTGTTTCCATGCATTCACAACCTGCTTATGCAAAAAAAATGTTACAGATGGGAGCAGTTGGCTATATAACTAAAAATTCTTCAAAGGAAGAAATGATCATCGCCATCAGCGAAGTAGCTTTAGGGCATAAGTATATTTGTAATGAAGTAAAGACTATTCTTTCAGAACAAATACTGGAAGATTCTGAAAAGCCCGACGTAAACCTGCTTTCGCAAAGGGAAGTAGAAATCATTGATCTGATAAAACAAGGACAATCTTCAAGAGAAATAGCTCAACATTTAAATATTACTTTAAAAACGGTTGAGGTTCACAGGCATAATATTCTTAAAAAACTCAATTTAAAAAATACTGCAGCATTAGTAAACTTTATTAATAATGCAGGTATAAATTAATCTCTGGTATTAATATATTATTTTGCAGCAGGTTCTTCGTAAGCCTGCTTTTTTATGTCAACAATTTCTTTAACAACTATTCAAACAAATCTTTTTTGGGAAGACAGGAATGCAAACCTGCAGATGTTTGAATCAAAGATCAGGCAGATAGCGGATAAAACTGAAGTTGTTATACTTCCTGAGATGTTCAGCACCGGCTTTTCAATGCAGCCGGAAAAATTGGCCGAAAAAATGGATGGCTTTACTGTAAACTGGATGAATAGCATTGCGGCTCAAAAAAAAATCATTTTAACCGGCAGCCTGATTATTGAAGACAATGGGAGATATTTTAACCGGTTGATATGGATGCTGCCTGATGGCAATTACGGCTGGTACAACAAGAGGCACCTGTTTGCTTTTGCCGGAGAAAATAAATATTACACTGCCGGGGAAAAACGATTAATAGCCTCAGTAAAAGGGTGGAAAATAAATCTACAGGTTTGTTATGACCTGCGTTTCCCGGTGTGGGTAAGGCAGCAAAATACAAACACCGGCCTGGATGATGCTCAAAAAATACCTGAATACGATCTCATAATTTATGTAGCGAATTGGCCGCAGCGCCGTACCCATGCATGGAAAACATTATTGCAGGCAAGAGCTATCGAAAACCAATGTTATGTTGCTGCTGTAAACAGGGTAGGAGATGATGGCAATGGTATTTATCATAGTGGTGATTCAATGATTATTGATCCTTTGGGAGAGGTATTATATACAAAAGCAGATGTAGAAGATATTCACACAATTATTTTGCAAAAAGAAAAACTTACAGAGGTGAGATCAAAATTCCCATTTTGGAAAGACGGGGATAGTTTTTCAATTGAACCATAATATTAAATGAGAAAAGCATATACCAATTGCAACATTTTTACCGGGGCTGGTAGGCTAACCGGCAAAGCCATATTGGTTAATAATAATATCATTGAGGATATTAGTGATGAAAAAAATATTGACAGATCCTTGCAGCAGGAAGATCTTGAAGGATTAAATATTGCACCTGCGTTTATTGATCTGCAGATATATGGCGGTAATGGAAAGTTATTTTCAGCAGAGTTGAATGTTGAAGCTTTGCAGGCTACATATAAGTATTGTCTTGGTGGCGGTTGCACGCAATTTATGATAACCATAGCCACCAACACAATAGATGTATTTTTAAAGGGAATTGAAGCAGTAAAAGCATACTGGAGCCAGGGAGGTAAAGGTTTGCTGGGTCTTCATCTTGAAGGGCCTTATCTTAACCCCGAAAAAAGAGGAGCGCATATATACGAGTATATTAAAACCCCGGCAATGGAAGAAGTAAAGATGCTGCTCAATAAAGGCAGGGGTGTCATCAAGATGATAACAGTAGCACCTGAGATGTGCAGCGAAGAAATTATTACGTATTTAATGGAGCAGGATATCATTGTTTCCGTAGGTCACAGCAATGCAACTTATCACGAAGCGATGCAAAAAATATCCTTGGGTATTCCTGCCGCTACTCACCTGTTTAATGCAATGTCTGCCTTTCAAAGCCGCCAACCAGGAATGGTAGGCGCAGTATATAATAGTAATGTAAAGAGCAGCATAGTAGCAGATGGTATTCATGTTGATTTTGTAGCATTAAGCATAAGTAAAAGGCTGATGGGGGATAGATTATTTTTTATCACAGATGCTGTTACTGAAGCTTCAGTAGGCGGCTATCAACATGTATTTAAAGGTGATAGGTATACTTTACCAAACGGAACCTTATCCGGATCAGCATTAACAATGATGCAGGCAGTAAAAAATGCTGTAGCTTTTGCAGATATCCCGCGGGAAGAAGCATTAAGGATGGCATCAACATACCCGGCACAATTGCTGAATGAAAAAAAACAATTTGGAAGGATTGAAAAAAATTATGCCGCGGATTTTGTAGTTTTTGATGACGCCCTGAATATAAAGCGGGTTATTTGCTGAGTTTGTATCACGCCTTGCAACCTTATACCATATACCTTATACCATCCTCCTCTACCTTTTCCAAACCTTATAAAAGAAATATATAAGCCCTGTCAGGCTTACTACAAACCAAACATAAAAGATTACATTAAGTATATTAAAATGATGATGGATATGCGCCCACTCAAGGTATAACCCAAAGAACATTGTAATGATTGACCAGACCACCAATGCCGTAACAACCTGCAGGATTTTAATCAAAAATTCTTTTAGCTCCGGTTCTGTTTCGTTTGCCATGATAAATGTTTTATTGTAGCAGCAATTGTTGAAATGCTAATGAGTCGCCATTAAACACATTAAAATCAACCCTGTTGATAATTCCGTTTACCCTGCCGGTTTCACTGTGTTGCCAAAAAGTCCAAACACGTTTAATACGTGGTTTTTGTGGTTGAAGATAATGCGCCACCCATAGCGGGTAATCATCAAAATCTTCACCAAGGTAATGATCATAAAAATCAACATTGGTATAAATAATAGGTTTCACCTTATAGTATTCCTCGATAGTGGTTAACCATTCTTTCACCCGTATCCGCAAGTCCTTTGGCTTTACTCCATAAAGTTGTTCAATATCCAAAACAGGGGGAAGATCACCTGGCTCCAGGTTAACCTGGGCTATAAAATTATCTGCCTGTTTTTTGCCGCTTTTTGTTGCAAGGAAAAAATGATAGGCTCCTCTTGTCATCCCCTCTTCACGTGCTTTAAACCAGTTGCGTTTAAACATAGGGTCAACATTTACCAGTCCTTCAGTAGCTTTTATAAACGTAAAGCCCAGGTGCATCTCTTCTATATTCATGCTTTTTACTTCGCCCCAGTCAATTACATCCTGGTGGTGCGACACATCAATACCGTGAATATCATAATTAACCGGAATATCAATGCCGAAAGCGGAGTATCTCACAAAATGAACATGATACTCTTTGTATTTTAGGTAGCCGTAAATTCCCGCTGCTATCAGCAGCATTGCTCCTGTTAAGTACAGCAAAGCTTTCCATCCACTGATCTTGTTTTTCTTTCGGGCCATGCGTTATTAAATAAAAAACTCTATCAGCCTCTCCTCCTTCCTCCTCTCCAAAGGAAAGGAGGCGGTGCTGTATCTTTTTAATAAGCCATATAACTTCCAATTCAACTCTCTGTAGTTCTACTCTGCAACGTTCAACATCTCTACTATTTATCTGCCTCTCCGAAAAGCTGGCCTTGTGGCTTGATCTGCTTCCCTTTGGGAAGGTCGGGATGGGCTGCCCCCTTTCCCTCATACATCGTCTCCCTCAACTGCTTCACTCTTTCATCTGCAAGATATTCATCAAACGTAGTAAGGCGGTCAATAATACCTTTAGGCGTTAATTCAATTACCCTGTTGGCAACAGTTTCCATAAAAGTATGGTCGTGCGAGGTGAGTAATACAACACCTTTAAAGTTTACCATACTTTCGTTGAAGGATTGTATACTTTCCAGGTCAAGGTGGTTGGTTGGTTCATCAAGAATAACAAGGTTAGGATTCTGAATCATCATACGACTCAACATACAACGCACTTTTTCTCCTCCACTCAATACACTTGTTTTCTTCATAATCTCATCTCCGCTAAAAAGCATTTTCCCGAGAAAGCCACGGAGAAAAGGCTCGTCTGCATCTGTAACAGTTGGTGGAACATATTGCCTTAACCAATCCATCAGGTTCAGGCTTCCGTCTTTAAAATATTTTGCATTATCATTTGGCAGGTATGCTTTGGTGATCGTTGTTCCCCATTCAAATTTTCCGCCATCTGCTTTTTCTTCTCCATTAATTATTTGAAAGAAGGAAGTAAGCGCTAAATGATCTTTTGAAAAGAACGCGATCTTATCTCCTTTATTCACAGAAAAACTAACATCACTGAAAAGCGCTCTTCCGCCTTCTGCTTTTTTTGATAGTTTTTCTACGTTCAACACCTGGTTGCCCACTTCCCTGTCCTGTTTAAAAATAATACCCGGGTAGCGGCGGTTTGAAGGTTCTATATCTTCAATCACTAATTTTTCCAAAGCTTTTTTACGGGAAGTAGCCTGCTTACTTTTAGAAGCATTGGCGCTGAACCGGGCGATGAACTCAAGCAGGTCTTTACGCTTGTCTTCCATCTTCTTATTCTTATCGCTTAATTGACGCGCTGCTAACTGGCTGCTTTCATACCAGAAGGTATAGTTACCGGTATATATTTTAATTTTTTGCCTGTCAACATCTGCCACATGCGTACACACCGCATCGAGAAAGTGACGATCGTGGCTCACCACAATCACAATATTTTCATAATCGGCCAAAAAGTTTTCCAGCCAACTGATGGTTTCCACATCAAGGTCATTGGTAGGCTCATCGAGAATCAGGATATCAGGATTGCCAAACAAAGCCTGCGCCAGCAAAATCCTTACTTTCATGCTACCCGGCAGGTCTTTCATTAGTGTCTGATGATACTCTTCGGTAACACCAAGCTCTCCAAGCAAAGTAGCTGCATCGCTTTCCGCAGTATAGCCACCCATTTCTCCAAATTCACCCTCAAGTTCACCTGCACGAATACCATCTTCCTCGCTAAAATCTTCTTTGGCATATATAGCATCTCTTTCATGCATTACTTCCCAAAGCTTATTATGCCCCATCATTACCGTATGTAATGCAGACTGATTATCAAACGCAAAGTGGTTTTGCTGTAATACCGCCATACGCTCGCCGGGCGTAATATCTATGGTCCCCTTTGTAGGGTCAATTTCTCCAGACAAAATTTTTAAAAATGTTGATTTACCCGCGCCATTGGCGCCAATAACACCATAACAGTTTCCCTTGTTAAAATTTAGATTTACTTCATCAAATAATACCCTTTTACCAAAGGATAACGACACATTGTTCACTGAAATCATAACTGCTGATAATTTTAAAGTCCCGCACACCGGCGGGACGAGGCGCAAAGGTACATCATAATGCGCTAAGGAGATGAATACAATCAAAGAAAATCAGGACAAAACACGCTGCTGTATTAGGTAATTTTTCCTAAAGGCAATAGCTTTATCACCAAATAAATTAGGTTCATGCATTCCGGAAAAGCCAAAGAAGACTATCCCTATCTGCATAAAGAAATGACTGACCTCGCCGGGAAGAATGGGAGGATCTGCCTTTTCTGGATGGCAGATTGGAATACCACCTTCTTATGTGTCAATGGCCATTGCGGAAAAAAAGATGATACGAAGAAACCACTACTTTAAGTTTTAAAGTACCAGGGCTGCTGCCTGGCTTTTGTGCTGGCAGCCTGCTCCAAGAATAACAACCTGACAGATGAACAAGATTTGCCGCTTGTTATTACTGAAATAACTCCCGAAGCTGCTTTTGAAGGAGTGCTTACCGTTAAAGAAGAGCTGAAGTTGGTGAACGTAAATAATCTCAGTAATAACACAAGCCGTACACGGCCTGATAATGTAATGGAGTTTGCAACTATGGAAGCAGACAGAATTTTTATTTCTCTGGATGGCGTTGGGCTGAAGGTTGAAGGTTGAAGGCAGGAATTTATTTTCAAGATGTTATTTCACAATCATGAATACCACGTCAAATGCTTTAATATACAGTGATGTGCTGGGTGCTTTGAACTCAGGCATCTTTTACAGCGAAATTGAAAAGGGTATTGCTGTTACCAGCTTTACCCAGGGCAACTACCGGCTGGCGCTGTACACGCCGGAAGGTAAGTGGATGGGTGACAGTAATTCCTTTACGCTTTTAAAATGCAAAGCCATGATTCGTTAATATACCTGTGTCAGGTTAAGTTAACATCATAATTTTTTTTACATTTAACCTTTCCCCAAAATAATATTTGTCAAAACCACACTTCTTGTCATGCAAACTTTTTTAGCGCCGTTCCGTAAATACTCTAAACGGAACTTATTTTTACTGCTTATTGCCTTTAGCATATACTGTTATAGTTGCGACCAGCCAGGTAAAAACCCTGCTGAACCCAAACAACTTACCGAAGAGGAAAAACATTTACCCGAAAACGCTTTGCTTGGAATAAAATGGCCGGAGGATCTTGATATTACACTATTTGCCAGCGAGCCTATGCTGGTTAACCCAACCAATATGGATATTGATGATAGAGGAAGAGTATGGGTATGCGAGGGATATAATTATCGTTATTCACTTCATCCCGACAACCCCTATAATAAAGAAGGCGACAGAATTGTAATATTAGAAGATACAGATGCAGATGGCAAAGCCGATAAACAAACTGTTTTTTACCAGGGAGGAGATATTAACTCCGCACTTGGTATAGCAGTATTGGGCAATAAAGTAATTGTTTCCCGCAGCCCTGATGTTTTTGTTTTTACTGATGAAAATAATGACGGGAAAGCCGATAAAAAAGATACATTGTTCTCTCACATCAACGGCGTTGAACATGATCATGCTATACACGCTTTCAATTTCGGACCTGATGGTAAGCTCTATTTTAATTTTGGCAATGCCGGCGACAGCCTGAAAGATAAACATGGAAATCTTTTGAAAGATATTCATGGGCATGAGATTACAAGCAGCGGCAACCCCTGGAGAGAGGGTATGGCTTTCCGTTGCGATATTGACGGAAAGAATATAGAAGTATTAGGAAACAACTTTAGAAATCCTTATGAAATAGCAGAAGATTCGTATGGCACACTATGGCAATCTGATAATGATGATGATGGCAATAAAGGTGTGCGCATAAACTATGTAATGCAATACGGTAACTTTGGCTATAAGGATGAAAATACCGGCGCATCATGGGGAGATAGAAGAGTGAACATTGAAGACTCCATTCCTTTTCGCCACTGGCATTTGAATGACCCCGGCGTGGTGCCCAATATGCTGCAAACAGGCGGCGGTTCACCAACGGGTATACTGGTATATGAAGGCGATTTATTGCCTGAGCGTTTCCACAACCAACTTATTCACAGCGATGCCGGGCCTAACGTTGTTCGCTCTTATGCCGTATCGAATGATGGCGCAGGTTATAAAGCAGGCATCAATAATATAGCAGAAGGAACAGGTGATAATTGGTTTCGTCCTTCGGATGTATGCGTAGCAACCGACGGCTCATTGTTTATTGCCGACTGGTATGACCCGGGCGTTGGCGGGCATAATATCGGCGACTTTAAAAAAGGACGTGTTTTTCGGGTAACGCCAAAGGGTAATACAAAATATACTATACCTAAAATTGATGTGACCACTATTGATGGAGCGATAAAAGCGTTGCAAAACCCTAATCTTTCAACAAGATATCTTGCCTGGCGAAAATTAAATAGCGCCGGAGAACAGGCAGCACCTGCGCTGGAAAAATTATTTCAATCAAATAATTCCCGGTTTCGTGCAAGGGCATTATGGTTATTAAGCAAGATGCCGGGCAAGGGGCTGAACTATGCGCAGCAGGCATTAAAAGATAAAGATGCTGATATCCGCATCACTGCTTTACGTGCAGGATTACAAATAAAAGCAGATACATTGCAGATGGTGCAATCATTATTGAATGATGATAATATACAGGTTAGAAGAGAAGCTGCGATTGCATTGCATCATAACAGTGCTGCAGGCGCCCCGGCTTTATGGGCACAGCTTGCCAAACAATATGATGGTAAAGACCGGTGGTTTTTGGAAGCATTGGGTATCGGTGCAGATCAGCAATGGGATACTTTTTTTCCTGCATGGCTGCAGTTGGTAAACAATAACTGGAACACGGTTGCCGGCAAAGACATTGTATGGCGTGCCAGAACAGATGCGGCTTTGCCAATGTTGGTGAGCATCATATCAGATCATAACGTTGATCCGCACTCGCAGTTAAAGTATTTCAGGGCTTTCGATTTTCATAAAGGCCCGGCAAAAACAAAAGCATTATTATCCCTGCTGGAGGCAAATCACCCGCAGCAGGATTATATAAACGCAATAACATTATTGCAACTTGATCCTAAAACACCGCAAACCCCTCAACTGAAAAAAGCATTTGAAAGCGGACTAAACAATGTAGCCGGAACGCAAACGTATATTGACCTGCTTAGAAAATATACTATCAAAGGAAAGAATGCTGAGTTGATAGCGATTTTTGATAAAAATGAAAATGCACAAACAAAAACAGACGCGTTGAAATACATCCTTCAATCAGGAGGTAGCGCATATCTAAAAAATATGATCAATGCCGGTAATGAACAATCTAAAAAAGTAGTGCGCTTAATTGGAAAAACCGCGGATAAAAATGCTGAAGAAATACTGAAGGAATTGATCACAGATACTAAGAAAGATACTGACCTGCGCAAAGAAGCCATCGTATCGCTTGCTTCAGGATGGAACGGGCAAACGATATTGTTGAAGATGGCAAAGGAAAATAAGTTTTCAGAAGATATACAACCTACGGCATGGGACGTATTTTCAAAATCGTACAGGCAGGATCTGAAAGAAGAAGCGGCAAAACACACGGGAGGCGCCTCTGTTGCAAAAAACAGTTTGCCTGGTATTTCAACTATGATGGGCATGAAAGGAAATATTGATTCAGGTGCGGTTGCCTATAGTACGTATTGCGGTGTTTGTCACCAGGTACAGGGTAAGGGCATTGCATTCGGCCCTGATCTTTCGGAAATTGGTACAAAGCTGCCGAAAGAAGCATTATATACTGCCATACTAAAGCCCGGCGAAGGGATAAGCTTTGGATTTGAAGGATACACATTCAAATTAAAAAACGGCAGCGAAATAACAGGTTATATAGCCAGCCAAACGGAAGATGAAATAAGTATAAAGACCATTGGCGGCGCTGTAGAGAAACACAAGAAGAAAGAAATAGTAAGTAAAACAGCGCTCAAGCAATCACTCATGCCGGAAGGTTTGGGAGAAGGCATGGGTGTAAATCAATTGGTGAACCTGGTGGAGTATTTGAGTGGATTGAAGAAGAAATGATTTTTTTCACCACAAAGACACCAGGACACGAAGTTGCACAATGTCTTCTTTGTGATGCTTTGTGCCTTTGTGTCATTGTGGTTCAAATATGAAGTACAGCATCCTTATATCCTTTTTTACAGGAATTTTTCTTAATTGTAATACTGCGCAAAATAAACCTGCAATTCCTGCACAGGAAAAACTATATACTTACGGCAATAAAACCACTGATGGTATTGGTAAATATTACCAGGGCAGAGAGATAGCGCACATGATGGGACCCGGTGGGATAGACTGGTTAAACAGAACCGAAAGAGAGAAAGAAGAAAATGTGACAACTGCCATTGACAGTATGCAACTAAAACCCGGAATGATAGTTGCCGATATTGGTGCCGGCTCAGGCTATTATAGTTTCAGGATGGCGAAAAAGTTAGGCAAAGGAAAAGTATATGCCGTAGAAGTGCAGGATGAAATGATTGATGCGTTAAAAAATGAAAAACAAAAATTACAGGATAGTATAGTTGAAGTGATGAAGGGAGATTCCGTAGCCGTTAACCTGCCCGGCAATTCCGTCGATCTGGCCATAATGGTAGATGTTTACCATGAACTGGAGTACCCGCATGAAATATTACAGTCTATCAAAAAAGCATTAAAGCCCGGCGGTAGAATTTTGCTGATTGAATATAAGGGAGAAGACTCATCTGTACCCATAAAGCCATTGCATAAAATGACGGTAATACAGGCAAATAAAGAAATGTCTGCCAATGGTTTTACATTATATCGTAAAGGAGATTTTCTTCCGATACAGCATTTTTTAATGTATGCAATAGAAAAGTGATGCATTAATGACAGGAGATGCTATAAAATCTCTTATCGTTATTATAAGCTCCCAACCCGTAGCGTGTAAAATATAGAGATGACCTTCAGGTGGTCTGCGATAAAAAATCATAAAATAAGAAAGAAACGATCTCTTGTACATTTTTGAAAGAGAAGATTGCTTCTCCCGCCGTAACAAACATCTAACTAAATACAACCTGCTGGCGGGATTGCAAAGACGTGCCAGAGTGATTATTTATTACTACCAGTACTAACACAAAGCATATATTTCATCACGCTCACGCCCGTCTTTGCGATCCCGCCCACATGATCATTTGAATTGAAAGAATATTATGGCGGGAGAAGCAATCTCAGCCTTAAATCCTATATGGAAAAAACGAATTACCTGACTTTAGATAAACATCAGTACCAATGCCCGGCAGATTTCTTCCTCGCGTAAGAGTGATTTAATTACAGTGTTCGTGTTGGCTCGGTCGAAAAGACGGCACAAGTCTACAGGAACCTCCTCACGGCAGCTTCGCCGCCAGCCGCTCCGGCATTAGCCGCAGTATATAATAAATCATTTTCCATTTAAACCCGGGAACAATAACGAAACTCCTGCCGGCATTGATAACCGCTTTTGCAATAAAGGATGGTTCAAGCATCAATGATTCGGGGAGATTGAGCCCCGCAGTCATCTTACTTCGTATATAACCAGCAACAATCACATTCACCTGTATATTCCTGCTGAACAAATATTGCCGCAAGCCGGCAAGGTATTGTGTAAATGCAGATTTGGTACTGCCATAAATAAAATTGCTTTTACGTCCACGTACACCCGAAAGAGAAGATAAACCAATAATTCTTTCCAGGTTTTGATTGGCATCATCCATCGCAATAATATTCAGTATAGACACGGCGCCGCAGTAATGCACTTTCATCATATTAAAACTATCTTCCCAATTGCGTAATGCTTCTTCATTATTTTTTAAAAAACCCGCCGCATATATAACAATATGTGGTTTAGCAGGAAGGCTATCGTAAAAGTTCTGATGTGTATTAAAATCTGTCGCATCAAAATACAGCACCATCATTTGCTGCGCTGTAAACTGCTTATCTTTTGCAAAAGCCTTTAATTCTTCCGTGCTCCTGGATGCCGCAATTACAGTATATTCCTTACTGATATATAAAGGAATGGCTGCCTTTGCCACATCAGCATTGGCACCAAGCATCAATACTATGGGAGAAATTGAATTCATAGATAACGCTGCTTTATGCTTCCGGCGAACCAAACTCGCTGATATCAAACTGCATCTCATTCAGCTTTCTGTATAAACCGTTTTTATTCATTAATTCATTATGTGTGCCTGATTCCGCAATCACACCTTTATCTATTACCATAATCTTATCCGCGTTGCGAATGGTAGAAAGCCTGTGTGCTATCACAAAAGAAGTTCTTCCCTTCATCAGGTTTTCTAAAGCTTCCTGTACCAGTTGTTCGCTTCCGCTGTCTAACGACGAGGTAGCTTCATCCAAAATAAGTATAGCAGGATCTTTGAGTATTGCTCTTGCTATAGCAATACGCTGGCGTTGACCTCCACTTAATTTCATACCATGCTCGCCAACAATAGTATTATATTTTTCAGGGAAGGAAGAAATGAACAGGTGTGCATTTGCTTTTTCCGCAGCCGCCATAATTTCTGCATCAGCAGCACCGGGTTTTCCGTAAGCAATATTTTCTTTAATAGTTCCGCCAAACAAAATAATATCCTGTGGTACTAAAGCCATCTGTTTGCGCAGTTGTGATAAAGGAAAACTTTCCGCTGGTTTATCATCAAAAAAAATGATGCCGCTATCGGGTTCATAAAACCTAAGCAGTAATGAAGTAATGGTGCTCTTACCGGCGCCGCTAGGTCCCACAAGCGCAATCTGTTGCCCATTACCGGCAGTTATTGAAATATCTTTTAACACCTGCACATCTTTTCTCGACGGATAGCTAAAAGCAATGTGATCAAACCTTACATTACCATACAATACAAAAGCAGGTTCAACCTCAATTTTGCTGAGTTCAACAGGCTCTCCGTTACTGCGTAATATTTCACGGATGCTTTGCGTGGCACCTAATGTTTTTTGTAATTGACTGAACATATCGGCAAACCCGGCAAATGTTGTTCCTACCAAAACAGAAAAAATTACAAACATTACAAGCAAACCAATTTTAAGCTCGCCGGATTGCACCATATTTATACCATACCACATCACAAAAGCAATACCGCCAAACACGCTGAATATCATAAACGCTATAAATGCTCCGCGATAACGGGCATTTGTAATCGCAGTTTGCACAACAGCGTAAATACTCTTTGCATATCTCGCTATCTCGTAATATTCGTTGGTAAATGCTTTAACTATCGCAATGCCCTGGAATGTTTCCTGCACAATAGTGCCGCTCTCAGCCAGTTGATCCTGGGCTTTTCCTGCCATTTTCCTGATGCGTGACCCAAACACTACGGCGAGTATGGCAACCACCGGTACTACCGCCAGCATAATCAATGCCAGTTTTGCACTGATCCAGAAAATGAAAACCAGCCCGATAATTAATGTAAATACACCGCGTAAAAATTCAGCAAACGTAAATGAAATGGCATCCTGTATTTGTGAAAGATCAGAAGATATCCTGTTGCTTAATTCTCCTACTCTCTTCTCGGAGTAGAAAAACATAGGCATACTCAACAGTTTGCTGTATACATCCTGCCGCATTTTCGCCAGGGCTTTTTCTCCAATTTCCGTAAGCAGGTATACCCGCATAAAAGAAAATATGGTTTGTGCTCCCAATTGTAAGAAGATAAATAATAAGGTGGTATTCACACTCCAGTGAATATTCTTTAAATCCAATCCAAAGCTGCCGGTATTACCTGCAGCAGGAATGGTAGTGCCAGGAACTGCCGCATCAATCATCTTGCCCAAAAACAACGGGAACAGGCTTGTTGTAAAAGCGGATAAAGCAATAAACAGCAATGCAAAAACAAATTTTGTTCTATAGGGTTTAAGGTATTTAAAAAGGCTTAGCGCCTGTGAAATATTTTCCCTCGAAATTTTTGCTTTAGGGGTGCCCTCGTTTTCATTTTCGTACCTGCGTGATTTTGCCATTAATAAATTGTATATGAGGCTGAGTAAATATTTTCAGTAATACGGCGGCAAAATTATCATTTCTTAAAAAGCATAAACACTTTTTTTATTCGTTTCTTTTTACATAAGTTGTGTAATATAAACCCGCATATATGAATACCCCATCGTCAGCTAACCAGTCAACCGCTCCTATACAGCAGGTTGAAGTTTCAGGCGCCTTTAAGCAACAGGCAGGAAAAGTTGTTTTTTCAATTGTAATGTTTTTCATTGTTTACCTGTTGTTGGTGGCAGCCTCAATAGCACTTGCCGTTGGTTGCTTTTACGCCGGTATTGCTATAATCATTGCTTTGCCAAAATTAATAACGATTATTCTCGGGCTTGGATTAATTGCTGTAGGTGGGTCTGTTATTTTTTTTCTTATAAAATTCATTTTTGCTGTTTCAAAAAATGAAAACCCCGGAAGAGTTGAAATTAAAGAAGCGGAGCAGCCCCGCTTGTTTGCATTGATACGCGAGTTAACGCAACAAACAAATACATTGTTTCCCAAGAAAATATTCCTTTCTCCTGATGTAAATGCATGTGTGTTTTACAATTCCGGTTTCTGGAGTATGTTTTTGCCGGTAAGAAAAAATCTTGAAATAGGATTGGGACTTGTTAATTCTGTAAACATGAGCGAATTCAAAGCCGTACTGGCGCATGAGTTTGGTCATTTCAGCCAGAAAAGTATGAAGCTCGGAAGTTTTACCTATAATGTAAATCGCGTGATTTATAATATGCTGTACGAGAATAACAGCTACACCAGCTTTTTAAGCTCCTGGGGAAATATTCACGGACTGCTTGCTATTCTTGCTATGGCTACCAGTAAAATAGCGCAGGGCATACAATGGATATTACGAAAAATGTATGCGGTTATTAATAAAAATTATATGGGACTGAGCCGTGAAATGGAATTTCATGCAGATGCTATTGCAGCGAGTGTAGCAGGAGGCAATAATATAATTTCCGGGCTGAGCAGGATAGAGATTGCACAAAACTGTTACAACTCCGCAATAAACAAAGCAGGTGAAATGTTGAAACAACATAAAAAATCGAAGAATATTTTTAATAACCAGCTTACTATTTTTCAAACAATGGCAAAAGAACATAAGCTGGACATAACAAAAGAATTACCGGATATCACCTACCAGTTTGTAGCATCTTTTTCTACATCGCGTGTGAATTTTAAAAATCAATGGGCAAGTCATCCCACACTTGAAGAAAGAAAAGCCAGCGTTGATAAACTGCATATGAACAGCGAACCGGATATTACCAGGGCATGGAGTGCTTTTGATAAACCAGAGCAGTTACAGGAAATGCTGACCGATAAAATTTATACCAATGTAACAATGGAAAAAGAACCCGTGTTATATGATCATATTGAGTTTGAAGAATTGTATAATAAAGATCGGGATCAGTATATTTTGCCGGAAGTATATAAAGGCTTTTATGATGGCAGGTATATTGATGTAAAAGATTGGAACCTGGATGAAATATCAGCAACTGCTCCTGTTAAAACATTTAATGAAATATTTACAGATGAAAACAGCGGTTTGTTTAAATCTGTAAAACAGAATGAAAGCGATATTGATATTGTAAAGGCTATAGCCAATAAGCAGATTGATACCGAGACCTTTGATTTTGATGGTGAAAAATATAATGCTGCCGATGCAGAAACGGTAATTAAAAAACTGGAAGATGATATTGCCAATCAGAAAAAAACATTGAGTGATTTGGACAAGGAAGCCTTTTGCCTGTTTTATCATAAAGCGGGAACACAGAGAGAACAGCTAAAACAAATGTATGAACAGTTTATACTTTTAACTGAGCATCAAACAGCCTATCTCGACATTGCCAACAAAGCTTTTGAAACCATCAATCCCTTGTACCAGGATGGTAATTCAATAGATTTTGTGAACACTGTTATAGATGGACTTAAGCATGACGCTGAACCAAAATTAAAAAGAGTATTTCGCGAAGCAATTGATAGCAATATTGTAAGCGCCGAAAAGAATCGTGAGTTATTTGAAAAACTGGATGGGTTTCTCAATAAAAACTACCCTTATTTTATAAACGGAGAATTTGTTAATAATGAACTATCGGAGTTAGCAGAACTGATTCAGGCAGTTGCCGGAGAGTGGGATAATTATAAGTTTAAACAATTTAAAAATATATCAGAAGCACAACTTACATGGTAAAATAGAATTAATAGCGTTAGATAGCTTCGAGAATCATATTGTAATTTTTACCCAAAAAAAACAAGGTTGTCAAATTTGACAACCTTGTTTACCGGCAAATATTATACATTTTATAACGAGTATCTGTTATCTGCAATCAGCTTATCAGCAATTCTTCTGCGTGCATCTTTTGTATTAAAAGGCTCTGCTTTTGTAAATCGCTTAACGCCCAGCAACATCATTCTTTGTTCATCACCTTCTGCAAATGCATTTATTGCATCACGGCCACTTTTATTTACACGGTCAGCCGTATCGTATAAATATGTTTTAACAATATCTGTTTGCAGCGCTGCTGATTGTTCACCCTGTGCTTCAGCCATTTTCGCGACACGCAATAATGCACTTTCGGCATGGAATACATTAATCGCCATATCTGCAATATTCATCAGGATCTCCTGCTCACTTTCGATCTTCATCATCAATTTTTGAACTGCTGCTCCCGCTACCATCAAAATCGCCTTCTTCATATTGGCAATCAGTTTAAATTCTTTTGCAAAAGCACCTTCATCTCCGCTGCCAAAATCAGGTATGCTCATCAATTCTTTCTGCACTGCCATTGCAGGCCCCATCAGGTCCAGCTTCCCTTTCATGGCGCGTTTTAAAACCATATCTACCGTGAGTAAGCGATTGATTTCATTGGTGCCTTCAAATATCCTGTTGATGCGGCTGTCTCTGTAAGCTCTTGAAATAATATACTCTGCACTAAAGCCATTGCCACCGTGAATCTGCACGCCTTCGTCAACTACAAAATCCAGCACTTCACTTCCAAACACTTTAAGCATAGCACACTCAATAGCATATTCTTCGGCGGCGCCCAATAACGCTTCATTAAAAGGTTTGCCGCTGCTTAATAGTTCCTGTTCTTTTTCATCAATCCATTTAGCCGTTCTGTATAAAGCACTTTCCGCAACCCACATACGAATTGCCATTTCAGCAATCTTATGTTTCATAGCGCCGAAATTAGCAATGGGCTGTTTAAATTGCTCGCGGGTATTGGCATATTCAATAGAAGTGGTAGCAGCAGATTTTGCCCCACCTAATGCAGCAGCGCATAATTTTAAGCGGCCGATATTGAGAATATTAAAAGCAATGATATGCCCTTTACCAACTTCTCCCAGTACATTTTCAACAGGCACTTTTGCATCCTGAAAATATAACTGAACTGTTGACGAACCTTTGATTCCCATTTTATGTTCTTCGGGCCCTTGCGTAAACCCTTCAATGCCACGGTCAACTATAAACGCAGTAAACTTGTCGCCATCTACTTTAGCAAACACCGTATATACATCTGCAAAACCACCATTGGTTATCCAGCACTTTTGCCCGTTCAGCAAATAATGTTTTCCATCGGCACTAAGCTTAGCTGTTGTTTTAGCACTTAATGCATCACTGCCACTATTAGGCTCGGTAAGTCCATAAGAACCTTTCCATTCACCTGTAGCAAGCCTGGGAATATATTTTTGCTTTTGGGCTTCTGTGCCAAAATACAAAATAGGCAATGTGCCAATACCCGTATGCGCGGCTATAGCTACAGAAAATGAAAACCCGCCACCCAATCCTTCATTCACCAATGTTGATGTAACGAAATCCTTTCCCAATCCGCCCAGGTCTTCGGGGATGGATATTCCCAGTAAACCCTGTTCGCCGGCTTTATCAAGAAGTGAAGGCATTAAACCCGGCTCAAGGTTATCAATTCGTTCAATTAAAGGCAACACTTCCGTTTTTACAAAACTGGTACACATATCCATAATCATTTTCTGCTCTTCATTAAATGCTTCCGGCGTATATATATCGGCAGTATTGCTTTCCTTAATAATCCATTCGCCACCTTTAAGTGCTGCCTGTGTTGATACTGTGGTACTCATGGTTCAAAATTTTATGTTTAGCAATAGTTATTTCAGATTATCGTAAACCCGCTGCAATACAGATTTACATATTTCAATTTCCTGTGCCGTTACTCCAACTATTGCTTCGTTCAATGTTTCATTTGCCATGCCCATTGTTTCGTCTCTAAGTTTTGTTGAAGTATCGGTTAGATGTATAAGGTTGATGCGCCTGTCTTCTTTTGATGGCACTCTTTTAACCAGTTTTAGTTTTTCAAGATTATCAACCAGCCGTGTAATGCTTGGCTTATCCCTAAAAGTAGCTGTACATAATTCCTGTTGACTCAAACCATCCTGCTTCCATAAATGATATAGCACACTCCACTGTTCAATAGTAATATCAATACCCTGCTGTTTGAATTTCTTCTGTAATCTTCTTCCTATAGCAGTAGATGCAACGCCTGTAATAAAGCTGTAAAGTTCTCCTCGTTTAAATTGGTTGTTTGGCATATAGTTAGTTAAACAACTATTTCAAAGCTATGTATTTTCTGTGTTATTTAAAAAAAAGATGGAAATTTTAGACTTGTGGTAAAATGGAATATGGTCTCATTAAGTCAAAACGCTTTCCGGAGCAGGCTTTAGTAATCCAACGGCAGAATGCCTGTTGCCTTGTTTTTTGGATAACCACTGATTTTTTAACTGTTTTTTGCTGTTTCATTCACTTTGCCGGCTATTTTTTCTGCATTAATGCCGGTGCCTTCTTCCTGTAGTATCAATTCTCCATCAGGATTAAAAACACTGATAATATTGGAGTGCGAAAAATCTATGGGCGATATTTTTTTGTATTTCATCGAAAGCACATTGGCAAACTCCTGTGTAGCGGCTTCATCACTACGCAAAAATACCCAGTGCGGCGCATCCATTCCACCGGCTTTGGCAAACCCGGCAAGATGTTCGGGTGTATCTGTTTTGGGGTCAATGGTTACCAGCACCAAAGATGTTTTGCTGAGATATTCCGGCTTTATCTGCTTTTCTATTTCTTTCATATCAGCTACCAGTAGCGGGCAGGTGGCCTTGCAGGAAGTATAGATCATCACCACTACCAGTGTTTTTCCTTTCAATGCATTTAATTGGTACGACTGGTTACGCTGATCCTGCCACTGGGTAGCCAGGTGAAATATAGAATTGGACGGCAGTTGCTTTTTCCCGGTATTTTCCTTGCAGGAAAAAAATAAAAAACTTGCTGCCAGTATAAAAAACAACTGCTTCATTGTTATTGATTTTTGATGTCGCCATTACCTGGTATATCTTTTGCACAGCGAAACCCAAGATTACCCACAGTATAATGCGCTTTCAGCCCTGCCCGCATACTAAACCGCATAAAGGCGGCATAGTTCAGTACATCCGTAGCGCTGGTAGCGCTGCCTGCACAAAAAAGATTATTGTCGCTGTAATCGCCGGAACGGGCATCGCCCGTTACCAGTACGGAATTAAAATCATCCGTCCACTCCCACACCAAATCGAAGAGATTGTATACGCCCCAATAGTTGGGTGGCGACTGCTTTACGGCATTATACTGCCTGTTCTTCACCAGGTAAAAATCAACAATCCTATCCGAATAAGATTTCTTTTGCCGTGCATTGGGTACAACTTCATCTGCCATTGCCACCAGTTCCCATTCATCCAGCATAGGCAGGCGTTTACCCACAGCCGCGGCATAGGCTTTGGCAGCATACCACGACAACTGTGTAACCGCGGCATCCGCATCAATACCCGCGGGTAACAGGGTATCAGCCACCCAATTGTGCAGGTAATTTGTATCGGCATACAGCCGTTTTACCTGCGAACGCTGCCATTGCGGATACGCTTTTACAAACTCCAGGAACTCGCCATTGGTTACCGGTCTTTCATCTATTAAAAACGGTTCCACTTTTACCAGGGCTGTATCTGTGCCATAAAAAGGCTGATACCTGCCACCAGGTATCTGCACCATTTTTACCCGCGATGTAAGTTGCGCTGCCTGTAACCCCTGTGCTGCAACATCCGGCACTGCCTCCTCCCTGCTACATGAAGCACACCAGATAACTACTGAAAATGTGATAATATAAATGAATTGGATTTTCATTTATCAAATCCACCTTTTTTGAATATTTTCGGATCTTTTTCACCGGTAACTTTCAACTTACCGATAGCGCCTTTGTTGAATGCCCTTGAAAGAGCGTGGTCAACCAGAACATATTCTCCCGGAACATCAACCTTAAATTCCACAATAGCAGAACCACCCGCAGGAACGATTGTAGTTTGTACATTATGTGTAACGGCAGAACCACCTTCCTGGTAAACATTATCGAAAATTTCACCTATAACGTGGAAAGAAGAGATTAAGTTAGGCCCTCCGTTTCCAACAAAAAGGCGGACAGTTTCTCCTACCTTAGCCTCAATCATATTGGCGCCCAGCAAGGAACCTTTTTTACCGTTAAATAAAACATAGTCAGGGTGTTCAGCAACAGCTTTGTCATTGTCAAATTCTAACACGCTGTCGGTACGGGCTTTGGTATAAAACTCCCCCTGCATAATATAATACTCTTTGTCTACAGGCTTAAGACCACCGGCAGGTTCTACCAGGATGAGGCCATACATACCGTTGCCTATGTGCATAGGCACCGGAGGTGCGGCACAGTGGTAAACATACAAACCCGGGTTCATCGCTTTAAAGGTAAATACTGCTTCCTGCCCGGCTACAGCAGAGCTTGCTTCAGCGCCGCCACCGGGGCCGTTTACCGCGTGAAGGTCTATATTATGTGGTAATACGCTGTTGGCATCATTTCTCAGGTGCAGCTCCACTTCATCACCTTCCCGCACGCGAATAAAGCTGCCTGGCACAATGTTGTTGAAGGTCCAGAATGTATATTTCTTTTTATCAGCTATCTCCCCTTGAATTTCGGTGGTGAGCAATTTTACAATCAATTTTTTAGGGGCTCTGTTGCCTATTGGTGCAGGCACACGGGGAGCCGCCGTAATTTCAGCTTCTTCAGGCTGTCCTTTAGCTTCTTCCATTGTTGCTGATGACTTTGCGGAAGCATTGCCCTGTTCTGTATTGCTTTTGCAGGCTCCCAAAAGCAACAGTGCAGCCAGCACTGATAATGTTAGTTTATTTGCCATAACATTTGGTATTTGGTTGAAAAATGTATTGTTTACAATTTTAGTTTTAAGATTTCCGCGCTTACATTCAGCGTACACCAAACCCAGTGCTGCAAAGGGTTAGAAGATGTTACAGCTTTTAAAAACCGGGTGGAAGGCGTAACGGCATAAACGGAATAACCACCTACCAGGCTCACATAAGGATGAATGGTATAATTAACATCAAGATCAAATTCCTGGCCCAGGTTGCCGGATAATGCTTTGCCTTCCTCTTTTAATGAAACCGGGGAAACAAACTGATGTGCTGTTAAAGCAAGCACCCACCTTGCATCCGGCTTATATCGTGCTTTTAGATAAGCATCCCCGAGCCCGGTATTTTTATGGGCATTGCCGGTGTAATAATAATCCATACTACCGTAAAACTTGTGGTTGGTGCCGAAGTAAGGAATAAATGCATGGTTGCTTTTTTGCAAAGTGCCATCCGCATTATTACCGCTCAATAAATCGCCGCCAAGCATAAGGCTCCATTGGGTATTCAGCATTCGTTCTGCAGCTGCCGCAACGAGGTAGGCATTGGTTTTTATGCCCTGCTGATTTTTACCTGTTTGGTAATAGGCAGAAACACTGTATTTCCATTTGCTGCCGGAAAAATAATAATGAGCCCCAATGGTTTGTGTAAAATAAGTTTGTGCACTGCTATCAGCGTTGCTTTTTGCATTCTGAAAACCCAGGTTATTTACTAAAAAGCTAAAGCTGTTTTGCTTATCCCGGTTGTATTTCAGCCAGGCATTTTGCATCCATTTATAATTTGCCGCATCCTTTGGTGAAAACAGCGCACCGGATATATTAGACAGGTTATTACTATATAGCTCCTTATAATTTTGATTAAAGGCAGCATGTGCTTTAAATTCCAGTGTTTTCTTTTGAAACTGAAAAGAAACAGCATCGTGTGCCCTGCCGCCCTGCGCCCAGTCCAGGGCCCCAAAAAAACGCTCATCATCCAAAGAAATGACCTGGCGGCCTATCTGCAGCAAAGCGGAAGGAGTGATAGAAAGTTTCGCCCATGCTTCAAAAAAAGCCAGTCCATTATTAGCGCCTGCACCCTGTGTAAGCGCCTCCTGCCCCCAGATACTTACATTTTGGGGAGAAAGCTGTAAAGACAATATATTTTTATACCGGTAATTCAATGTAACCCTGCTGCGCTGGCTGATCAGAAAAGCCGGGTTTTCACCTCTATCCAGAGGTTGAAAAGCACCGCTCCTTAACTCTGCCCGCGGACGTATCTGGGCTGTAACAATAAGCTGACCGGAGGTATCTGAGCTGTTCTGCGCAAATGCTGCATTTGCAGCAATAATATTCAAAACAACAAAGGTAAATGCATTACGAAAAAGAGGGAATGTGCCCATAACCGACACGAATTAATTATAGCACAAAGTTAGACAGCGTAATAGTAAAGGACATATTTGTCCTCAATAGACCCTATGATTATTATCATGCTTTGTGATGCTGAAGGTTCTGGGAAATATGGTTTGAATGTATAAATGCTAAACTTTAAAGCGGTTACCTGCTGGCAGGAGTTTTAATTACAACCTTTGATTCTCCGCCTGCCGCAGAGTCCTGCCAGCACATATAGCCCGGAAGAGAGACTCCGCGGAGAAACCAAAGAAGTGGATAATCTGCCACAGGAAGATAAACTGGCTTTGCTTAGAGTGATTGGCGGATTTCTTAGAGACGTAAAAACCAAACAGACGTATGCTTCGTAAAATATAAAAGCCCGGCGTTGTGCGCCGGGCTTTTATATTTATAAAGTTCAGACTTAACTATAATGACCTTCCTTCTCCATGATCATTATTTTTTTTAGCATACTTGTAATTCGCATACACCTCAATTAGATAACCAGAATTTATAACAAGAAATATTATCATTAACAATAGGGATCTTCCCTGTATTGTAGGTGTTGATATCTGCTTGCCTGCAATTCTAATAAAATAAGAAGAAGAAACTATATCAGGAAATAATGCTATAAGATTAAACGTTGCTAATAGCAATAATATTCCTGTAAACATTACTCCATAATCAAACTTAAAAAAATACGCGCCTAAGTTTATGAGGGCAAGGATAAGCGCAATTTGATGTTTTAGTGTTGCATAATAATCAGTTGTAACTATTATAGACCATGTATAAATTAAAACTATAACAGTCAACAAATACGGCAAAATGAGTTTTATTTTTTTTCTCTTCATAAAAGTTCTCTGAATAATTTTTGCTTTACCAACTTCTTAATCATTGACCACACTGGCGCAGGTTTGGTAGCATTGCCTTGTGCATAGCCAGACCTGCTGCCTTGCTTTTACTTATCTCAATTTCCTAAACTGGCAATGCATAAATAATACAACTATAAACTTACGCCTATTATTATAGCGAAACAAGTAACGCTTAGGCAGTAGGTCAGCCATCACACAACGCTTGGCTATAGACCGACGTCAGCCGCGGCTGTTGTGCATAGCCTATTGTGTGTTGGCATCACCAACAACATTTCCACAGCACTGGTCATATTTGTGTGACAAGCCTCTCAAACTCCTTGTTGTTGGTACGCCCCACATATTTACGATGCTGCATAC
>JADLCD010000007.1 GCA_020847395.1 Chitinophagaceae bacterium
CATAAAATCGGGGACAAGGCCACTATCATAAAAGTGGATGTGGACAAAAATCCAATGGGAGCTTCTGCCTATAATATCCAGGGGGTTCCCACGCTTATGCTTTTTAAAAACAGGGAAGTAAAATGGCGGCAGTCAGGCGTAGTGCCGGCAAACTATTTGGAACAAATCATTCAGCAGCATCAATAGTTTCGACGCATTTTTTATTGAAGAAATGTTTTGCTCACCCATTTCTCTTCCGTACTTATTTTACACCAGCCGTTGCGTTCTGCGTATACAAATACCTCTTTACCTTTTTGCAGGGAGCCAATTCTTAAACCGGAGGTGGAAGGCTGGTTCCTTACATTTAACACGTTGGCAACTACGGTGGCCCTGGTAACGTCAACAGTATATTTGCCATACACCCAGTGATTTTTTGAACCTGAGATTTTATACCATCCGTTTTGAATTTTATACACTCTTAAAACTGCCCCGAATATTACGGGATCGCGGTCTGTTGCTTTTGCTGACCCGCTGCCCGGCTTCTTCCTGATATTTAAAGTGCTTGCTGTAACGGATACATATTTAATAATGGTATTGCTGTTGTCGTTAGTTTGCCCGTTTAATACTGCGTCTACAAGGGGTAGAAAATTTTGCTGGCAGTTGGAAACCTTGTTACCCCCAAAAAAATTCGTCCCTGGACAAGATTTATTCCCACCGTTTCCGTCATTACGTACGCCATCGCTCAGTCTGAACCAATGATGATACACCACTCTGTCGGTATTGACCGGTATATTAAATTTGAAACATATTGCTGCTGTAGCCCTGATGATAGCCTGCTTTTGACTTTCAAGCATGTCATCACCACCGGCATCAAAATTTCCAAGGTTTTCTATACAAACAGCATTAGCATTTTGTCCGTATATACAAGCGGGAGATTTTTCGATATTCCTGCCTGTCATTACAGTCCCGTCGGGGAAGATAGTAAAATGCTGCCCTATGTCGTCCCATCCGTTATTGTTTACGTGATGATTTTTCATTCCTCTTTGGAGTTCAAAATGATTGCTTCCATTAAACAAGGAGTAATTAGGACTGTAAGTATGATGTTCCTGAAGGGTTATGATGGTTCTTGCCACCATCAGGTTTGAAAGATATGTTTCAAACTCGTCAATAGTCATTAACGTAAAGCCATATTTTGTTTGCATGTCCTGTAGGTTTTATTAACAAACGGAGGTAAACAATGGGTTACGTCTCAGGTGTGTCAGTAAGATGATGGAATTATGCCTGCCAATTTATACAATCATTTTCATTTATAGTTCAGGTATTTTCACGCCATCATATATTTCTGAAACCGGTATTGTTTCATTAATCGCTTTTATGGGAAGCTGATCTTCTAATGAATTGTATTCTTCCAGTTCCCAGCGATGGGTGACATTCAGGCGGAATGCTTCGATATGTACATGCTCAGAATCAACCAGTATATATTCCCGCAGGGTCGGTATATCACGATAGAGCATAAATTTTTCCCCACGGTCGTAGTTTTTGGTTGAGGGTGAAAGTATTTCAAATATTACAATGGGGTTTAAAATATTCCAGTTGTCGTTATTGAGCGTAATATCTTCACCGCAAACGACGGAGATATCCGGGTAGGTAAATAAAGTGTTTGATTCAATATGAATGCGTTGGTCGCTATGGTATGGCCTGCAGTTGCTTCCCTTTAATCTTTGATGCAATATGGCATATACATTTCCGGCTATTCGATTATGCGGTACTTTGGCGCCCGACATGGCAAATATCTCGCCCCGGTAATACTCATGCTTTTCGACAGCGGTTTCTTCCATCGCCAGGTATTCTTCGATGCTGAATTTTTGCTTACCGTAAGCAATAGCAGGTTCACGCAGTTCCATATCCATAATATAAAAATACTCATATTTCTCCGATACGCTGTCATCTGCCCAGATAATCTGTGCCCTTAAATATCGTTATATTTGTTAAAACAATACCCATCCGGGAGAATAAAAGTTAAAGCAAATAAATACTATGAATACAGCAGATATAAAAAAGGAGCTGCATAATTACCTTGAAATAGCTGATGATAAAAAGTTAAAGGCAATTTATGTAATGGTGAAGGATGAAATAAAAGGAACAACTGTTGTCTATACAGATGAGCTTAAGACAGAACTTGACCGCAGGGTAGAATATTATTTGAATGGCGGAAAAATGGTTTCACCAAAAGAAATGAACAAAAGACTTGATGCTATAAGGAAAAAGAGAAAATAAGAATGTTAGTTTATACATTCCTTTTTGATCCGGTTGCTGCCGATGAATATGAAGAAGCCTTAGGTTGGTATGAAACCAAAAGCAGTATTGCCGCAGATGGGTTTATTATAGCCGTTCAGGGGGCAATTGAAGCAGCATGCGCTCATCCCGACAGATACCGTAGGACGTACAAAAACTTACGCTGAAGAAATATCCGTTTAGTCTTATTTATTATATAAACGATTCTGCAAAACAAGTTGTAATTACATCTGTCTATCATCATAAGCGAAATCCAAAATGGAAGTTCAAAAAACCTCCGGGGATATCTAAGTGAATGATGAAAGACAGATCAACCCCTCAAATGATAAGCC
>JADLCD010000008.1 GCA_020847395.1 Chitinophagaceae bacterium
GTACAGCAGCAATCAAAAGCAGTTTAATGAATTGTTTTTAGGTTTTCTTGCCAACGGGCGCATATTTACAGGGGCTGACAGTGTTAACCTGTTTGACCTAGCAAACCAATGCCTGTATTCAGGCGGACCCGGTGTAATGGAGGCGCGGGCACTGTACAACCTCATTGACAGGCGATATTATTTTAACGACAGGGCGCTTTGCTCATTAATGGGAGGTGGCGGCAGCAGAAAAGCGGGCGAAACAACGGCAAAAGAAAAAATCGATTTTGTTATTGGCATTTATCCCAATCCTACTAATGGATTGCTTAACCTGAGCCTGAGCGAAGAACCGGTGAATGGCGTATTCAGGCTCAAAGATGTAACGGGTAGAGAAGTGCTGAAAGTAAAATTAGCTCAAAAGCCAAAACAAGCATTCAGTATTGAAAATCTTAGCCCGGGTGTATATTTTTATACAGTTTCATCCGCTAAAACCGATGATGTTAACGGCAAGGTCATACTTGTTAAATAAAAGCTAAAAAAGCCTCGCTTTAAGCGGGGCTTTTTTGTATATTTGTTTTATGAGAAAATTGTTTTCCTTGTTATTTACTCTTATGGTTAATTTATTACTTGGTCAAAAGAATGATAATTATTGGCCATTGGCATATAGTTATGGAATCGGTTCCGTTTATTATTATAACATGGAATTTACAAATGGTTATGCCGATACGGTATCCTATCAAAGAAAAATGAAATTTTACATGGGAAATGCAGCCATAAGCGATTCATCGGGTGATTTGCAGTTTTATACCAATGGTATATGGATAGCCAACAGGCAGCATGATACCATGCAGTACAGTTTAAATTTTAATCCGAGTTATTCTATCGGGGGGGGGGTGGCTTCCAACTTTATGCAACCGGCTATCACCTTTCCGTTTGGCGATGGCGGCAGCAGGTATTATTTAGTGCATGAAAACGGAGAATATTTTTTTAATAAGGACAGTGCTAATGATATTCAGCCTTTCAGTTTACGATATACAGTTATTGATATGCAGGGCGATAGCGGTAACGGGGCTGTTGATACTAATTACAAGAGTGTTGTCGCAATAAACGACACCTTGCTTTTAGGGCGTATAACAGCCTGCAAACATGCTAACGGCAGAGACTGCTGGGTGGTAACGCACCAGTATTATTCCGATATGTATTATAAATTATTATTCACCCCTTATGGTGTTTTTGGTCCTTACACGCAGCACATTGGAGTATTTTGTTATCCTAAATTTGCAGGGGGATTGGCAGATTATGATGTTACTGGCATGGCTTGTTTTTCACCTGACGGGAGCAAATATGCTATGTTTGGTGCCGACAATAGAATAGAATTATTTGATTTTGACAGGTGCACCGGGTTATTCAGCAATTACATAACTACTATATTACCTGATACCGTGAGTGCAGGTATTGCCTGTAGTTTTTCCCCCAACAGCAGGTATATGTATGCGAATAATTATACAAAAGCGTATCAGTATGATACCTACTCTTCCAATTTTGCAGCAAGTGCAGTTGATGTGGCTACATTTGATGGCTATTCTGCGCCAAATCCTGCATGGTTTTTTCTTAACCAGTTAGCTCCTGACGGCAGAATTTACATAAGTGCAAGAAATTTTCCGAGAATACTGCATGTCATAGAAAATCCTGATAGTGCAGGAGCAGCCTGTAATTTTAATCAGCACAGTTTTATATTACCTCAAAATTATGGAGGTAATATGACATTACCTAACTTTCCTAATTACCGTTTAGGAAGGTTGGTTGGCAGTGCATGTGATACACTTACAAACCTCACCTATACCCCCCAACCCCCTAAAGGGGGAGTAACGGTAATGCCTAATCCCAATACAGGTAATTTTATAATAAGCTATGATTTGCCTCAAAACACATCAGGCACTTTGCAGATAATGGATGTTATGGGTAAAGAAGTTTATTTTAAAACATTGCCTCAGTGGAGCACCATGCAGCGTATTAATTTAAGTTCGCTTTCAGCAGGTGTGTATGTAGTTAAAATAAATAATGGTATTAATGCAGGGTATGCAAGGTTCGTGAAGGAGTAACTGTTTACTGTTGGCTAATCTCTTTTTAAAAAACGGCAAGGTCATACTTGTTAAATAAAAGCTAAAAAAAGCCACGCTTATAGCGTGGCTTTTTTGTATATTTGTTTTATGAGAAAGTCGTTTTCCTTATTATTTACCCTTATGGTTAATTTATTGCTTGGCCAAAAGAATGATAATTGTTGGCCATTGGCGTATAGTAATGGAATCGGTTCTGTTTATTATTATAACATGGAATTTACAAATGGTTATGCCGATACGGTATCCTATCAAAGAAAAATGAAATTTTTCCTGGGAAATGCCTCTTGTACCCGCGAAGCTGTGCTTCGTGGGATTTGTGTTTGGAAGTTTTACTTCAATCATATAATAATCTAAAAATTATCATTTTTGCATATATGCAAACAACAAATGTCTGAAGTTTATAAAACTTTTCCGGGTGGTTTATATTTTGTAACATTTACAACCATTGGCTGGATTGATATTTTCACAAGGCGATTGTATCAGGATATACTTACAGACAGTATTATTTACTGCCAAAAAAACAAAGGGCTGCAACTATATTGCTACTGCATCATGCCAAGCCATGTTCACATAATTGCATCAAGAGAAGAAGGAACTTTAAATGATTTAATGCGTGA
>JADLCD010000009.1 GCA_020847395.1 Chitinophagaceae bacterium
AATGTGTCTTTGTATGTAATGGTGCCGTCAAAGTCGAAAAATGCTATTGATCTGCTCACAATTCTTTCTTTTTAAAAATTGATTCAGGAATAGATTTTATGATAAACATAATCCATTTCCAGAACCATTTTATGTATACAATATTCTTTCTTTTTTTTACAGCATTGTAAACGGAATCAGCAACGTTTTCCGGCGTAGCTGTAAGCAGTTTCTGCAGGTTGAGATGCTCGGTCATTTTTGTAAACACAAACCCCGGAAGTATGGTTAACACATGCACATTGCTTTTGTACAATTTATTTCTCAGCCCTGAAAGGTAAGCTGTAAACCCTGCCTTGGCACTGCCGTAAATATAATTGCTTTGTCTTCCCCGCTCTCCTGCTACAGAGCTGATGCCCGCAATAACGCCTTGTTTTCTGCCTGCAAAATCAGCCGCAATAATGTTGAGAATTGTAACGGCCCCGGTATAGTTTGTATTGATTGTTTTAAGCGTTTCAACCTGCGATGCAATTGTAGCTTCATTATCATTCATATATCCAAATACACAAATCACTACATCCGGTTTTAGCGGAAGATCATTGTAAAATTTTTCGTGTGATGAAAAATCAGTCGCATCAAAGGAATATGAATGGCATGGAATGCCATATCGTATATTCATATCTGAAACAAATGTGGACAAAGCTGCGGTGTTTCTGCATGCAAGTAGAACCTGATATTTATTTTCAGCAAACTTCCGGGCTATTGCTTTGCCAATATCCGAAGTAGCGCCAAGTATTAAAGCTACAGACATAGTATTGATCTAAAGGAAAGGAATTTTTTTTGCATAAATAAGTAAATAAAAACTAACCATCCACAAAAGGATAGATACTTGTATAAAGCGATCTTTATAAAGAATTTTTGTAGGCGACCCGGAGTCGGCATGCACATATATTATCTGCAGATACCTCATTATACCAGCCATTACAAATAAAGCTGTTAGGTATAGCCTTTGCGTGTGGTGCCGTTCAATTACCCGCTCAGAAACAGTAAACATAAAATAAGCAACAATCATTACTGCTGATACAAGGGCAAGCATAGTATTAAGGAAATCAAGCGTATATCCTTTTACCGCTTTTCTCATATCGATACCTGAAGAAAGTTTCAGCAGTACATCATCTCTTCTTTTACCAATAGCCATAAAAAGTGCTAATAGAAAAACCATAATGTTCATCCATATTGTAACATCAACAAAAGCTATTGCGCCGCCCGCCCTTATGCGCAAAGAAAACCCTATGGCAATGATAAAAATATCAAGTATTGGAATGTTTTTTAAACCAAATGTGTATCCCAGGTTGATGACAAAATAAAGCCCAAGTAAAATTAAAAACCTGGTATTGGTATAGTAGGCAATTGTAAAGCCTGCTATTATAAGCAATACAAAAATTATCAAAGCATGGGCGGGTGAAACAGCGCCGCAGGCAAGCGGGCGTTTACACTTTGTTGGGTGTTTTTTATCATCTTCAATATCTTTATAATCATTAATTATGTAAATGCTGCTTGCTATGCAGCAAAATGCTACAAAGCCTACAAAAACATTTAAAATCTTAGCGGTATCAAAAATTTCACCCGAAAAAAAGAGAGGAATATATAGGAATAAATTTTTTGCCCAGTCTTTTGGCCTTAAAAGCTGTAGATATTTCACTAATTGTATTAACTTTTATTGTATGAAATTACTTAAAAATATATATTGAAGATTATATTTATATTTAGTAACGTGCGAACGCCATTAGTTAGTATTTACTAATCTTATAAAGATAAGTTTAACCATTGGCATAAGAAAAGTTTTGTTAACAAGTTATTGTAAACTTTATATCTTTCCGGCTCTACAGTTCAAATAAATTCCAAATAATGCTTAATAAAAAAACACTAAACCTTGTTGAAATTATTTTGATAATTGCTTTTGCTTCAATTCCACTATTGTTTACGCTTCCTTACAGGGTTAATATCTTTCTTTCCTGGGAAGGAGCTTACCGAATAAGTATTGGGCAATTACCATTTAAGGATTTTGGTTTGCCTTTAGGTGGAATGTATTGGGTTATACCGGCGATTTTTTTTAAAATATTCGGACCTCAGATGATTACGCTTATAAAGGCGCAGGTTTTTATTAATATCGTTTCAGGGCTGGCTTTTCGCTCAATATTAAAAAGTTTATCTGTATCACCTGCGGTTAGCTGGAGTGGAATTTTACTGTATTGCATATCTTTTTCCTTTTTAAATTTTTGGCCAGGGTATAACCATACTGTTATAGTATATGCTTTTGTTGGGTTGGCTTTTGTAGTAAATGTTATTATGAGTGAAAGTAATAGGCATGTGATTATAAAATGTATTTTAGGCGCTGTTTTTACCGTGTTCGCATTTTTTACCAAACAAGATGGAGGAGGTTTAATTTTCCTGCTTTGTACCATCTTATTATTATATAACGCGTGGATAGATAAAAAATGGAAGCTTTTTTTGCTGTATAATGGCTCGGTTGTATTATTCCTCTTTTTGATTGTAATCATTTTTTCAAACTACGATTTTGGATACTGGTTTAATCACGGGCAACCGCCCCATAATGCAAGATTTGCGATGAGCGATGTTGCAAATAAATTTTTTGGAGAATCAGATTGGTTAAAATTCTATTTTTTTGTTATTATAATATTGAGTATCGGAAAATTTCAACATTTCAAATCACTTATTCTAAACAAAAAAGAGTGTGTTTCTTTATTATTAACTCTTGGTATACTTTGTATGGCGGCTATCTTCCAGATTACCAGTTATACACCAGAGACAGGAAATATCTTTTTTCACAGTTTTGCTTTTGTGTTTATACTTAACAATATTTTACGGTTTTTGCCGGTTAATTTAAATAAACCGCTTGCTGTAATCATATTAAGTTTGGGTGTATTTATGTGGTGGAGTAATTTGTTTTGGAGTTACATGCAGCGCATATTTATTAAAGATACAGTTGTGGAAGGAAAAGTTCAATATTCTGCCACAGGCGAAAACGTTGTAGGTATGCATAACTCAAGGCTTAATAATAGTAATGATGGGGCTGATATTGCTGCGCTGCAAGGAGGATGGGTAAATAGTAATCTGAAAACCCTAAGAAAAATAAAAATTCCGGAGCAAACTTCTAAAGGCATAGACCGCCTGTTGAATATGGATGTAATAAAAAGCAAAAAAGGCGGTAAAATTTTAAACATGTCTGAGTTAACTTTTCTTGCTGCGGAAATTCCTTATACGCCCGAAAAAGGAACTAAATTTCCATTATGGTATCATTTAGGTGTAGGTATGTTTAATAGAGAAGCTATAATGTTTGAAGACAGAATTGCAAAAAACTATTATGATATAGTATTATTCGAATATCTTCCCACGCTCAACAACTTCTATCCTTTTCGTGTAAGGGATTCGCTTATGACTCACTATCAAAAAACAGATTCCTTTCCGGCCCCACGTAGTACCAATCCCGGAACAATTGAAATATATACCAGGAAAGAGTAAACAAACAGTTGTTTGTTTATATCGTGTTGCACTTATCTCATATAATAACCGCTGGTAAAGTTATTGTATAGTTACAGGCTTGCTGTTGTAACAAATTTTGCAGAATAATTGTCATACTTGTATGATCAGGCAGATAATGCAGAACGTATAAATAGTTGTAGGTATCTGCTAAATTAATCTAGTGCCTAACGTTTATGGGCGTAGATTTTCCGCTTGTGTATTTTATATTTTTCCTACGGTGTTTTGTTTTGATTTTTAAATTCAAAGCAATTAGTATAGTTGATTATTTATGAAGAATAAATTATTAAAAGGAGCACATCTTTCAGAACATAAATACAAAGAAATAGTGCAGTTATTTTGTGAAGATGTAACGGCTACACAAATTGCAGAAATAAGTGGTGTTAGCCGCGTTACAGTAAATAATTATTTTAAGCTGATAAGAAATCATATTGCTGCGCATTACGAAAAAAAAACCGCCGCGGCGCATGCATATGTTGATGTGTTAAGCAGGGACAATTATAGTTTTGAGGAAAAACTTTATTATGGGTTTTCTGTAAACCACGGTAAAGTATTTACACAGTGGCTTAAAAATATTGATGACAGCGTATTGAAGCTTTTTATAAACAGCGTACCAGGTTCTACAAATGAAATTTCATCTTCATTTCAAAATTTTCAGGCTATAGCTGATTGCCATGCGTGGCGGTTGCACTTGTTGCCCGCGCAGGTTAATAATACATCTGGCCTGGCAAATGCCCTGCCGGAGATAAATAATTTTTGGGAACATACCAAAAGCAGGCTTCATAAATTCAGGGGTATGAATAAAAATATGCTGAACCTTCATATTAAAGAATGTGAGTTCCGGTATAATTATAGAAATGAGGAGTTGTTTCCGGTACTTATGGAAATTATCAATACACCTGATAATGCTTATAATGTTTCGAGGGCGTATAATCTTGCATAAATATCATTATAAAAATACTCCGGGGATTTTTAGGTTCATCACAGCTTCAGCTCATTCCTGGATCATTCATTTTTAGTTGAAGTTCAAAGTTTTCTCATGTTTAATAACGGGTGGTTGTCTAACCACCTGTTTCTTATTAAAAATTAGCTTATTGGAAATTGATTTTATAGAAAGAAATGCAAAAACCCCTATTTTTGCAGCCCCGAAACCAGGAATCAGGATAAATAGTAATATGGCGAGGTAGCTCAGTTGGTTAGAGCGCAGGATTCATAACCCTGAGGTGATGGGTTCAATTCCCATCCTCGCTACAAAAGGTTCCATTGGAGCCTTTTTTTGTAATTATGATTTACACCGTTTATATTCTTTATTCAAAGCCTCACAATAAGCATTATACTGGCTATACTTCTAACATTGAAGAACGTTTACGATCTCATAATGAATATGGAAAAGACTGGACTGCAAAATATCGTCCCTGGCAATTGATTTTTACAAAAATATTTGAAAACAAACTGGAAGCCATGGCTTACGAGAAATGGCTGAAGTCAGGAGTTGGAAGAAAGTTTGTTCAAACTCTTCCGCACTAAGCGCAGAATTCATATCCGCCGCGAGGCGGAGATGGGTTCAATTCCCATCCTCCTCGCTACTTTTTCTCCCATGTAGGAAAACCTAACGTAAAAAAACGACAACTTCAATTGTCGTTTTTTTATTCCTCTAAAGTTAAATTTGATTGACTGGTAATTGATTATTTGACTAACCTGTTGCGGATCGTTCTGTTATAGCTTTATTGATTATATGTTCAACGACCTCTGCTACATTTGAATTTTGAACCAGGGCTTCAAATTTCTCTTTTCCCAACTCCACAAACAACTTCCCTAAAAACTCATCTGCGAAACTGCTGGCAATAACGTTTATATCCTGCCAGTCTATACGAATAGGATAATTTTGCTTTGCAATTAATAAATTTATCACTTTAGTGCGGAGTTCTCTTCCTGCTGCTCTTGTACCTGCACCTGCTATCTGTTCAGTCATTTTTATATAAAGTGCATCCTCATCTTGTTTTTGATACTTAACATCAACAATTGAATAGGGCTTATAAGGAACAGGGCCAAACGACAAAGCTTCTACCATTGAAAAATCGTGACTCATTATTATTTGTCCACTGATGCATGTACCCGCGAATTCTTGGGTTCTTATAAAAGTTGTAGGTGTCTGTTTATCCTTTTGTAATAACAGTCGGCCGGAACCTGTCAATATATCCAGTGAACCGCCGGTCATGGCGGCTATACGGGAAGTGCCCGCAAGTCCGTTTCCCTGACCGGCATTTCTATTACGTGTCACGCCTACTTTTATAGCTTCCGTAATAGCGTCTAAATCACTGTTCAGTTCGGGGAACCCTTCCCTTAAAGATTGTAAAATTCCTTTGCCAGCATCTGCTACTGTGAAAGCTACCAGGTCATTTTTGGGGTAAGCGATTACCTGAAGAAATCCCCCTGTTTTTGATTCGGCATGATTTATTACATTATCGCAGATCTCAGTGATAGACCACTCCAGGGCAGCCAGGACATCACCGGGCATTTGAATATGTCCCATAATGATTTCCATGAAGTGGTTGATGATTGGAGGAATTTCTTCAAAGCTGCTAAAATGCTGAACAAAGTGTTTGTTATTATGGCGATAGCGATCCCTAAGGGTTGGATCAAGCAAATGTGCCCAACTGGTGGTAAAGAAAAAACGGAGTGCGTCTGGTTGTTTTGGTAGTTTGATGACTGTAGTCGTTCCCTGTCTTCTCAATTCCGTTACTATAGCAATAATACCTAACATGCCATTAGCAAATGCTTTTCGAACACTACCGAAATCGAAAATAACAAGGTCTTCGGACTTTCTTGACTGCCAGGTTTTTACTGCAGCAGCAAAATCAGGCAACAAACCAGAGGAAACCCTGTCTGGAAAAACAATACTGTTGGTATAGCTACTGTATTTTACAATTGGCTTACGGTCAATCATTTATGTTTATCTTAACTTTAATTTGCAGATTTCCTAACAGGATTGCAGATTTTAAGTAATTTTACATTACCTATAAAGGAGGATTAAAAATAAATCCCGCCTGGAATCGAAAGATTTCAGTGAATAAATATCGTCGAAATACCTACTTATGTAGGTATTTTCTTTTTGCGCATTTTGTTCAGACTTTTACAATTCAGTACAGCCGCAATTACAATAGGCAAATATACTTCACAATTTCTGGCGAGGTGCCCCTTGGTATATACCGCTAATGGATATACTATCCTTATATCTTAACCTTAAAAATCGTATTGCCTCAACAATCTTTTTTATTCTTCTCAGCCAGGATGACAGTCAGGTAACTCACTAAACTTCAGAAAATCCTCCAAAATATCATTAGATAATTTTCCCATCTCGGCTACAAGCTCCAGTAACGTGGAGCTTTGTCATTTTTGCCTATCGTGATAATGTTTAAATGCTTCTTTTCCTTAACTTCTCTCATTCTGCGCTTTTTCGCACAAAGGCATTTGTTTCGGCTCTGTCAAAGCTCCCCTGTTAACCAGGTTGACTTCGATTTTTATATCAACCCTTTTTGCTGAAACCTGGAATTTACCTGCATCCAAACGCGAGGTGATGTGTACATCGGGAACAACTTTTTGAATATTTGATTTTATTCTTTCCAGCGCGAACAAAAAGATTGATCGCTGTACCGCCATGAAGCGTGAAGCATTTTTCTTTTGCTACCTCGGGCAATGCTGTTAATAATAAGGATACCTGTTGTCTATATACTTTTTCCATGCTCTGCCAATTCTTTCGGAACGGTTATTCCGTATTTATTAACTAATACGCCGTTTTTAGTGATGCTGCGTTTCCCTTTTCCCAAATCCACATTTTTAAGATCAAGATATTTGAACCAATCGTGATCCGCCTTCTCCGCCATGTAAAGAAATAATCGTTTTACTTTGACTGATTGACAGTTTTCAAGCAGAGTTTGAACCTGTTTGGGTGGTAGATTATTCAAGCCTTCCATAAGTTCAAAACATTCCATGAGCTCCTGTTTTTGAGGAGCCAGGTATAAACACTCCATGATGGCACGAGTAGCCCCCGAAACTTTTATTGAAAAACTTTTTACTTCCACCTCTGATTAGCCAAATTGCGACAAAAACTCTATAAAATTGTCGCTATAACTATAATTACGACAGAAATATGCGTAGTTTTGTCGCGATAAATAAATCACGACAATGGCTAAATCGGCAAATCCAGCAAAGGTTTTACGGGAAATTGTCCTTACCCTTTCCGGCAAGGCAGGCGGACTTCCTATTGATGCCATCGAAGCCAAATTAACAAGCCCTCCTGACCGGCGGACCCTGCAAAGGCGTTTGAAGGAATTAATAACGTCGGGCGAGCTGGTATCCACCGGAAAAGGACGCGCCACCAGATACGAGCTGGCGAAAGTTGCTCCTAACAGCAGTCCAAAGATGATCAACTCCGATTTACTGCCGCTGTCCAGGGAAGCACGGGAGATCCGGCAATACGTCTCGCAACCCCAACAAAAGCGCCAGCCGGTAGGCTATAACCGGAACTTTCTTGACAACTACCAGCCTAACAGCAGCAGTTACCTGACAAAACAGGAAAAAGAGCGGTTAGCTGATCTGGGCGTAACCGCCCAGATGGACGCCCCGGCGGGCACTTATGCGAAACAAATTTTACAACGGTTATTGATCGACCTGGCCTGGAATTCCAGCAGGTTGGAAGGGAATACCTATTCCCTGCTCGACACACAACGGCTTCTGGATCAGGGAGTGTCGGCCAACAACAAATCCGCGTCGGAAGCCCAAATGATCCTTAATCATAAAGACGCTATTGAATTTATTGTCAATAATACAGCCGATATTGGCTTTAACCGGTACACCGTCCTAAGCCTGCACGCCCTGTTATCCAATAACCTATTGCCTAATCCGGCTGCTTCCGGCAGCCTGAGAACGCACGGCGTGGGCATAGCAGGGTCTGTCTATACGCCTGCCGGTACACCCCAGCTTATTGAAGAAATGTTCGAACTGATGCTCGATAAGGCAGCGCAAATCCTGGATCCGTTTGAGCAGGCCTTTTTTATCATGGTACAGCTCCCTTATCTGCAACCCTTTGATGACGTCAATAAGCGGGTATCCCGTTTAGCGGCCAATATTCCTTTAAACAAAAAAAATCTTGCTCCACTGTCGTTCGTGGAGGTGCCAGATACACTTTATATAGACGGATTGCTTGGAGTATATGAATTGAACCGGGTTGAATTGCTAAAAGACGTGTTTCTCTGGGCCTACGACCGCTCTGCCAAACAATATGCCGTTCAACGCCAGTCGTTGGGGGAACCCGACCCTTTCCGGATGCAATATCGCGATCTGATCCGTTCTCTCATCTCGGAGATCATTACCACACCCAATCCAAAAGCGGAAGCGATCCCTATGATTCAGACGAGGGCCCTCAAGCTGCCGGAAAGCGACCAGGAAAAATTTGTACAAACGGTAGAAAATGAACTCGTCAGTTTACATGAAGGCAACTTTGCACGTTATTTCGTAACGCCATCGCAGTTCAGAAACTGGCAGAAAATCTGGAATACTATATAGATGCATCTCTGCAAATAGACTTAATGCACTATGACAAGATCATTCATTTTTCTTATTATGTATTCATGATTCAATGTCGTTTCCTTAAGAAAAAAGATAAACAAAAAGTTCTTTGACAGGTATATAATTAAAGAGGACTGTTTTATTTTTGCGGACAGGATTATAAGGGGTATATAAACTCCAGTAATAGTAACT
>JADLCD010000010.1 GCA_020847395.1 Chitinophagaceae bacterium
AATGCGATATTGGATGCTTCTTTGTCTTTCATTTTGTGGGTGTTTAGGTATAAACACCACTCGAAAATTGACTAACAAGGTGAAGACTGCTTTTACGAATAAGTTGGAAGGTGGTGTTACTTCTTTGTCCGATAGAATAGATATTAATGGGTACTATCGTTATTGGAACAGAAATGAATGGGGTGGCTATGAGTCTATTGCCAGTAGTAAAGACACTGCATATATAGATATGATTTTTTTTGACGATGGCACTTTTTTGTATAACACTTTTGTTGGAGAAAACTTTTCGACCTACAATGAGTACTTTGAAAGTATATCTAAAAAAGGAAAGACAGATATATTTTATAAAGGGGATTGGTGGGGCATTTATTCAATGGAGGGGGATACTATAAAAACTCAATTTTTGAGGCATGCTGCAAACTTTACACCCTGGTGGGGAGGAGAAAGATGGTTTTTAAAAAAGAATCAACATACATTACAAGTCATATTTGCAGGATTTTTATTCGATGAAACTGAAGAGGATAAACAAAAGGGGAAAGTATATGTAAAAACTGCCAGTGACGTAATCTTTCATCCATTAGAAGTCATTCCGCCTTCATATGCGTGGTTTAAGGAGAATAAGTTTTTTTGGAGGAGTGAACGCGACTGGAGAAACTATATGGAATTTATAAAAGAAAAATAAATCGAATTTTTTAAGTCAATTTAAACGAACGCGTTTTTATGAGATTTTCTTTCTTGTTCGCAATGGCATTTGTTTTTATTACAGGACTGAGCGGATGCGCCACCTACAGTGTTACTACGCAAAGCCTTGCCGGGCAGTTTGCCAATGTGGGCATAGAAAAAAAGGAAGCGCCGTTTTTTTTCTACAAGGCGGTATATGGCAACCAGCTTACGGAAATAAGGTGCCTTGATAAAAAGGGTAATGAAAAAACGCTTCCGGTTACCAACCACACCGGTATAAGGATAACAAAGGCAGATAATTCTAAAGTGACTTTTTATTTTGATACGTTGATATTGCAGGATAGCAGCATTACTGGCAGCAAAAGTCATTTTTTCAAAGCGCCCGTAAAGATTTATTTTAATGAGATAACAAAGATTGAGCTCCAAAAATAGGTAACAGCAAAGGGTTTTGGCTTACGGGCTTATGTGCCGATAGGTTTAGCTTAATATTAAATAAAAAGGTAAAATATATAGTCATCAATTTAGAACGTCTACCAGTAGTATAAAGAATATTTTATGAAAAAAATAGCGATCATCGTCTTTTTGTGCATAGGGTATATTTCCCAGGCGCAAGAATCGGACAGTAAATTTTCTGCGCAAGTCGGATTTGGATTGTCTATTCCGCTGGGCCGCTTTGCACATACATCATTTTCTTTTTCGCCACACGATACATCGGGAAATGCGGTTACTGGCTTCTCCGGTGATGTTTTACTGAAGTATCAGTTGAACAAGTCATTGGGCATTTCCTTTTTAATCGGAGGTTCAATAAATGGTCAGGATAAAGAATACTTAAAGAATGATATTAAGAAGAATGGAACTGATGATTTAATTGTAAATGTAAAAGCTGATAGCTGGAAATCATATAGAATAATGCCTGGAGTATATTATTCGATCCCTTTTTCCTCAAGCACCAGGTTTGAATTAAGGCCTATGATATCTTTAGGTATTTGTAAAACAGATTTGCCAGGATTCAGCTACGCTTATTATTATCCTGATCTGTCAAGTCCGCCAAATTCTGTCAGTAAAGGAAAAGATAAGCTGCCTGTTACTTTTTGTTATAGGGTGTCACTTGGTTTAGATTATACACTAGGCAAAAAGCTTTTTTTGTCGTTTGACGCTAACTACTTTGGTGCGTCGCCAACACTTAAATACAATTATTACCCTGACTGGCCGCAGGTTACAAATTTAAGCGCTGCAGAAAAACATTATTCCCTGGCATCATTGAACCTGCTTATCGGCGCTGGCATCAAGTTTTGACAATGATTTAGTCTTACCTCCTTATATATAGGTGGAGGCGGGAAAAGTATTTCTGTATTGGTACTGCTGAATAAAGTCAAAGTAGATTTTCCAGATTTTACATTTGAAGTGCTTAAATAGGAGTCAAAAAGAGATTCAACTAATAGTGTTTTCTTAAGTCCTAAAATTTAGGCTGCAGACACAAAATTGAAAAACTAACGCCAGAAAAAGCGCCAAGTGAAGAGACACAAAATTGAATTATAATTCAGGAGATCTTTGCAGCAGATAATGATATTAAAATATTTTAAACTATATTTTTCGTTGACAATTTTCTCAAATCCTCTAAAAAATAGTTCGAAAATTGTCCCGACAACTCAACTAATACTAATAACCGCAACTTCGTTAATTCGGAGATTGCGGTTTTTTTTATGACCTTTTTTTAAGTGTTGGTAGCGCATCCCGCCTGGGCGGGAGGGTCGCCCCGATTTGAATCGGGGTCTTCCCGACTTGACGGGGCAAAGTAGAGAAATCTATTTTTGTTCCGTTTTTTATTGCCCTTAATTTCTTATTCACGCATAACATAGCACTCGTGTTAACCATTACAGAAGTCCCCCAATGGTAGCCGTAAGATTTACCTGGTATTTTAGTTTTTATTGAAAATTCAGATTTAACTTTAGGATAATATAAATTATTCATCTGAAAGGCTATTACAATGAAACTTATATTACCTACGCTATTTGTTGTTGCAATGGTAAGCCTCTCCTCCTGCGGATCAAACGAAAATAAAGCAGAAAGCACCAACGCTGCGCCGGATACAGTGGTTAACATGAATCCCACAGTGCAGCAGCGCGATTCTGCCGTTTTGAGTGATGATTCAGCAACAGTTAAAACAGTAAAAGATGTAAAGGATGAAGAAGCCAATGCCATTAAAAAAGAAAAAGCGGATGCTGAAAAGTTGAAAGAGGATAAAAAAAAGTAACTACAGTCATGTAATGCTATTATGCCGCATACATTCGTGAGACCTGCCGGCCAGTATGCAGGTCCAACTTTTCACGATTCACTTAATCCACATTAAGCATCTGCTCCAACTGCCATAGTTCATATTTCACGAATCACTGCTTAAAGCCCTCCCCAAATATATTTAACTAATACGGCTATGCGATTTTTAGTGCTTTTCCTGGTAATTTTTGTTATTCTAAAACAGTTCTCAACTTATTTGTTCATTTAAGTAATTTCGACTACTATAAAATAAAGTATATGGGAAAATCTGGCAGGAGGGGTTTTTTAAGAAATTCATTCTTTGGGGCAGCAGTATTGAATATGGATGGTTTAGCAGGCAATGCCTCTGCTTCGCCTGGCAACCCTGGTTATACCTTAAATGATAATAACGGCAGAAACCCCTGGATTGCGTCCTTTACCCAGGAAGGGATAACCGGGCAGGATTGGAAAGAAGCTGTTCAGGCTGCTGTAAGGTGGGCAGAAAATGCGGTTCCGTTTAACCCGGATATTTGTTGTTTCCCCGAAACTTTTCATATTGCTTCTTTAACTGGCGCACAGCCTTCTGTTAAAGAAGCGGCTGAAGACGGCTCAGGCCGCGTTATAGCCCTGTTGCAGTCTTTTGCAAAACTTCACCGCTGCTATGTGGTATCTCCTGTTATCACTGTTGAGAATGGCAAGTATTATAACGCTGCTGTACTAATTGACAGGCAGGGGAAAGTGATGGGTGAATACCGTAAGACACATACTACCGTTTCGGAAATGGAAAGAGGTGTTAGTCCCGGACCTCTTGACCCGCCTGTTTTTCATACAGATTTTGGTATCATAGGTGTACAGATATGCTATGATATTGAATGGGCGGAAGGATGGAAAAAGCTTGCTGATAAAGGTGCTGAGGTGATTTTTTGGCCTTCTGCTTTTGCTGGTGGTAAGAATGTGAATATGCGTGCATGGAACAACCAGGTTGCAGTAGTATCGAGTACGTGGAAGGGAACCACGAAAATATGCGACCCGTTGGGTAACGATGTAATAACAAGTGGTGTCTGGAGCAGATGGGGTGTTTGCGCGCCACTTAACTTAGAAAAGGTTGTGTTGCATAGCTGGCCGGATTTTGAGAAGTTTGCAAACATTCAAAAAAAATACGGGAAAAAAGTAATTTGTTATTCCCTGCATGAAGAGGAATTGTCTGTAATAGAAAGCTTGTCGCCAGATATAAAAGTTAAAGATATACTTCAGGAGTTTGATCTCAAGCCTTATCGTGAAGCCCTTGGTTTTTCTGAAAAAGTACAGATTCGTAATCGGACTTCTTCATAAAGTCTCAAATATATTCACCTCATAGTGCAAACATATGTACTGCTACAATAAAAGCTGTTAAAAATAGTTAGCTATCAGGCGCGTCTGCTTGTGCTTTGAATTAAGGAAGTCAGTACTGGCATATTATGGCAAAAATATTGTGTGATGGCTGACCTGATGCCTAATCGTTACTTGTTTCGCCATAATAATAGGCATATTATTATTCATCTGTTTCGTAAATCAAGATAAGTAATTGCAGGGCAGCAGGTCTGGCTATGTACAAGGCTATGCTAGCAAACCTGCGCCAGAGCAGTTATTCAGGCAAAAATTACCTGTTCTCCTTCATCTTACCATTTTTAAATCTTTCACTGGCAGTCTGGTAAAAGGAAATAGTTTCAGACACAAGTGTTGTGTCTGGATGAGTAATTTCTGATAAAGATTTATTTGCCGGTGCAACCGTAAACTGTTTTGCTCTTTTGCGGTCATCTATCTGGGTAAACAGGTTTCCTTTTAATAATCCCAATGTTCTGTAATTTCCAATAAATGCCCGCTCATTACCTGGCTTTATTTTGTTAATATCTCTGCCGTATAATTCGGTTGAATAACTCCAGCCCAGGTAGCCAAATAAAGTTGGCATAAGGTCTATCTGCGATGTTAATCTTTCTATTTTTTGAGGAGCTATATTCAGATTATAAATTATAGCAGGAATATGGTGCTTGTCTATAGTAATTTCCCACTTACCTGCGCTACTTGCACAATGATCGGCTACAATCACAAATACGGTATTATTAAACCACGGCTTTTTTTGGGCAGCATTGATGAAGTTGTTCAATGCGTAATCTGTATATTTTACGGCGCCATCCCTTGTGCCTTGCTTTAAATCTATTTTACCATCCGGGTAAGTGTAAGGTTTATGGTTGGAGGTGGTCATGATAAATTGAAAGAACCTTGAATTTGCCGCATTTTCTTTATCCGCATATTTTATCGCCTGTTTATATAAATCTTCATCACATATGCCCCAGGCATTTTCAAAACTTACCTCGCCTGAAGGGATATTATAACGATGTGAGGCGATATTATCTGACAAGGGGTTTCCCCTGTTTCTATCAACAATATCAAAACCCTGACCACCAAAGAAATTATTCATATTATCAAAATATCCATCACCGCCATATATGAAATAAGGATGATAATTTTTTTGCCGGAGAATAGTGGCAATAGAAAATATATTTTCATTGTCAGGGCGTCTTACAATACTGTTGCCCGGTGTTGGCGGAACGCATAAGGTGAGCGCTTCCATTCCTCTTACCGTGCGGGTGCCGGTTGCATAAAGATTAGTAAAAAAGAGGCTCTTGCCTGCAAGGCTGTCATAATATGGTGTGATATTATTATTGTTTCCAAAAGATCTGAGAAAATCAGCGCTGAAACTTTCAATGGCGATTAAAATTATATTGGGATGCAGCTCCTTATCCGACTTTGTAAGCCGGGCTATTTCATCAAACTCATTTTTTGTATAAGCCTGGTTTTCCTGTAAAATATTTTTCTTTAGCAGGGCATATGCCTCGCTGTCAGGCAATGTGAGATAGAAGCTTGCGTAATCCAACTCATTTGAACGAAATGCAGCAAAAAATGAGAATACTCCATTCTTCCCGATTTCATTAGTTGTACGATTGTTGCTTAATTCCGCATCTTTATTTTTTAATAAAAGCAACAGCAGGCCGGTAGCCAGCAAAAACGGAAGTGCATATACAGCGCGGATAGTAATGGGCGTTGCGCTGCTGAAAGTATGCTTTAAAACTTTTGTTCTTTTCAGTAACACAAAAGTTATTATTACCAATCCAATTAAAACAGCAATGATTAATGGTAGCGGATAGGATTGATTAATATTCTGTACTACTTCAAAAGTGTATATTAAATAGTCAACCGCAATAAAATTAAACCTCGATCCGAATTCATCCCAGAATGGGATTTCAGCTAAAAAACTGAAATAGAAGATTAGGCAAATTAGTATAAGCTGAATATAGGTTAGCGCTTTGTCGAGCGCAGAACCTATCCACTTTTTAGGAAAAAGCAGGAGATAAATGGTATATAAGAAAAGAAAGCAACATCCCGTTGTAAGGTCATAAAGAAAACCAATTAAAAAGGCGCCTAAAATATCCAGTAGTTTAAAATCAATATCTTTTACTGCCCAGGTAAAAAGAATAACTCTTACTAAAAACGCAAGAGCAATATACAGGCTTAGTACTGCAAACAGCATAGAAAACCTGCTGTGGTATATTTTCTGAAATGGTTTAAATCTACCTATCACCATAGTTTTGTATTAAATACTTTGTGGGGCAAAGATGGGATTAATTTAGAAAAGCTTCTGAATTTCAAAAATTATAAGTGGAATATAATAATATTGAAACGAGGAGTAAATATTATATATTGAAACTTACTTTGAGTAAGTTCTAAGCTATCCCCGCATTATAAAGTAAAGAGCATCTCAATGCATAAATTAAATCTTGAAACATTACGGCTTTTCAATCTTATATTCCCTGGGTGGTATAGCTTCTAAAAGATTTTGTACAAAATAATCCCACCTGCGGCGCATCATATAATAGCTATCTGCGCCATATCCATGCCGGGCATTGGGAAATATAAGCAAATCAAAATCCTTATTGGCTTTTACTAATGCATCTACAACAAGATAGGTATTGTAAGGCGGCACATTATCATCCATTCCGCCATGAACAATCAGCAACTTACCTTTAAGATTTTTTGCATATAGCTGGTTGGCTTGCTTTTCATAATTATCACCGTTAAGCAGCCCGATATATCTTTCGCCCCAGTCATCTTCATAATTACGATTATCGTGATTGCCAGATTCTGCGATACCTACTTTAAAAAAATCAGGATACTTAAACATTGCAGCAGCAGTTGCAAAGCCTCCACCACTATGTCCCCATATACCAACCCTGTCAAGATCAATATAGCTATACTTTACAGCCAGTTGCTTTAATCCTGCAACCTGGTCAGGCAATGTATTAACACTTATATCGCCGTAACATTCGTCGTGAAATGCTTTTGACCTGTCGGGATTACAACTGCCTTCCAGCCTTATAACAATAAAACCAAGTTCTGCCAGTGCCTGAAAATCGCCTGCCATCGGGCGGAAAGACCAGTTGCTAACGCTGCCCCCCTGCGGACCGGGATAAATATATACCACCACAGGATATTTTTTACCTGAATCAAATTGTGAAGGACGGTAAAGCAAGCCATACAAATCATACTTTGTATTGGCAGATTTTACAGTAAAAATTTCCGGTGCAACCCACCCGGCATCAATAAGCGGCTTAATATCTATATTACCAAGATCTGTAATTTTTTTTCCATCAATATTTCTAAGTGCTGTTGCAGGCGTAGTAACAACGGTAGAATATTTATCAATGATAAATAAACTGTCAGGAGAAAAACTGATAGTGTGATCTCCGGGAGCGGGAGTAAGCGGAATGAGATTTTTCCCGTTAAAATCTATGCGGTAAAAATGACTGTAATATGGATTTTCTCCTGCTTCTTTTCCTTTTGCTTCAAAGATGATCTGCCTGTTTTTTGGATTGGCACTCAGCATGCGTGTTACTACAAAATTACCTTGGGTAATTTTATGTTTTACATTGCCGGTAACAGCATCGTACATATACAAGTGTCCCCATCCATCCCGTTCAGAATACCAGATTACTTCGTTTGTTCCAGGAAAATATTTCCAGTTTACGGCGCCTTGTCCTGATTCATATTGTGTAGCAACGCTTTCCTTAAATACAGTTTTGATATCTCCTGTTTTTATATCTGCAATGCTGAATGTTGCTACTTTATGATCACGGCTAACCGAAACAAAAGCCAGTTGTTTTCCATCAGCCGTCCATTGATTATCATCAAAACTACCTGTACAGGCAATGTCATCACAAAGCGTACCCCGCCTTTCATCCGGCAGCATTTTAAACCGAACCATATTGCCCGTTTCCACATCAATTACCAATCGCTGTATTTTGATAATAGCGCTGTCTCCCGGCAACGGATATTTCCATTGTTCCAACTCAGGTGAACCAACTTTTGTGCGTACGAGATACATGTTTTTTACATGACGTTGATCCTGCTGAAAGGTTGCCACTTTTTTACTATCCGGCGACCACAAAACAATAGCATTATCAGAATGTTTCCAGCCTGCATTATCTGTGGCATAACCAAAATCTTTTACGCCATCTGTTGTTAATTGTTTTTCTTTTCCTGTCTCAACATCTTTTACCCATAAATTCCAATCTTTAATAAACACTGCCTTTTTTCCATCAGGCGATGTTACCATAGCGCTTAGTTTATTATTGCGGGTATTGCTGTTGCTTATGGCAGCGGGCGGTTGGGCAGCAATAACCCGCTTATTTTTTTTAGGATCAATAATAGTGTAAGTATTCTCTCCCGGCGTTTTGAACCAGAGTTTACCATCCGGCAACCATTGTACATTTATTTCCTGCTTTGCAAAAGCGTCAGAAACTTTGAATCCAAGTTTGTTTACTGCTCTGTCGTAATCTGCTGCGGTTAATATTTTTTTCTCCTGCGCTCTTGCACCGAATGCAAATAATATACAGGCCAGTACAAAAGTTGTACGGATTGAAAAGATGAATAGTTTTCTCATGATCTGTGATTTTTACTTAAACAGGCATATTGGCAAATTTGAGCAAAAAATCACAGCAGGGAAAATATATTGCAAGGCTGTTGCTACATTAAAACGGTAAATGAGCCGAAGTACTTTATAAATATTCCGGCTCAGAGTACACAAAAGACATTTAATTTCCGTAAAACCACCTTACTTAAAACTTGCTTCGTCAGCACTTGGTCCGTAGCTACCGGGTATTGGAATATCCAGCAGTCGAAGGTATACTCCCAATTGAGCCCTGTGATGAACAATCTGGCAATAAGTAATGCGGATGAATTCTCCCCTGGTAGAAGAACTATAAATTTCTGCTCCGTTTCTTAAAGTCCAGGTAGGCTGCAGATCCGCATCTGTGGCTTTGCTTAGATGAGTCCTGCCATCTTCTAATGATTTTTCAAAATATGCCATCAACTCATTGCTGTTATTAATGATTACCGGATTATAAGGAGCTGATGCAAAATCAAGTTCATTGGTATTAAGCACCATCGATACCCATGTTGGCAATTCCGCAATATGGGTGGAGAGCTGGCGGAGAGTCATACTTTTAGGATGAGGCTTCCAATCGTATTTGTCATCTGGTACACGCGATAACATTTTTTTTGTGGTATAAGCTTCCTGTTCCATTTCTTTTAAAAACATTGAGATTATTGACATAGTTGTATTGTTTTGTACAGCAAAATAACCATGCCTCACTGTCAACCCTATGGCAGTGCCAATTTGGAGGAGTAAATATTTTAATAATGTATGCATAAAAAAAACAGGTTATTACTAACCTGTTTAAAATAGCAAATAAAATTGTTTACTTTCTTACTCCGGTATTGCCGCCGCCATCTAATGTAAGATCAATGGGCTTATTTGTTTTCCATGCGCCTCTTGTAAAATCAGGAATTTCAACAGAAGAAGATTTTTTAGCAATTGATGCACCGCTTAAAGGAAGTATGCAACTCCATGCTGCTGCATCATATACGTTCTGATCGAGAGGTAAGCCGTTACGCAGGCAATCAATCAGGCGCCAGTCCATAATAAAATCCATACCACCGTGCCCGCCAACTTCCTTAGCTATATTACCGATATGCTTCACAATGGGCGGTGTGTATTTTTCGTATAACACATCAAGCTCTTCTTTTTTAATCCATTCATGCCCAAATGCTATACGCTCGGGTTCAGGATATTTTTGTGCAATGCCTTTTGTGCCACTCAATAAGTGTATACGTGAATATGGACGAAGTGTTGACACATCATGCTGCAGCATCATTGTTTTTCCTTTATTGGTACGGATAACCGTAGTATTCAGGTTGCCGCGATAAGGTTTGTCAACGAACTCAGTAAAAAAATTATCTTTTGCTGCCATTTCTTTGGCAAGGTTATTCAGCGTAAAATCATTAGTACTCATGCTGGTCATATAATCCATTTTATCGCCCCTGTTTATATTAAGGCATTGCGATATTGGACCAAGTCCGTGCGTTGGGTAAAGGTTACCATTGTGTTTGTAATTTTCCTTAAGCCTCCACATATCCGCGTATGCGTTTTTATTAAATAGCCAGTCTTTACTTAAGTCATGTAGATAAGCGCCCTCTGCATGAACCAATTCTCCAAATAAACCGTTGCGGGCCATATTAAGCGTGAGCAGTTCAAAAAAATCATAACAGCAGTTTTCAAGCATCATCATATGCTTTTTTGTTGTTTCAGAGGTTTCTACCAGTTGCCAGCACTCATCAATGCTTAAACCGGCGTTAACTTCTGTGGCGGCATGCTTACCGTTTTTCATAGCATATAAAGCAATGGGAGCATGTAAACTCCAGGGTGTGGGCGTATATATTAAGTCTACATCCTTACTTTCGCATAAGGCTTTCCAGCCTTCTTCGCCGCTGTATTCTTTAGCTTTTGGCCTGCCTCTTTTTTCCAGTGTTTTTTGTGCGGCAGTAACCCTGTCAGGATATTTATCACAAAGCGCTGTTATTTCCAGCCCGTCAATATAGCTTAGTCGCCCTACAGCATCTCCTCCTCTCATCCCCAAACCTATTATGCCCACACGAACAACATCCAGCTTGGGAGCAGCATAGCCGCACATATTAAAGCGTGGTTCGTTTTTTTCAAATGCTTTTGACCTGGCCATTTGTTCATCCGTAGCAGCGCCGAATGCGTTGGCAAGCGAAGGAGCTGCTGCAACTGCCCCGGCACCTAAAGAAATATTGCGGATAAATTTCCTGCGGTTCGTACTCATACTAATGTTTTTATGATTGCTGCAAGTTCAGCAAAATAATTGTTATGCAAAGCCCATTGCTAAAATAGCACAAACGTTTGCCTGGATTGCGCTATCAATTTATAGTTAGATTTATCCTTTGCTTAAAAAGTTGATAATGAAAAGTTATAGTGTTATTTTATTACTACACCTGTTGATGCATGTTATTATTAAACCTTCAAATGTATTTTCGCTTCCGGTTCACTATAACGATACTACTGTGTCTGTGCCTGCAGGAGGCAATACCTGGTGTATGCAATGTGAGGAAACTGGCAATATGATAAGTAATAAGGGCATACAAAACTGGACACAACAGGAAACAACTTTTGAAACGTATGTGCGGGTAAACAATGCCGGAACTTTAAAAGTGGGCATTAATGCAAAAACAGATAAAGAAAGTATTTTGCGCTTAGCCATTGGCGGTAGAAATAAAGATTTAACTATAAAAGGAACTTTGTTTAAGGTTTATGAGGCAGGAACATTTGAAATAAAAGATACGGGTTATATTAAAATTACAGTGAGTGGTAAGCAAAAGAAAGGCGCATACTTTGCCGATATATCAACATTTGAATTAAGCGGCACTGCCATTAATGCTGCTACAGCTTTTGTAAAAAACAATGAAGGAAATTTTTTTTACTGGGGCAGAAGAGGACCTTCCGTGCATTTGAATTATCCTTTTGCTGATACTATAAAAGCGGAATGGTTTTATAATGAAATTACCGTTCCTGAAAAACAGGATGTTATAGGTTCGTACTATATGGCCAATGGTTTTGGCGAAGGATATTTTGGTATCCAGGTAAATTCCGATTCTGAAAGAAGGGTTTTGTTTTCTGTATGGAGCCCGTTTTCAACAGATGACCCCAAAAGCATTCCGCAGGATATGCGGATAACATTATTGAAGAAAGGTGAGGGCGTTCAAACCGGTGAGTTTGGCAATGAAGGTTCGGGTGGACAAAGCTTTTTGAGGTATAACTGGAAGGCAGGTGTAACGTATAAATTTTTGCTTCACGGCTTACCGGATGGGAATGGCAATACTGTTTTTACAGCATATTTTTTCGCGCCTGAAAAAGCCGAATGGATGTTGATTGCTTCTTTTAAACGACCTAAAACGAATACATACTTAAAAAGGTTCCATTCATTCCTGGAAAACTTTATACCTGAGCAGGGAGATAAAACGAGAAAAGTATTATTCAGCAATCAATGGATTTGTGATGACAACGGCAATTGGACAGAACTGGCAAATGCTGTTTTTACTTACGATAATACTGCTGCTAAAAAGTATAGGATGGATTATGCAGGAGGAGTTGAAGAAGATAAGTTCTATTTGAAAAATTGCGGTTTTTTTAATCGATATACCGTATATAAGTCTTTATTTCAACGGAAAATAACCTCAAATGCGCCTGATATAAATTTTAATAAGCTGCCCTGATATCAGGAGGCTAAAAATTCTACCATATCATTGCCAATACGCTGGCGTTTTTCAAAAGTGTATACTACACTTTGACCATTAGTTATATTTAAATTAAAAAAATACTTTCCACTGTTAAGATGTGCTACTCTTAACTGTACTTCAAACCCGTTAAATTTGCCCTTTCTGCATATTTTTTTTTCAGTATCAGTAATGCTATATTCAAAAATTGGGTTTGCTACATTTTCTTCTTTAATGCGCAGGTGCAGTAATTCCATTACTACAGAGGGAAATTCAACTTCTAAAGCTTTTAAACTGCCCATACTACTTTGTTTATAAGTTATAGTAAATCATATAATTGGTATAACTTAAAATCCTTACAAATAGTATAGCAAACTCAAAAAAATGGATAAAACACAGTATTTATAGCCGAATTTTACAAATGGTAAAAAGAAGTTAGTTGTTTTGTTTATTCCTGTTTAGCAAAGGTGATGAAAGGCTGGCCACAGAATCGAACAATAGTTATTTGTATAACTAATTCATAGAATATAATAAGCGAAATAGGATTATGGCAAGGTCATTGCATTAGGGATTAAAACATTTTGCCATGAATGATAATAATATGTATGTGGCGATAAAAACAACGGTCAGGGTAGACCAGGGGGTGGATGCTGTAAAAGAAACCATTAATGGCATGCTGGAAAATGACCCAAATATTTCCGGCACACCTGTTAAGCATATTTCCGGTAATACTTTCGTTCTTGGTTGGGTTAAGTCTTTTAAGATTATCATGATTTCTGTAACGCTCCGTAAAGAATCAGAAGAACGAACTGCCATCAGCCTTGAAGCAATAGAACCTGAACCTGACAGTAAAGTAAGCCGTATTGTACAGGAAGGTTTTTATGATTTTTTATCTTTCTTTAAAACAATACTTATACCCCAAAATATGCGCCGGGTTGATAGTGCTGCTTATGCGCAGGATAATAGCAATACCGGTTTATGGAAATGGATTTTTTTCATACTGCTTGCCACTTTCATGACATGGTATTTCTACCAGCGTTAATTTAATCTTCCTTATTTCCTCCTGTATCCCTTTCCTTTACAAATCCTTTTTTTGACTAAGCCGGAAAATAAAAATTGCTGCACGCTGAATGAGCAGCGGGTATTGTTTTGTGTTAATGGTTTCGCCGGGGGCATGTGAGCCTGCTCCGCTGGGACCTAATCCATCAATACTAAGAATATAATCTGCAATAAATGATATATCACCTGCTCCGCGTTCCATCGGATCATTTTCTAACACTTCACCTAACCCCATATCTGCATTTACTTTATTGATTTCTAAAAAAAGTTTCTTATTGCCTTCTTTAGGTTCCATAGATGGTATGCCATCATTAAAAAATATTTCAGCGTTTGTACCATTAAGATTATTATTTATCACAATATTCTTCATCAATGTTCGCACTTCGGCACGTTGCTTTTCTCCCAGGAATCTTACATCACCCATAACCGTAGTTTTAGAGGCGATGATATTATCCTTGCCGTATACTTTTACATTATCAACAGAATCAATAACCGTTGTGCCTCCGGCAAATAAACCGGGATTAAAAGTTAAATATGGTAGGGCACTTAAGCCGGTACGGAATGAATCAATAATACGCACTGCTTCATATATAGCGCCATAACCTGCTTTCTCACTAAATATTCCTGATGAGTGTGCCTGTTTGCCATACACAAATAATCTCCAGTTGTCGGCGCCACGTCTTGATGTGGTTACCTTATTGATTTGACCGCCTTCAAAGCTCAATGCCACATCATGTTGTTTTGCTTTTTCAATTACATCTGCCCTGGTAATAACAGAAGGAATACCACCCACTTCTTCATCGCCTGTAAAGTATACGGTAATGTTAGCATCTTTTAATGCGCCTGCTTTGTTTAATGCTTCGAGTGCTGCAACCACAAGAACAACGCCGCCTTTATCATCAAGTATACCCTGCCCGGTGGCTGTGGAATCATTCAGAATTTTGAATGGGTTTGATGGCATATCAGGTTCAAATACCGTATCAAGATGTGCAAGCATTAATATTTTTTTTCCTTTCCCTCCTTTTTTTACAGCAACAAAATGTCCGGCAGTTTTAATTGAATCCGGCATTTTCATCCACTCCACTGTAAATCCCATTTTTTCAAACGACGCTCTTAATACTTCTCCGCTGGCTCTAACGCCTTTTATATTCATGGTACCGCTATTGATATTAACTATCTCTTCCAGCGTTTTAAATGTTTGTGGTAGTTGTTTATTTACGGCATCAATAATTTTCTTTTCCGTTGAACTTAACTTTTGTGCCGAAGCATTTAACCCAATGCTTATAAATACCAGGAAAACAATCTTCTTCATGTTGATATTTTAAGTGCGTTGTAATTTACTTAGAAATTGTTATTTGACATTTTATGATGGAAGAGTTTGAATAGGTTTTTTACCACATAGGAGCAGTAGTTACATAGGAAAGCATAAGGTCAATTTGTAAAACTATCGCATCTCTCTATGTTTCTATGTTCCTGTGTGGTGAGGAAACTCCAAAAACAAAAAAAGCCGGTAATGTACCAGCTTTAGTATCCAATAATTGTACTGTGTTTTTTGGGTATTTTTTATACCCGGCTTAGCAAGGACTGAGCAACCCCGGTGGCTTTTAGGGTTGGCCACCGTACAACCTTTTTGATCCTTATCCTAATTTTTTGTTCTCGTGTTGATGATGTAAAGATGCTGCGATTTTATGCGGATCGAAAGTTTATTCGGTAAGGGTATCCACTTATTCGATTTTCTATCGTTTAAGAGCGATAAGTGTTTCTGCTTAGCGGATATAGCCAAGAATGCATGAATGTTTTGTGATGCTGTGATAATGCCTGCAACAAACAATCTGTGTAAAATAAAAAGCCGGTCTTTCGACCGGCCGTCTTCCCAGTGAAACCAGTGGGCTTAGGGATTAAGAAGTTTGCCCTGGACCTGGTGATTGCAGGCTGCAATCTTTCTGTGGTGGTTGAACCTGTTACAACCTGTGATCCTGTATCCTAATCTCTTTATTTTCTTTTGTTGTGTTGATGATGTAAAGATGCTGCGGATTTATGCGCTTTGAAACTTTATTCGCCGGCAGTATTTCTTTGTTCGATTTTCAGATGTTTTTTGCAGATAAGGGTTATTGCGTATAGATGCAGTTGATGTATGACAAGGCTTTCAGGTGTCAGCTATCAGCTATGAATTAGCTTTTACAATTGACACTTGATAACTACATGCCAAAACCTATAAGGTTTGCAGCGCAGCATTTCAGCCCGGCAAACCTTATAGGTTTTTGTTTACGGTTATCAAGACATTGAAGGCTAACACTGGTTACCAGTCACAGGTTGCTTACTATTCATAAACAGGTTTTTACTTTAATTACCTGAAACTTG
>JADLCD010000011.1 GCA_020847395.1 Chitinophagaceae bacterium
CGGATGGAACGCAACATAGCCGAAGCTGGTTGCAGGATGAGCACATACAATGGCTCGTTGCTGACTATAGCAACAATGGTTCTGAACCTTTTTACGGCTCACCACATAATGAGGGTAGGATTAAAATAAAGAATAAAAAACTTAAGGGAAGGCTGGAGCTTTTTTTGAACTGATAGCAATATTTTATAAAAAGGTTCAACATAAATTGAAATACAGACATGAAGAAATTGATTATATTTTATTGCCTGCTAATGTTATTGAGCATTTCTGCAAAAGCGCAAAACTTTATTGCTGAACACAGGCAGCCCTTAGCTGTTCTCCCAATATATACATCAGGTGTGCCGAAGCCGGTAACAAGTCTTGACGGAGCGTGGGAGATAAATACGAACCCTTCAGGAGAAGTATGGAAAACCAATGAGGGAAACTGGCAAAAAATTCAGGTACCCGGGGAACCGGCAATGCAGGGGTTTACAATCACAAATGACAAAGAATTTTTTTACCGGTTATACATTGATATACCTTCTTCTGCCAAAAACAAAAATATCCGCATCCGCTTTAATGGCGTATACAGTTATGCCCGTGTTTTCGTAAACGGGAACTTTATCAGGGAACATCATGGAGGATTTACCGCCTGGGAAGTTGATATCGCAGACTATGTACAAGCCGGACAAAAGGCAGTGGTACATGTGGGTGTTACTGACAGATCCGATGATATTTCTTATGCGTCTGGTTATGCGCATCATCCTATCGGAGGTATTTTGCGTAAAGTACAATTAGTAATCCTTCCTAAAGAGCATATAAACCGCTTTTATGTAGCTACTGACTTGTCAAATAATTTAAAGCTGGCAACAATACATTTTGATATTGCGGGCAGTCTTTCTCCCGGGGGAAGTAAAATCAATCTACAGTTGATGAATGCCGCTGGCAGTGTTGTTGCCAATAAAATAATTGATCCGGATAATAAGGGACGGGCTCGATTTTCCCTAACAGTGAATAATCCTGTTTTATGGAACCAGGAGCAGCCCTATTTATACACAGCAAAAATGGAGCTTGTAAAAAATAAACGAAAAGAGCAGATTATTGTTCAACAGATCGGTATCAGGAAAATAGAAGTAAGTGGAACGCAGGTATTAGTGAATAATCAAGCTGTTAAATTGCGGGGCGCCTGTCGTCATGATATGCATCCCACATTAGGCAGGAGTACAAATCGGTATTATGATAGTCTTGATATAGCTTTGGCAAAAGAAGCGAATATTAATTTCATACGAACATCACACTATCCTCCAACAGATGATTTTTTAGAATTTGCTGACAAAATGGGCATCTATGTACAGGAAGAAACAGCAATTTGTTTTGTGCTGGATTGGAGAGAAGGGATATATGCAAAAAAGGCGCTAACACAAGATGACACAGCATATACATCAAGATATCTCGGGCAGTTAAGTGAAATGATAGACAGAGACCGCAATCATGCATCCGTTATTATGTGGTCTATAGGTAATGAAAGCTGGTACGGAAGTAATTTTCAAAAGGAATATGATTTTGTAAAATCGATAGATAGAAGCAGACCTGTTGCATGGTCTTTTCCTACAACGGCGCTTGACAAAGGGAAAAAATGTTTTGATATATTGATATCTCATTATCCAAAATATAACGGAACATCGAGCGACCTGGGCAAGTATGAAAAAGATATGGAGAACCCCGATTACCCGGTGTTGGGTGATGAATGGGCACATGTAGCCTGTTACAACGTAACTATGCTCAAAAATGATCCTAACGTAAAAGATTATTGGGGAAGAAGCTTAGATAGTATGTGGCTTAACCGGTTTGATATAAAAGGTAACCTGGGCGGCGCTATATGGGGAATGACAGATGAAACATTTCACTTGCCGGATACCGTTACAGGTTATGGCCCCTGGGGCTTTATTGATGTTTGGCGCAGAAAGAAAACTGAATTCTGGAATACAAGAAAAGCGTATTCGCCCGTAAAAGTATTAACTACAAACTTTAATACTGCAGCTAAATCTGCGCCGATAAATATTCCTGTAAAAAACAGGTACAATCATATCAACCTGGATGAAATAACTTTAAAAGTTACACAAAAAGGCAAAACAACAACCTACACATTGCCTGCACTTAAACCTCATGAAGAAGGAGTAGTTACAATAAAGCCACTTTTTACAGATGGGGAACTTATGCTCAGGTTTTATGATCGTTCTCAAAATTTGGTTGATGAAGAGATGATTGAAATCAGAGCTAAACCTGCTGCTCCTTCGCTTAAGCTATCTAATGAAATATGGAATATTGCAGGGAACGATTCGATTCTTGTTTTAAGAAATAATAATAAAGAAATCAGGTTAAATAAATCTACCGGGCAGCTATTGGCGGCAACTGTAAATGGAGAAAAAGTGATTGACGGTGCAATCCGATTTACATTATTTGTGCCGGAAAAGCCTGATATTCTTAAAGAAAGCGGAGGCATATTTACAGGCAGTTTTGCAGTAAACAATGTGCATATAGATCAATCATCAAAAGATAAAGTAATTGTTAAAGCACAGGGAAATATAGATGTATATCCCGTACAGATTAACGCTACTTATTACGCTGATGGTCGTATTGAAACAGAATACGCTGCTGGCAATATCCCCAAAAAAACCTGGCAAATTGGTATCGCTATTCCTATAACTGACGCAATTAATAATTACGAATGGAAACGAAAGGGTTATTGGACAACCTATCCCAGGTACCATTTGTCCGGTCTCGAAGGTAGAGCTCGCCGTTATATTGAGGTTAAAGAGCAATACCGCGTTAAACCTGGCTACCCAGTAGCTTTTGGAATGTATGACTATTATTTAACGGGTACAACCACAGCCGTAAAGGCGAAAATGCCGGGTTCGGAAATATATCGTGCAGCAAAGGAGAATATTTTATCCATGACAATAAAATCGGAGGATAGAGCTGTAATGGAAGTTATTGCTGATGGAAAACAGGCTGGAAAAATTTCCATTCTGCCCAATGGCAAACAGGAGTTACTGGTATTGGATAAAATTGACTATTGGGTATTAAGCTGGGGCAACTACCAGGGAACCGAGAATGCATCATCTGATGTAAAAGGGAGCGTTCATTTGCTTCTGAAATAATTGATCATCTTATAATAAGATTATCGGAACATCAAGCAAATGCGGTATCTGATTATTTAAAACCTGCTAAAAAAGATGAAACAGATTATTATATTATTCTTTCTTTTCAGTCTTTCAAAAGCAAAGGCAACGGACAGCTCTATTGTTACAACAAGGTTCAGTCCACTGCCTGTACAAGTTTTCGGGCTGAAGGAGTTTTTATTAGACTTAAATGGTAACTGGAGCTTTAATCCTGAACCAGCACCCGGTTTTGAAAAGTCTGCCAATGCCGATGCCTCATGGAAAAAAATAGAAGTGCCGGGAGAATGGGCAATGCAGGGTTTTAAGGTAGAAAAAAACAGGTGGGCAGGTTATATCCGGGAGGTAAACATACCTGCTGACTGGAAGGGGCGTCTGTTGAAACTAAGGTTTCATGCGGTGTATAGCCATTGTGAAGTGTATGTAAATGGGAAAAAAGCGGGCGAACATCTTGGTGGATTTACCGCTTTTGAGCTGGATATTACAACGCTGGCATCGCCCGGCAAAAAAGCCATTATTGCTTTACGTGTAAAAAATGAATCTGTAGCTAATGGTACATCCAATGCCAGTCGCTATGCTGTGCATCCGCTGGGGGGCATCAGTCGTAAAGTGCAGTTGATCGCGCTTCCTGCAGTAAACATTGCTCAGTTCCATGCCACTACTACTTTCGACAGGCAATATAAAAATGCAGTGTTGAAAACAGAAGTTACGCTAAGCAATGAATCGAAAACAGTATGTAATAACGCTACGCTTCACTTTGAACTGCAAAACAAAAAAGGAGTAAAACTTTTTGCTAAAAAAATTGCCTGGAGCAAAGCTATTGCCCCCGGCAATACAGATAAGGAAGTAATTGAATTTGCTGTGGATGCTCCCGAGAAATGGGATCCTGAGCATCCTGATTTGTATACCCTGAAACTAACGGTGCTGGCTAATGATCAATCAGAAGAAGTGGTGCGACGTATTGGTTTCAGGCAGATAGAAGTGCGGGGTAGCCAGGTGTTTGTGAATAATATGCCTGTTAAGCTTCGTGGCGCATGCCATCACGAAGTAATGCCTCTGCGTGGCCGCTCTGTATACGGCAATACCTGGGCCGAAGATGTACGGCTGTTTCGCGAAGCCAATCACAATTATCTTCGCACATCTCACTACCCTCCTGCCGAAGAGCTGGTGGCAGCCTGCGACAGCATGGGTATGTTTTTAGAAATTGAAGCCCCCTTTTGCTGGGCGCACGAAACGATTGTTGACAGCCAGGATTCAGTATCTATACTACAAAGACAAACATTGGATATGGTCAGCTTCTTTCAATCAGCGCCTTCTGTATTAATGTGGTCTATAGGCAATGAAAGCAATAAGTACAAAGAATACTTTAGCGCCACCGCTGCAATGGTAAAAAAACTGGATCCTTCCCGCCCACGTATTTTTAGCCAATGGGGGCCGGATGCTGATAACGGCGAACTGGAAATAACCAACCATCATTATCCCGGTCCTACCGGCCCATCCAAATATTCAGGTATAAAAAGACCCATTGTATTTGACGAGTACGTGCATATAAATGCTTATAACCGTTTTGAACTGGTAACTGATCCGGGCATACGTGATGCCTGGGGTATTGGCTTCAACGCCATGTGGGAGAATATGTATAAAACTCCCTCTATTTTAGGAGGAGCTATTTGGGCGGGTATAGATGATTCATTCTTTATGCCCGATAGTACGGTGGTTGGTTATGGTACCTGGGGTATTATAGATGGATGGCGCAGACCCAAGCCGGAGTATTGGAACACTAAAAAAATATACTCTCCCGTAAAAATAAAGCAGATGGGGAACTGGAACAGTGATACCATCGGGCTTGAAATAGAGAACCGTCATCTTTTTTCTAATCTAAACGAATGTGCCATGCTATGGCGTGCTGGAAAACTGAATGGCACATTGAAAGCAGAAGCTGCAGCAGGTACAATATGGCGCGGCGCTCTAAAAACCAATGGCACTGTAAACGCCGGAGATACTTTGTTTGTGGATGTATATGATCCGCGTAGGGTACTCATAGATCAGTATGCTTTTACTTTACTGCCACAGATACAGGAAGCAGAAATTAAAAAGCAAAAAACGGAAGGCAGTATTGTTTACAAAACCAGCGACAATATCATAACGGCATCCATGCAAAATATGGAAGTGAAGTTGGATAAAGCAAGCGGCGCATTATCCATCCACAATAAAAAAAACGTTACGTTGATGAATGGTATGGCCAACCTGATGGTATTGCCATTAAACGGCGAGGGGCGTGGCATACAAATGACAGGCACTTCTCAAAAATTCGAACCCTACACACAAACAGCTGCCAATCGTGTGGTTAAAAGCATATGGTTTGAAACAACGCCAGGTGCATTTGTTATAAAGGTGGAAGAAGAATATGAGGAAGCCGGCGGCTATATTATGTATACTTTTACAGGCGATGGCAATATAAAAGCAGCTTATCGCTATGTTCTCAATAAAAATGTAAATCCACGCCAGTGGGGACTGGTGTTTACACTGACCAACGAATTTAATACCCTGCAATGGAAGCGTAAAGGGCTGTGGAACTATTATCCTGAAGATGAAGTAGGCCGGTTGAGCGGAACTGCAACGGCTATGTCAACATCGCCGGTGTCGGGAGCGGCAGGACCCGGACAAAAGCCCAACAATACCTGGGCTCAGGACAGGAACGAGTTAGGTACCAACGATTTTCGTTCCACCAAAATGTATATTACAGAAGCGCAGTTGAGTGATGGAAAAAACAAGATAAAAATATTGTCAGATGGCACACAGCACATCAGGGCATGGAAAGAGAAAGGATATACTAAAATGCTTGTAGCAGGTTACAGTAATTTAGGAGCAGAAGGCTTTTTCAGAGATCATGCAGCCCTGCTGGACAAACCATTGAAAAGCGGCGATGTGATAGAGGGTATTGCAGAACTGCAAATAGTTTTTTAAAAATATATTAATAGTGTTAAAATGAAGATTACAGACGTAAAAGTATGGCTTGTAGAAGGCGTGAAATATAACTGGACACTTCTAAAGATTTATACTGATACAGGCCATACCGGTGTAGGAGAAGCCACTAATTGGCCTGGCAGCCCCATTGTTTTTGAAGCCGCAAAGCATGTTGGTGAACGCATCATTGGTCTTAACCCGTTAAAAACAGATTTTATATGGACAAAGCTATACCGTGACCTGAATTGGATTGGTCCCTTCGGTGCCAGTATGTGTGCCATTAGTGGAATAGACATGGCTTTGCTTGATCTAAAGGGAAAAGTATATGGTGCACCTTGTTATGAATTGCTGGGCGGAGCTTTTCGCAAAGAAATATTATTGTATGCCAACTACTGGTTTACCGGAGGGGGACATAATGTAGAAGATTATGCAACTCAGGCAAAAAAAGTGAAAGAAGCAGGTTTTACAGGATTGAAATTTGACCCCTTTGCGCACACCAATTATTTATATGGAGAAGACCTGTCGAGCAATCTTACATTAACTGTAGCTCAGCAGGATTTAGCATTTAATGTAAGCAAGGCAGTGCGCGAAGCCGTAGGAGATGAATTTGATATCATGATCGAAACACACGCCATGCTCAATTACAGCATTGCAGTAAAAATGGCACAACGCTTATCTGCCTTGAACATTACATGGTATGAAGAGCCCGCAGGCCCGGAAAGTGCGGATACATTAAGAGCGATGCGTGAAAGAATACCTTCCAATATAGCCATATGCGTAGGCGAGCGTCATTACACTCGTTATGGTATTAAACCGGTACTGGAAAAATATGTTTGTGATATTATGATGCCTGATATTACACGTTGTGGCGGACCGAGCGAGATGAAACGCATGGCTACCATGATGGAAGCATACAATGTTTTATTAGCGCCGCATAATCCCAACGGACCTTTGTCAACATTAGCATCTGCCCATGTTTGCGCTTCAGTTCCAAACTTCTTCAGACAGGAGTTTATGTTTAATGATGTTGCATGGCGCGATACTGTTATTGATTATCCTATAAAGAATATGGTAAAAAATGGGCATCTCTGTTTAAGCGATAGACCTGGGTTAGGTGTTGACTTAGTTGAAGAAGAAATGTTAAAGCATCCGGGGGTTGTAAAACCAAGGCCTGGTTTTTACGTGTGATTGATTCAACTATTCAAAATCACATTTATAATCTAATTGTAGAGATCCAATGTTTCAAATCAATTTAAGCGGTAAAACAGTTGTAATAACAGGCTGCAATTCAGGAATTGGGCTGGGTATTGCACACCAAATGGGGAAAGCCGGTGCAAACATTTCCGGTTGTGCAAATGCAGATAATGATGATAATTTTATAAAAGCCATCAGGCAACATGCTGTTGATGTTGTATATACTACCTGCGATGTAACAAACGAAACCGATCTCAAAAATTTTGTTGATATAACTATAGAAAGGTTCGGACGCATTGATGTGCTGGTTTCGAACGCAGGAAGCAATATTTTTTTGGGTGCTGAAAAAACTACCACTGATGAATGGGAGAATAATATGAAACTTAATCTTACCACTCACTGGAAACTCGCTCAATTATGCAAACCTCATCTTGAAAAGACAAAAGGTGTTATCATTATCATGGCATCAAATCATGCCTTTAATACTATTCCCGGCTGCTTTCCTTACAATATTGCCAAAACAGCTTTAACAGGCCTGGTAAGAAGTCTTGCCATTGAGTGGGCGCCCAAAATAAGAACAATTGGTATTGCGCCTGGCTTTATTGACACAGCAGGTAATCAAAAATGGTTTGATTCATTTGATGATGCTGCGGCTGAAAGACAACGTACAATTGATTTACATCCTGTAAAAAGGATAGGAACAGTAGAAGAAATAGGCGGGTGGTGCGTATTTCTTTCGAGCGAATATGCTGCTTTTTCGAGTGGTGTTACTTACCTGGTTGACGGAGGCAGAAGCGCTTTGATGCAGGATAGCTGAAGCATGTGTCTACAACTGGAAATTTATTAATAAAACAACCTGATGCAGCTTGAATTTATTGATTACCTCATTATTGCCGTTTATTTTTTATTTGTGATCGGCATTGGCTATTTGTTAAAGAAAAGGGTAAAGACCGGTAATGATTTTTTAATGAGCAACCGCAACATCCCGTTGTGGATCACCAGCCTGGCTTTCATTTCAGCCAACCTGGGTGCACAGGAGGTGCTTGGGATGGCCGCCAACGGCGCAAAGTATGGTTTATATACCACGCATTTTTACTGGCTCGGCGCTGCACTGGCAATGATCTTTTTGGGCATTTATATGATGCCCTTTTATTACGGCAGTAGAGCGCGGAGCGTACCTGAATATTTAAAGCTTCGCTTCGATGAAAAGACCAGAACCTTTAATGCGCTCACTTTTGCGGCCATGACAGTTTTTTCTTCCGGTGTATCCTTATATGCACTCGCCATGCTGATGGAAGTGATACTGGGATGGGACTTTAACGTTTCGATATGGATGGCCGCCGGGGTTGTGCTGGTGTACACATTTTTAGGAGGCCTCACAAGCGCAGTGTATAATGAAGTGTTGCAGTTCTTTTTAATCGTTTTAGGTATTGCACCGCTGGTGTTTATAGGTTTGGATAAAGCAGGCGGATGGGAAGGTATAGTGCAGCATGTGGATGATGCCAAGCTGCATGTATGGAAGGGGCTGGATAATCCGGCTCATAATCCCATGGGCGTGGATTTTGTGAGCATGGTTTTCGGGCTGGGCTTTGTACTTGCCTTTGGCTACTGGTGCACCGATTTCCTGGTAGTGCAGCGTGCCATGATCAGCCGCAACCTTAATGATGCGCAAAGAACGCCGATTATTGCAGCGGTTCCCAAGATCATTATGCCCGTGATCGTGATTTTGCCCGGGTTAGTGATACTGGCGCTGCAAAGGCAGTTTGCCGGTTTTGATCTGCCGGTGAACGCCAACGGCGAAACCAATTATAATATGGTGCTTCCCACACTCCTGCAACAACTATACCCCAACGGTATACTGGGCGTGGGTATCACGGCTTTGATCGCTTCTTTTATGAGCGGCATGGCGGGGAATGTTACCGCCTTTAATACAGTATGGACCTTTGATATTTACCAGGCACATATTAAAAAGGGCGGTTCTGAAAAGCATTACCTGCACGTGGGAAAAATAACAACGGTGGTGGGTATACTTATTTCCATTGCCACTGCTTATGTTGCCAAAGGATATAACAGCATTATGGATTTGCTGCAACTGGTATTCAGCTTTGTAAATGCGCCGCTGTTTGCTACGTTTGCATTGGGTATGTTTTGGAAAAGAACAACAGGGCACGGTGCGTTCTGGGGCCTTGTTGCAGGTACTGCCGCCGCAGCGCTTACGCATGGGTTTACAACGGCTGAAGGCAAAGGCGGATGGCTGGGCGGTTTGCATGATTTTTACTCAGGTACCAGCCAGGCTTTTACCATCGCATGGATTGCCTTTGTAATATGCCTGGTCGTTACCATCCTGGTGAGCATGGTAACAAAACCCCGCGCTGATAGCGAATTGACGGGGCTGGTATACAGCCTTACCCCCAGGCAAAACGATAATGCAAGGGTATGGTATAAAAATCCACTATGGCTGGGCATGCTGGTACTGGCCGCTACCATAATGTTAAATCTTATTTTCTTTTAAAATCCTTCAATATGAAGAAGTTGTTTGACCTGCGCTTTGTGATTGGATTGTTTTTTTTGGTAGTAGGTGTTTTACTGATTGTATATAGTCTCGTAAAAATATCGAACCTTAATTTTTGGTGTGGTTGCGGATTTGTCGTATTTGGCGTTTTAATGATCATTTTGTATTTCAAGCGTCCCTGAGAAGACGTGTATTAGTGCCATGGTATACCTGCGCCTTTGTCTGCCAAGCTTTACAAAAGTGCTCTGGCGCAGGTTTGGTAGCCTTGCTTTGTGCATAGCCAGACCTGCTGCCCTGCTGTTACTTATCTTAATTTCTTAAATGGGCATTAAATAGGGCTTGCTGTTTAACTCAGTCCAAAATTTAATTTGCCAAAATTTCTGATATTTTGATTAAGTGATCTTGTTTGATGTATGATATCCTGTATGATACGTTTAAGGCAACAGAGGCTCAGCC
>JADLCD010000012.1 GCA_020847395.1 Chitinophagaceae bacterium
CAACAACTACATATTCCGTAACGGTTACAAATAGCACCGGCTGCACGGGCAATGATTCAAAAACTGTGAACATCGGAGCCGCTTTAATGGTGAACCTGGGAGCAGATACTGCTATTTGTCCGGGTTCATTTATTAAACTAGACCCGGGTAACTTCGGCCCTACAGCAACATATTTATGGGGAAGTACTTTTACTGCAATGGGAGGGTACAACGGCAGAAAGGATTCTGCACTTGGAACTCAATTTCCTGGCACATACTGGGTAACAGTAACCAAAAATGGTTGTGTGGGCAGGGATACGGTTGTGGTAAGTCATAAAGACAGCCTGACTGCTGAATTTACTACAATACTTCACGGTTCAGGAAGTTGTGGACCTTATACAGTGGATGTTAATGATGATTCAAAAGAATGTGTAAGCTCTGTAGAAACCCGCATTTGGGATTTTGGAGATGGAACTGTTATTACATCAACTGATGAAACGTACTCACATAATTATGGGGCTTCGGGCAGTTATACCATCCGGTTAATTGCAATTACCTCAGCAGGAACAAGGGATACGGCAGAACATATGGTAAGTTTTACAGGAGGATCGTTGGCAGTAAATTTAGGAAAAGACACTACAATATGCCAGGGAACTACAATTATACTTGATGCCGGAAATCCGGGATCAACATACGCCTGGAGCACTGGTGAAACAGGTCAGACAATTAGCGTAAATACTTCAGGCACTTATTCCGTAGAAGTTAATAATGGATTATGTAAAGCTGTGGATTCCGTAACAATAACTGTTTCAAGTACGCTGAATATTCAGCTTGGTAATGATACAACAATCTGCCCTTTGAATAGCGTAACGCTTGATGCCGGTTATTATCCCGGAGCAACCTATTTATGGAGCAGTAACGCGGGTAATGCAACATCTCAAACCGTTCCCGTTAGTCCTGATGATCCAAGCACTGTATATACTGTAACCGTTACCCAGGGAACATGTAAAGGTACGGGTACCAAAACTGTGTATGTTAGTTCAGTATTACCTGTAAATCTTGGTAATGATACAGCAATATGTGCCGGATCGAATATAACACTTGATGCGGGACATCCGGGTGCTACATACCTGTGGAACAATGGAACATCATTCCAAACCAATACAGTTGCCGATGCGGGTATGTATAAAGTAACAGTTGATTATTTGGGTTGTAAGGGCGAAGATTCAATTGCTATTGCATTGATTACTCCTCCTGCTCCGGTAAACCTTGGTAATGACATTAATGTTTGTTTTGGCAATAGTATTGTACTTGATGCAGGCGATTATACCGGAGTAAATTATCTCTGGAGTACTGGAGCAACTTCAAGAACCATTACCGTTTCTTCAAGCGGCACATATAGTGTAATAGTATCAGGTTGCGGAACACCGGTTACAGACACTATTAATGTTACTATGGGTAATCTTACATCTCCGGTTATTACACAATCAGGTTTAGAACTGGTGTGTACCCAGGCGGATAGTTATCAATGGTATAAAGATGGTATTTTAATATCAGGCGCAACAGGCCAAAGATATAAAGCAAAGGGCTATGGAAATTACTCAGTGGTAATTACAAATACAGCTTTAGGATGTTCGGGTAAATCTGCCGACTACTGGTTTGTACCAGCAGGTGATTTTTACCTTGGTGATATAAGGGTTAAGATTACGCCTAATCCAAGCAGCGGGCAAACAAAACTTGTATTATCAAAATTACCATCAAAACCAATAAAGGTTACTATTTTCGACAGGATAGGACGAAGGCTGGCTGAAAAACAGGTATCAAATACAGTAACAGATATAAATATGACCATGTACGCTAAAGGGCTCTACTTTGTAGAATGTGTACTGGATAATAATAAATTAATTCTGCCCCTTGTAACGCAGTAAGCTTTTTCGCGAACCTGGTGGACAACAACCCATCCGACGGGGCTTCCCCTGTCGGATGTTTTTTTTGCACATATCTGCGGTATATTAAGGTATTCTTCGTATTTTTAAAATGCTACATATAGCATCCGCCCCATGGCTCAGGAACAATTCATTAATTACTTCACTTTAAAAATTGTATGCCCATGGTTACTACAACAGATATTGACCAGTTTACAGAGGAATGTAATGCCTGGAGAGAAGCTTTACGTTCCCAACGCGAAGAATTCAACAGAATGGGAAATGAACTTCAGGAAGCATCATCACACATTACCAGCAAAGAATCTTTAAAAGCTGTTGAACATTATCAAAACCAGTTTGATATTCAACTCTCCAACATTCATAATGTTAAGCAATCAATAAAAATGTACGCCAGAATGTGTGCCTTAAGAAAGGCAGATGATGAAATTATGCTGTCGGAACACGATAGGATAGCATCGGATTATTATGATTTGCAGCGTACATTGCAGTCGCTTAAACATGACTTCCGGCAATTTCTTATAAGTTATTCATAAAGCTTATTTACCTTATTTACATTGCAGTGCTTACAGTACTGTAATAAGAATTGCTTTGTCCCTTATTGAACTATTTATTAACGATTAAAATCATTTGCCATGGCTGCCGAGTTCGACACATCCCATGTAAAAAATATAGTACTACTTGGGCATGCAGGCTCCGGTAAAACGGTGCTTGCAGAATCATTGCTTTTTGAAGCCGGTTTAATTTCTCGCAGAGGAACAATTGCCGAAAAAAATACCGTTGGCGATTACCACGAATTAGAGCGGGAAAGAGGTAATACAATTTTTTCAAAACTTATGCATACCAAATGGCGGGGATACAAGATAAATATTATAGATACCCCTGGCTACGATGACTTTTCAGGAGAAGTGTTATCATCGTTGCGTGTAGCCGATACTGGTATAATGCTATTGAATGCTACTATGGGTGTTGAAGTGGGTACGGATATTATATGGCGTTATACGGAACAGTTTAAAACACCTATGATATTTGCAGTTAATCATCTGGATGATGAAGCAGCTGATTTTGACGCAACCGTACAGGAGGCAAAACAACATTTTGGCAATAAAATAATTATTATACAATACCCGCTTCAACAAGGTGAGGGATTTCACTGCATTATTGATGTGCTGAGGATGACAATGTATAAATTTAAAGATGCAGGCGGCAAACCGGAGAAGCTGCCCATACCTGGAGAAGAACGTGAAAAAGCTGAGCAGTTACACAAAGAACTGATAGAAGCAGTTGCCGGAAATGATGAAACATTAATGGAAAAATATTTTGAAAAAGGAGAACTGGATGAAGATGAAATAAAAACCGGTATGAAAAAAGCGATGATCAACCATGATATGTTTCCCTTATTTTGTTTATCTGCAGAAAGAAATATGGGTTGTGGAAGATTAATGGGTTTTATTGATAACGTTTGCCCGAGTGCTAACGAAATGCCCGCACAGGTAACGGTGAAGGCTGATAAAGTTAAATGCGATGCAGCATCCCCGGTATGCGCTTTTGTGTTTAAATCTGTTTCAGAGTCGCATGTTGGTGACCTTTCTTTTCTAAAAATATTTTCAGGAACACTTAAAACAGGAATGGAGCTTGTTAATGAAACCACCGGCGTTACTGAAAAAATAAACCAGCTTTTTGTGGTGGAAGGAAATAAGCGGATTAATGTAAATGAGCTTAGTGCCGGTGATATTGGCGCTACATTAAAATTGAAGAATACACATGTAAATAATACGCTGCACGAAAGAAACAATCATTATGAATTACAGCCTATTGTTTTTCCTGCTGCTAATATGAGCATTGCTATAAGCAGCCAGAAAAAAGGAGAGGAGGAAAAGCTTGCTTCAGCGCTTCATCAACTCAGGGAAGAAGATCCGACTATTATTGTTGAGGTTTCACAGGAGCTAAAACAAACAATACTGCATTGCCAGGGCGATATGCACCTTGCAGTTATAAAATGGAAATTACTACATCAATTTAAAGTTGATGTTGCCTTTACTAATCCACGCGTTCCATACAGGGAAACAATACAAACTGCTGCTGAAGCAGTATACAGGCATAAAAAACAATCAGGCGGTGCGGGGCAATTTGGCGAAGTGCATATGCGTATTGAACCATGGCAGGAGAATATGCCTGACCCGCAAGGGTTAAATGTTAGGAATAGAGAAGTGCATGAGTTGCCGTGGGGTGGTAAGCTTGCTTTTTATAATTGTATTGTTGGTGGCGCTATTGATTTACGGTTTTTACCATCTGTATTAAAAGGTGTGATGGAAAAAATGCAGGAAGGTCCATTAACAGGCTCTCATGTAAGAGATATACGAGTTTCAGTATTTGATGGACGTATGCATCCCGTAGACAGCAATGATATTTCTTTCAAGATTGCAGGATTAATGGCATTTAAAAATGCATTTCAGCTAGCAGCGCCGCAATTGCTTGAACCCATAGAATATGTTGAAATATTATGCCCGGAAAATATTACCGGGGCTGTAATAGGCGACCTGCAAACACGACGGGCATTAATTGAAGGAATAAGTACTGAAGGTAATTTTACAAAGGTAATGGCTAAAATACCTTTAGCTGAAATGGATGATTATGCTTCAACCTTACGTTCTTTAACGCAAGGCAGGGCAAAGTTCAGCAAGCGGTTTTTTGAGTATGCCGTTGTGCCTTTTGAAACACAGAAAAAACTTACAGAAAACTATAATAAATTAAATAAAGAAGAATTGGTTAGTTGACAAATGCTTCCTTTCAATTTTTTAACCCTGCTATTATATTGATAGTTAACGCCACAATAATGGTGTTGTACGCAAATGAAATTAATCCATGCAGCAATACAAGGCGGCGTATTCTTTTTGAAGATATCTCAACATCAGACACCTGAAAAGTCATTCCTATTACAAAAGAAAAATATGCAAAGTCAATAAAATCAGGAGCTGTATCATTGGGAAAATCAAGCCCTTCTTCGTGCGCATTCGGGTCATCTTTACGATTGCCGTAATACATATGTGCATAACGTGCCGTAAAAATAGTATGAACCGTAAGCCATGAAAATATCATACCCGTTAAGGCCAGCGGCACATGCCATGCTTTTTGCATGCTTGTTTCATTCTTTGCCGTAAGCAGTAGTGTAATAGCCAGCATACTTGCAGCAGAACATATCAGTACAATAATAAAAATAATTACCCTGCTCGGGTCATCCTGGGCAGCCTGCCTGCGTATTTGTATATGTGGTGATGTGTAAAAAGAAATCCAGTAAAGGGTTAGCAGGGTTAAGCAAAATACATCCCAGCCAATCATTACTCTTGAAGCAATATCCGTTTTAAAAAACAAAAATGGAATAACTACTGCAAAAGCAATACATATCAGCAACTTTGTCATTGTATGCTGGCTATTTAACCAGTTGGGTTTATAAACACTTATATCAGGCTTACTTTTCATATATTATATTGCAACCTGTTTTTATCAGTATTGAAGCCGGTAATTTTATTTTTTAAAAATAAAATACACCGCACCAACCAGTAATATACAACCTATAAAATGATTAACAGTTAATGTAAGATTTTTGAAAACAATTTTAGAGAAAATAATAAATACCACGAGGGTAATAACCTCCTGTAGTATTTTTAATTGTAGCAATGAAAATGGTCCTCCTAATTGGTCTGAGCCTATCCTGTTTGCCGGAACCTGGAAACAATATTCAAAAAAAGCTATTCCCCAGCTAATTAAAATAATTAGCCATACAGACGTTGTGGCATGGCTGCTTTCTTTACCAAAAAATTTGAGGTGACCGTACCACGCTAATGTCATAAATGAATTTGAAAGCAACAACAGGAGGATTGTATAAACCGATTTCATTGAAAATTTTCCGGAAATATATAAAAAGTATTATTGCCTGTACTAAATTTCAAATTCAACTTTTAAAGTAAATCCATTGCCTGGTGAAGAAATCATTTCTATACTTCCCTGGTATAATTCAATACGGTTTCTTACATTGCGTAATCCCATTCCCTGATTATTCTCAGATAAATTAACGCCAATACCATCATCAATAATTGTAAGTTGAACTTTCGCATCAGGCTTCCTGATAATGATACTTGCATTTTTAGCTTTGGAGTGTTTGGTGATATTATTAAGTTGTTCCTGTATAATTCTGTATAACATCAGCATATGGCTTTCCGTTAGGCCTGCCTGGTCAAAATCCATCATATCCACCGTAATATTAATATCCTGCACTCCTGAAATTATATCAGCAAGGCTATTTACCGAATGCTCTATGCCAAGCTCTTTAAGCAAAGGCGGGGCAAGGTTTTTTGATAAATTTCTTAATTCAACAATAGCCTTGTCAATGTATTCATTACTTTTTTTCAGCAATCCCTCTCTTATATTGTCATTTGTAATAGAATGTTCAATATACAACTTAACTACTCCCAATAACTGATTCACATTGTCGTGTAGTTCTTCAGCAAGCTTACGACGTTCACTTTCCTGTGTATCCATAACCGTTCGCGCCAATTGTCTGCGGTATACTATTTCCTTTTCTGTTAATTGTTTTTCCAGATCCCGTTGTTCGGTATGATCCTGCATTGATACAATCAGCCTGTAAGGTTTACCACTAATGTCTCTCAAAATCGAAAACCAGTCTGCAATAACTTTATATGATCCGTCTTTGCATAAAAAACGGTATTCATTGTGAATGCTTTCAATATTTGTTTCCTCCATAGCCCTGCTCAGCTTTTCCAATACTTTTTCACTATCTTCCTTGTGTATATTTGATTTCCACCATTCAAAGCCTTCTTTCATCTCATCTTCATTATAGCCAAACAGTAATTTAATATTATTATTATAATACAAATCCCGGCTATTTATATTCCAGTCCCAAAGCCCTTCCTTTGTTGCCTTGTTTAAAAGGTTATAGCGCAAAAGGCTTTCTTTAAGCATTTTTTCTTCTGCAATTTTCTGCGTACTATCTTCAATCAATACCATAAAGAAAATATTTCCATCATCATCCATAAAGTCATTCACCTGCACATTACAATGAATATTTTCTCCTGAGCTGGTAATGATTTGGAGAATATTATTTTCTGTATTTTCTTTTGTTGCCGGTAAAAATGCTGACAATTGATTTGCAACGGTTATACCGGGGCTTAGTAAAAGAGAAAAATTATTTTGAAATAATTCCTCTGTATTATATTTTACTATTTTGCTGAACGTTTGATTTACGTAGCTGAAATTATATTTTGCATCCAATCGTGCAATACCAATAGCAAGATTAGCCAGGAAAAATTCTATCTCCTGGTTTGAAAATAAATGTTCTTTATTTTTTTCAGATTCTATTATAAATTTTTCTTTGTTAATATTCAAAAATATTTATTGTGGTAATCAGAACTTTGTTGTGTAATGCATAAGGGATAGAAAACGCTACAAGATAGCAACTAATTATTTAATTTGAATTATATAACATATAATATATAATGAGTGTATTTTGATTTTCGTTTTTAAAAACGTGCGAAATAAAATACAATGCATATAATCAGGCTGAAATAATAGATAATGAATGAAGATAATACGATATTCAAACAAAAGCCGGCTTTAGAAGAAATGCCAGCGGTGAAAGCCATTTGGCTGAAAGCGCTTCTCAGCCTTATATTATATATTGGCGTTTACTATTTTTTATTTCATCTGAATATTAAATGGATATTATTATTAGTGGTAGTAATAATTATACATGAAGCAGGGCATTTTATAGCCATGAAATATTTTAAATATAAAGATGTTCAATTGTTCTTTATACCTTTTTTAGGAGCTTTTGTTTCCGGAAAACCAGATATTATTTCACAAAAACAAAAAATTATTACGCTATTAGCGGGGCCTTTACCAGGTATTGTAACAGGACTATTACTTTTTGTGTTGTTTAGGTATAATAACCAGTTTTTTTATTATCAACTTTCATTGATGTTTGTCTTGCTGAATATATTCAATCTCTTACCTGTAAGCCCACTTGACGGTGGACAATTAATTGAAAACCTTTCTCCCGGCACAAACAAAATCATTCAACCAATATTTCTTATTATCTCAGGCATAGCTTTATTTTATATTGCAATAATCACACACAATTACTTTGTTATTCTTATTGTTTGGCTAATTGTAACGAGATTAAGAAAGCAAATAATGCAGAACCAAATACTAAGCGATCTTGACAAATCATTTATTTCATATAACAAATCGTATGAGAACCTGAGTGATGAAGAATATATGACCATACGAAAAACTATCATCAATCGTGTTCCCTCTCTAAAAAATTATAATGTAAATGAAGTTTCGGATAACGAGGAACCTGTAATTGTATATATTCACAAAATATTGCACAATAGTGCCAAAAATGATATGACGTTGCAACATAAAATACTTGTTATATTTATATGGGCTATATTTATAGCAATTCCAATCATCATATATGCACTTTATGCACCAGGGTATCGTATATTTCAATTTTATAAATAAAGTATCGCATGTTTGATCATTACAATTATAGCGTTACTGAGCGTTTTCTTCGTTATGTG
>JADLCD010000013.1 GCA_020847395.1 Chitinophagaceae bacterium
AATACAGAGAATGTACCGCTACTATAGTTGGCAACGAATATCCATTTGCCGGTATGATCCACATCTACATAGCAGGGACTATCGCCTCCGGTTAATTGTTTGTTGATGGGCGTTAATACGCCCGTCTTGTTATCAAACGAAAAAGAACTCACTTCACCGCCGTTATCATTGTTTGAATTTTCATTTACTGCGAAAAGAAATTTTTTATCGGGAGAAACGGCAACGTAGGATGGGTTGGAAGTATTTACATAACTAATTTCCCTGCAGGCGCCATCTGCACTGTTGAAATCATACACATATATCCCTTTACTCTTTTCTGATGTGTAAGTACCTGCAATGAGGTATTGGCGCCCTTCTTCTTTTTTTTCGTTACAGGAGAATAAGCTAAGCAAACCGGCGGCCATAATAATGCGTTTGTACATGACTTATACGTTCAGGTTATTCAATGCCGAAGTAATACGTTGAATGGTTTCTTCCCTTGAGAGGGGCTCGGGCACGAATGTTTCGCCGGTAACCCTTTCATACAATTCAATATATCTTTCACTGATGGTTTGCACCCAGGCTTCGCTCATTTCGGGAACGGCTTGTCCCTCCTTGCCCATAAAATTATTTGCTATGAGCCATTCCCGCACAAACTCTTTGCTAAGTTGTTTTTGCCGCTCTCCTTTTTTCTGTCGTTCTTCAAAACCCTCTGCATAAAAATAGCGGGACGAATCCGGAGTGTGGATTTCATCCATGAGATAAATGGTATCACCGATTTTGCCAAATTCATATTTGGTATCGGCAAGTATCAGCCCGTGTTTTGCTGCAATGGACTTTCCCCGCTCAAATAACTGCAGGGTGTATCGTGAGAGGGTCTCCCAATCTTTTGGGGTAGCAAGTCCTTTAGCGATTATTTCTTCACTGGAAATATCTTCGTCATGGCCCTGCTCGGCTTTGGTAGCTGGTGTAATAATTGGCGAAGGAAAAGGATCGTTCTCCTTTAATCCTTCGGGCATAGCTACTCCGCACAAGATTCGCTGTCCGCTGCTATATGTCCGCCATGCGTGCCCTACCAGGTGGCCACGCACCACCATTTCAAGTTTAAAAGGAATACATTTTTTTCCTATGGCTGCATTGGGCGCCGGAGTGGAAACAAGCCAGTTGGGGCAAATGTCTGAAGTTGCTTTCAGCATCATCGCCGCAATCTGGTTTAATACCTGCCCTTTAAAAGGGATAGGCTCGGGCAATATCACGTCAAAAGCGGAAATACGGTCGCTGGCGATCATCACGAGGTAATCGTTGCCAATTGTGTATACATCCCGTACTTTACCTTTATAGAAGGCGGTTTGTTTTGGAAAAACTGAATTATTCATACGCTAAAAATAAACCGATGAAACGATTTTGCAAATTTAATAGCGTATTTATAAAAGATGCTGAAGTTTTGCCGGAATAAGTTTTATTACCATTTTGGGACGCGGCAATATCAACGAAAAATCTAAAGTAAATTGGCGCTTAATCCTTTCCTGCTTTTGCTTTTACAGTAGCATTTTTTTTGCTTGTCTTTCTGTAATACAGGTATATCATACCAATAATCAGTGCATAACATACATAGTTATATAAATCATGATGGTTGATACCGCCGATAAACTTCCAGCTTTTTTTCCAGGCTTTTAAATTGTTCTCAACACCGTATAACAGCAGTGCTATGCGCATGCAGTTTAAAAGCCACATTACAATAACTCCTCCAACGGCAAATATAATTTTCCGCTTTACACTCATTTTATGTGCGAGAATAAATGCAAGCCAAAAACTGTATATGCCTAAACCAACACATTCCCACTTCACATTTACGCCATGACCTGTAGCTTCAGATACAACACTATTGCCCCTTATATAATTTTCTACACCAATCATATCTGCCATAAAACCGGACATGTGGGTAAGCGATGCTGTGAGCCACTGGATATAGTTCAAATGGTTTGTAAAAAAATCATTGTGCCATTTACCGGGCAATGTTAACTCAACAAAAAATACATTAACGTAATAAAATATTAGAAACAATCCTATAAACTTTACAATAAAGCTTATATCAATATAGCGGTTCAGTGATTTAAGTTGTAATGATAATCCGTTCGTAGTCATAAAATTTTCATTGGTAAGAAATAATTTTTAAAAAATAAACACCAGTTACCTGAGGTAAATAACTCAGGCAACCAGTATTTATTGACAGCATTTTTTTATAATACTATACAGCATTATTTCGTCTCCTGATCCTGCTGCTCTTTTTTTCTTTTGTCGTAGGCTTTCTTAGCACCATAAGCCACACCTGCAGCTATCAGTAAGCTCACACCGCCATCAATGGGTACATCCGGATCATTACCGGGATCAACGGGTTGGGCCATTAATGATGGTGCATAACTTAATGCACATACCAGGAACGCTGCGGTAAGCAAAGTTTTCAGTTTCATAATTGTTTGTTTTATAAGGGTTATATGTTTACTTGTTTGGGGGTTTTGGGTTTATAGTTTATGGTTTGGGGCTAAGGTATAGGGTTAAAGGCTTTCTTTCCTTACACCCTATACCTTACACCTTCTTCCCCTCTATCTCCTCATTATCTTTATCACAGTGCGGCTATCCTTACCTGTTATCTTCATTTGGTAGATACCTGCCGGTAAATTCCTGCCTATGTTCATCCGCCGGTTGTAGTTGCCTTCGTTAAGCTGCATCATACTGCTGTATACGGTCTGACCGCCGCTGTTCATCAACTCTACCTTGTACATACCTGCCTTAATGTTGTCAAACTGCAGGCTGATATTACCGTTTACACTTACCGGGTTGGGGTATGCCCTGATGCTTGCTTTTGCTGCTACACCTGGTATCACCACTTGTCTGTTCTTTGTTATTACCACACAGAACCTGTCGGTAGCCGATGACCTGCTGTCGCTGCCTACCTCGAAGTACACCTGCGATGCTTCTGTCGGGCTGATATCGGTTGTTGTCTTCAGGTAGTTATCTATAAGTGTTACCGATGCTGCCTCTGATAACTCTATCGGGCTAAACTCAAACATATAGCTGGATGCTGTTGTATTACTAAGGTCGA
>JADLCD010000014.1 GCA_020847395.1 Chitinophagaceae bacterium
AGAAGCATTCTCTATTGTTGCCATTGCCTCCCTTGTCTCTTTTCAATCGGAACCATGTATTATCATTTCCTGAACGGGATTTTGCCAACTCTACCAAATATGTAGCATCAATTAAAAAACTGTTGTCCTTATGGGTGGCAGGAACGAAGGCATAAATATTACTCAGCGTATTGTTTTTAAAGATGGTTTCGACCAATGGTGACTCATCTTCAAGTCGCATTGGATTCAGGGAAGTTAAAGCCCCGTTATAATCAAGGTAAATACGGGAACCATTACCATTGTTTTGTCCGTATTGGTGAGGATCGCTGTCAATGTGGTTCCTAAGCGTACCATACTCAGGGTTTCTGTTTTCACGGTGCTCTCCAAGATGAGGGAAGAGCGATAGCTGCGCTTTTACCACAGTGGCATCCGATGGCAGCTGACTAAAATCGAATTTCAACCAACTCTCCAGATCGTGTGCCGCCCTCGTATCCCTACTTCCTTTGGGTTCGTTTTGCGATCTTTCAAAATAAGGACTATTTGTAAATGCAATGTATTTGTCCACGTTTCGTTTTCCAGTTAACCATTTCTTCCTATAGTCATTACTAATTGAAAAAGCAGATTCGGGTACCGGATTCAACACCAGTTTTTTCAACGCACTCTTCCTCTCTGTTATATTTAGCGGTTTATACGTCGCATCTTCTACCTTCCAAAAATCAGTAAAAGACGCGGCTGCGGTTTGGGTTACTTTTGTGGTATTATCAAGCACTAATTTCCATTTACCTGCCACCTGTTGCAATGGATTTTCAAGGCTAACCACCGAACCTATACCTACTGCCTGCATATTGCGTTTGCCACTGCGGATAATTTGAAGTGTATTATTTTCTCCTGTAAAAAACCTGCCGTCTTCATCAATAAAATACATACCGGTTAACCCTTTGTGATAATCTATTTTGGAAGCATGAACAGCCCATATTTTTTTAGTTACTGTAGCACCCATCACCGGTTCATTACAAATACCAAAACCGGTGCAGATATTTATACCATTCTTCTCCGACTGCCTTTCGGTGCCGCCAAAAACCACAATTTCATCGCCGCTTTCAAAATATTTTTCAATGTTGGGGTACCTGGCCGCATTGGTAATTTTTCCATTTTTAAAACTGATTTCTTTGAAAACGGCACTAATATTGGAATAGGCTGCCGACATACCGCTATAAGCCCAATGGGCGGGGTAATTGAAATTATATACCGGATCGTTAAACTCGTTTTGTGTTTTGGTGAGCAGTACATCGCCTGTTTCGCCATCATACAAAAGATTCTCGGTAGTTATAAGGCTGCCTTTTTCATACACCATCACCTTGTCTAAAATGCCATAGCGTTGTACCACTTTAGTAATAGCTGCAGAACGATACCGGTTGAGTTCATAATGCGGCATAAGCCAGGGCATGGGAATGGTTATGGGAATTGGTCCAATCATAAATCCATCCACGTTAAGCTCTATACTCGCACCCTGAGAAGTAAATTCCTGCTGCCGCATATCAGCCATCAGTTCAATGTCTTTTCCTATCTGTGCACTTATGTTTATATGCCCGTTTGCCGAGTCTGCTACCGCCACGGTGTTGGCAAGATGTTTAAACTCCGCATTTTCATCATCAACTTTATAATAATATTTAGTGTAGGCAATAGCGTTATATGGATCATTTTCAGGATAAGAAGCATTTCCTTTAGGCTTTCCGTTCATATCATTTAGCTCCACTTTAAACCCCTGCGAAAACGCTAATGTTTTTTTAGAATAGAGATTTAAAATATTTAGAAGGCTTTCCGAATTAAACCTTCTTTTATCAAGCGGGGTTTGCTCTGCAATAGTTGGAAAATCATAAGCGGTATAAAATTCAGATTCTGCAAAACCGTTGGCAGACTTTTTATCTTTATAATGAATAGTATGCACCCTTACCTTGCTATAACCCACAGAGGCAGACGGGAAAAATGCTTCTCCTAACGGCTCTTCAGAATACATGTTATTGTATGGAGCCAACGGCGCTACCTGTTCGCCATATTCTATTGGTATCCTGAATGGGTTTTCATCATTGCCTATCATTGGCTCATAGCTTGCCACACCACTGCTGATGGTTGTTTTAACGCCTTCAATATCTTTTACAGTAGTATAATCATACTCCTGCCCATAAGTGGCATCCTGTTCGGCGCCATTGGTCATGGCTCCCCAATTATCATAAATGGTTATTCGTTTTACCCGCAAGCCATCGCCATATTTTTTGTAATAAGGATTGTTAAGCCGAATAAACGATTGCTCTGTATTCATTTTTTTTGCCCACCCTCTTACTCTTGCCTGCACCGGGAACTGTGAAAAAAGCTCACCAAGACTGAGTGCCATTGCAAAGGATGCTTTTACTATTGCTGTCGCGTCAAAATCACCATTCAGGTCGCTATTGGGATACGCTTTTGAGGGAAGGTTAAGCCGCAGGGTTTGTATAGCCGTTTTAGCTAACGGGCTTGCGTTGCCGTCTCCGCCTTTCAATATATCTGTTCCCTTAAGTTTAATCCAGATGATGTTTTTATCGGTAGTAACACCATAGTCTTCATATTGGGCATAAGTAGACACATGTTCTTCACCATCGCCATATACATCGCCTGGCATATCAACCCGCATGCGGAAAAATAGTTTTTCAACACCGGCAAGATATTTCTTCATAATCTCCTTTTTCTGCGCTGCTGCGCCGGTCGCTTGTATGGCAGAGGGAATTTTTATAAATACGTACAGGTAGTCTTCATAATTTTCATCACGTCCTCCGTATAAAATATTTTTTTTATCGCTTAATCGCTCGCTTTTACCCATTCCGGCAAGCGTGCACATTTGCATCGCTCTTTTGTTTTGTACATAAGCATAATCAT
>JADLCD010000015.1 GCA_020847395.1 Chitinophagaceae bacterium
AAATTGATTACCGGAAATGTTCTTTGGTATATTTTTCCATATCATGATATACTCGCATCAACTCTTATACCCTTTCTGTTTTAAGTTTTCAACATATGTGGATATCGTTTAATGCAAGAGGTCTATTTATGTTTTTTACTTCTTTTTGGAGTTTGTCTGTGTAGATATATTTAGGCTCAATGCTTTTGTTTCTTAACCCTAAAATAATAACTGTAACACCTGCATTACCTTTGGCATTGTTTGTCCATTTGAATGATAAGTGGGCAAAAGCAATTTCAACTTCATTACCGATAATATTAGGCCAGAGTAAAGCCACTTGCTGCCCCTGACAAACAGAATTAGTAGATACAAAAGCTGATTTTGCGTTATATCCTTCAATGTATTTTTTTGCTTTATAGAACCAAATGGATATGTAATCCAAATCTCTATATTTCTTAAAGGAGTGAAATACAAAATCCATATCTGCTTTTTGAATTCCATCCTGCATTCTTGCACCGGAATAAGGTGGGTTTCCGACGATATACACTTCATCGTAATTACCAATGGGGCAAACGCATTTCCAGTCTATACGAGCAGCATTACCCTGTACTATTTTGCCTGCTTGCTTAAGCGGTAAGATAGGCTTACTCTTTCCATAGCCTTCAAGCCGTTCATCAAACACCTTGTTCATTTGGTGTTCGGCAAGCCACAATGAGAGTATTGCCATTTCATGAGCAAAATCATCCAGCTCTATACCGTAAAACTGGTTTAACGAAATAGATGTGGTAAATGCATCTGTAAATAAGGGTATTTTCTCCAGCGAAATGAGTTGCTGAATGATTTTTATTTCCAGTACCCGAAGTTCCTTGTAGGTGATAATTAAAAAATTTCCGCTGCCACAGGCCGGGTCAAAAAATTTGATATTGGCGATGCGGGCAATCAGCTTTCTTAGCTGTGCGGCATTATTCTGGTGCTTTTCAAATGCCTCATACAGCTCATCCAGAAACAGGGGCTTGATGAGCTTCTGGATGTTTGGTACAGAAGTGTAGTGCATCCCCAGGTCGCTGCGGTATTCTGGTATTACCACCGCCTGTATCATAGAGCCGAAAATATCGGGGTTGATGTCTTTCCAGTCCAACTCGCCCAGTTCTACCAGTATTTTCCGGGCTTTAGCGGTAAAAACAGGCGAATCAATTTTATCCCTGAACAAGCCGCCGTTTACATAAGGAAAGCCTGATAAATGAGCAGGAAAGCTTTTTGCGCTGTCAGTATTTAACCGCTCAAAAAGCCGGTTCAGAAATAAATGAGTATCGTTTCCATTTTCAGCAGTATGCTGTACCAGTGTATTGGTAAAAATGCTTTCTTCTTCAAATATTTCCGTGTCTTCCGCAAAGAAGCAAAACAATAGCCTTGACAGGAAAATATTCAGGTTGTGTACGCTTTCTTTGGAATTATATATGTCATGATTTTCATTGATCAGCAGATCGTACAGTTGTGCCATCTTGTATGCTGCATTCCGGTCGGCTTCATTGTCATTGGAGGAATGATACACTTCACTGCCTGCAAGCGGTAAGAAAAAACTGAAATATTTCGGCAATTCTTCAATAGGAATGTCTAAGTTTTTGCCCAGCTTCAGGTCTTTTGCCACCAAAGTTTTATAATCTGTAACAATGGCAAAACGGGGCTTATGCTTTAGTATTCTTTCTTCTTTTGAAACAGCATCTACAGAGCTAAGCAGTTTATTGGTTTCTTCTTCCCTGAAAAACACTTTTTTCTTATACAGCACTTCTCCTTCTGCTTTTGAAAGATTGAAATCACCGTTTTTTAGACGTGTAATAGACGTTTTGGAAATGCCATACGCCAAAAGCAAATCATAAAGAAAGTTCTCTTTTGAAAAGTTTTTAAAGATGTTTTTTACGTTATTTTCTATTTCGTGGCTGTTCATTATAATTTGAAATCTTTTTAAGCTTTAACTCCCGATCCAATGTCTCCGGCCATCGAGGGATTACACTTATTCTTTTCACTTTTACTTCCTCACCAGCAACTCGCACACATCCACTCCCAACACTTCAGCGATATCAAACAATGTTTCAAGTGTAGGTTGCTGGTCATTAGTACACCATTTTGAAATGGTACTCTTATTCTTGCCTAATTTCTCAGCAAGCCATAGATTGGTCTTCTCCTTATCAGCCAGTACGCTTTTGATTCTGTTAAGTATTCTTTTCTTTGCCATTTTAATAGTGTATTTCACCATTTAATTGGCAATATAGGAAACTCAGCACATGGTTATTTTAGTAGAAAATTCCGTTTTTCAGAATTAAATAGTATAATTAAAGAATTAAATTACTGAATTTCAGAAATAATTACTATCTTCATAATAAAATGAAACTTTATTATGGCATGCAATCGCATTTATGATAGTAGATAATTACAGTTAAATAAAGCGCGTTTACTTTTATTCTCGTGCTAAAGTATTATGGCATTTTGACGACGAGAAAAATAAGGCGAATCTCTTACTGCTCTTTCCATCGGCATCACTGCAAACCAAACCACACATCACCACTGAAAAACATTTCACCATGCAATCACCACCACGTAAGCGTTTTCACAAGCCCTGCCACCTGCCAAACAAAGCAGGCAAGCAGTTTTTCGAGGGTCTTGAAGCCGTATTCGAAAACTATCACCTGCATGATTTCAGGCAAGAGCTGAACCTGTGGCTGCATGCCGCCCTGGCCAGCGAACAGAGCGCCTACGGAGAAGGGGGCGAAAGGGAAGACCTGATGGATTTTGTGAACTGCCTGCACCGGCTGATCGAAGCTTTTTGTATCATTCATATGAACCGCCTGTCGCAGAAAAACCTGCCCGCCATAACCAAAGAAGTGCTGGCTGATGCCAACCGGCCTTTCTACCTCACCGAAGCGGAAAAGGGCAATCCCGCTAAGGTGATACAGCAATTCCGCCACACATTCCGGTACAGCTATGCAAAAGCGGAACTAGTCGATCTGCTGGAAGGAGTGTTCACTTACAAAGGCGGGAAAACAATATGCCGGGCTGACCTTGTAATGTTTTACCGGCACCTGCTGCATTTGGTGAGACTGGCATACAGGATGGATAAGAGTATATTGCGCACGTAAGGTTGCCGTACTTAAAAAATTACACAAGACAGGGGCAAATTTTTCTATAGCCATGTAATTTTTAAACATAATAATCGGATTATTTCCGATTATCCATAAAAATAATTACATTCACAATATGTTTTCTGTTTCAGGTAACACACCATACCGCAATCACCCGGTAACACACCAGTTACTACTGAGCCTGTTGAAGACGTATAAACGCCCTAATGACAAAATTCACGAAATGCTGAAAAATGGCGAATTAACAGCTTTAAAAAAAGGGATGTATATATGGAGCAATGCAGCCCGGGTTGAACCATTCTCCATTGCCAATGCGTTATATGGCCCCAGCTATATTTCTGCCGAATCGGCTTTGGCATATCGTGCATTAATACCGGAACAGGTATTTGCCTTTGTAAGCATGACTACAAAACCTTCTAAAAAGTTTACCAACAAAATAGGAAGCTTTGAATATACACACCTGTCCACGCCATATTATGCATTCGGCATTAAATATGAAAAGCTGGGTGATGATCAGTATGCGCAGGTGGCTACAGGCGAAAAAGCTTTGTTTGACCTGATCATAACTACATCCGGAATATTATTCAGAAGTACCGAAGCAGCCAGGGCATATTTGCTGGAGAACCTGCGCATGGAAGAAGAACAACTTAAAACATTTGATACAGCAACTATGCAAACATGGATTACAAATGCACCTAAAAAAGAAACACTATCTTTTATTATAAAAGCCATTACATCTTTATGATCAAAGACTGGCTACAAAATTATGCCCCAAAAACACAAAGCGATTATACATTAGCCTTGAGGGAAATTATGCAGCAGATAACACTGGCAGGTTTATACCGGGGTGGCTTTTTTGGAAAAGCCGCTTTTTATGGCGGTACGGCCTTACGCATATTTTACGGACTGCAACGCTTTTCAGAAGACCTGGATTTTTCTCTTTTGTTGAAAGATGAACACTTTCATTTAGATGATTATTTCAAGCCGATAGAAGAAGAATTCAGGGCGCAGGGAATGACTGTTGCTATCAAAACGAAAAAAAAAACCAGGCAATCTAATGTTGAATCAGCTTTTTTAAAATCAGAAACCGCATGGAGCGAACTGGTATTGGAAAATGTAGTTCCGCAAGCAGGACTTCGGCAGGCAGCCGGCATTAAAATTAAAATAGAAGTAGATACGCAACCGCCGTTGGGTTTTGAAACAGAAGAAAAACTATTGTTGCAACCATTTTCCTTTTATGTAAAATGTTTTACAATAGAAGATTTATTTGCCGGGAAAATACATGCCTTACTATTCAGAAAATGGAACAATAATGTAAAAGGCAGGGATTGGTACGATATGGAATGGTATATACGCCGGGGAACAGTTTTGAACCTGCATCATTTTCTGATGCGGGCAAAAGACAGCGGCGATTGGACAAAAAACACAATTTCAGAATCGGAATTTCGTGCCCTATTAAATAACCGTATTGATAATGTGAATATGGAAATGGTAAAAGCTGATATCAGCAGGTTTGTTCCTGATCCCGCTGCTTTGAAAATATGGTCAAAACCCTATTTTCACGATTTGGTAAAATTGATGAAGATTAAATAATGTGAGGTCTTAATGTTATACCTGCCGCAGGCTGTGCGGCAAAGTTCGCGAAGAAAAACCACCCGCTGTTCCGCTGTTCGTGGCATCCCTGACTGCCAGGCAGGCTCGCCACGAACCCCTTTCTTCCTGCCTCCGGCGACCACCACACTTACCCCCTCAAATGATACGCCTTAGGCTGCACAAATGCCCTTATGCCATGATAAGACAATGTAGCGCCTAAACCAGAATTTTTGCGACCAGACCAGGGAAGCGCTGCGCTTACCCTGTCGCAACAGTTCCAGTATACAGTGCCGGTGTCCATTTGCTTCATTACTTTTTCGGCGCGATCCAAGCTTTTGGAATATACTGCTGCAGTTAACCCATATGGTGTATCCTTCATTAATTCAACAGCTTCATTATCATCTTTTACTTTTTGTATACCTATTACCGGGCCAAATGATTCTTCCGTCATCAGCTTCATGCTATGATTCGCGTCTACCACTACGGTAGGTTCAAAAAAATAGCCTTTGCCCGATAACGAACTGCCACCTGAAAGAATTTTTCCGCCTTTGGTTCGCGCATCTTCTACCTGCTCTTTTAAAAATGGAAGCTGCTCTTTACGGCTCACCGGCCCTATGCTCGTTGCCCTGTCGAGCGGATTGCCTATAAGTAGTTTTTTTGCTTCTGTTACAAAAGTATCAACGAATGTATCATATATTTTTTCCTGCACGTATATCCGTTCCACCGCGCAACAACTCTGCCCCGTATTATACACCGCGCCCTCAAGAGCAGCTTCAGCAACGGCTTTTACATCTTCTACATCATCCATTACATACAAGGGATCTTTACCACCGAGCTCTAATTGTACCGGCACCAGTTTGCCTGCTGTTTGCTCAGCAATATATTTGCCGGTACGGTAACTGCCGGTAAAGAAATAGCCATCTAACGGCAGGTTAAGCAATACCTGCCCCGTTGCTCCTTTACCAACTACTATAGCAAAAGCATTTTCAGGAATACCGGCAAGCAATAATAAACGCTGTATATGCAAACCTGTTAATGTGGAATATTCGGAAGGTTTATACAAAACCGCGTTACCGCCTATCAATGCAGGAATAAAAACATTTACACCAACAAGGTATGGGTAGTTCCATGCGGAAATATTAGCAATGATGCCGAGCGGTTCATATACTATTTTTTCTCTTGTAGCATCTTCTTCGGTTATCCATTCTTCTGCCAGCCATTTGGCGGAATTTTTTATAAAATACTCAATGCGCTTTCTCGCTCCGTTTATTTCATTATATGATTGCTGAATGGGTTTGCCAACCTCTTTGGTCAGTGTTTCCGCCAGCTCATCTTTACGTTCATCAAGCAGCGAATAAAATTTCTCAATCTTGCTGATTCGCTGAGCAAGGGGCACAGCAGCCCACTGCTGCTGACCTTCTTTTAAAAACTGGTATTTCTCCTGTATGGTTTCAGGTGTATCTTCTTTTACTTCCTGTATTACTTCTTCTGTTGCCGGATTTATGATTTGCATGTGTGTAGATTTAGTGGTAAGGGGTAAGAGAGGTTGCAGGTTACCGGTTACAAGTTATAGGTACTTAAAGTAGAAGGCTGTTGTAAATTTTCAAGAGGTAATCAAACCTGAAACCTGCAACTTGTAACTTGTAACTATCCTGCTGCCTCTACAAACGCCGCCCGAATATTTTTTACAAAGTTACTTTCAGGATCGTTCATTCGCTCAGGATGCCATTGCACAAGGCATAAAAAAGATTTTCCTCTCGGGTCTTTTCTCTCCAGAGCTTCCACCACGCCATCCGGAGAAAGTGCTGACACGATCAATTCATCCCCAATTACATCAGCGCTTTGATGGTGATTACTGTTCACTATTCCTTCCTGCTTATGAATAAGATTATAAAGCCAGGAAGACGGATCAACCATTATTTTATGATAACGGTCTGAATCGTCAGGCAGTTTTGAATGATTGAATTTTCCCCAGGTTGGGATATCTGGGATCAATGTGCCGCCGAAAAATACATTCGCTATCTGCAGTCCGCGGCAAATGCCCAGCACCGGTATGTTGTTTGCTTCTGTATATTTCAGCACCTCCAGCTCAAACGCATCACGGTCTTCATTAACATCTGTTTCGTAACAATATTTATACAGCTCCGGTTTATTGTAAAATTTCGGATGCACATCTTCGCCACCTGTAAGCAACACACCCTGGCATTTTTTTATCTCTTCAAAATTATTAGCCGAATGGCTCAACTGAATTACCTCAACAGCATCACTATATGCCAAAATCCAGTTGCTGTATTTTACATATTTGCTGCAGTCGGTAACGCCAATTACAATTTTTTGCTGCATTACAAAGCTTTTAAATAAAGTTGTTTAAAGTCTTCTCTTGAAACCGGCTTTGGATTATTGGGATGTGCAAAATCTGCGAATGCCAGGTCGGCAAGGGTTTCAATATGTTCCATCTTCACACCAATATCACGCAGGTGATGTGGTATGTTTATTTTAGTATTGAGATCAAACAAATATTGCACCACTGCTTCGCCGTTATCTTTTTCCAATTCCAGCGTTCTTGCAATTGTTTTGAACTTATCTTCAAAACCAGCGATATTAAATTCCATACCGTAAGGAATATTAACCGCGTTAGCCAAACCATGATGCGTATCAAGCAGGGAAGAAAGCGGGTGTGCCAGGGAATGCACTACACCTAATCCTTTCTGAAATGCTATCGCTCCCATCATTGAACCTAAGAGCATTTTACTTCTCGATTCAAGGTCGGGTTTGTTGGTTGCGGTTTCAAGCGATTCATGTATGAGTTTTATTCCCTGCAAGGCAATGCCATCACATATAGGATGATAGTTTTTTGCAAGATATGCTTCCATATTATGTGTAAGCGCATCCATGCCTGTTGCTGCAGTTATGGGCGCGGGAATATTCATGGTAAGCACAGGGTCAGCAAAAACAATTTTCGCCAACAGCTTGGGGGAGAATAATATTTTTTTCTGGTGTGTTTCATCATCAGCTATAATAGCACTGCGGCCTACTTCGCTGCCAGTGCCGGATGTAGTAGGTATAGTAATGAAATGAGGAACATCATTGGTTACATATATATCACCGCCAATCAAATCGTCATACTTAAATAAATCTTCGCGGTGATTGATGCGCAGGAGTATGGCACGGGCAACATCCAATCCGGCACCGCCCCCAATCCCTACTACGCTGTCGCGGTTGGTTGCATCCCACACATCTACACCTTTGTATACATCAGACTTCACAGGATTTTTATGGATATCTGAAAACACTTCGGCTGATATATTGTTGTTTGCAAGATCAGTGAGTATGTCTTTAAAGAAAGGCAATTGTGCCACCACGGGGTCGGTAACAATTAACGGCGCTTTTAAATTGTTTGCTTTTAAATACGCCGGTAATTCCTTTACCACATTGGCACCAAAACGTATTGTGGTAGGAAAATTAAACTGATGAATTTTTTCGAATGACATATATGCAATTTGAAATTTGAGATTTGAGATGGAGAAGTTTATAGTTTGTGGTTTGTAGTTTTCGACAAAAAACTACGAGCTGCTAATAGCTGATAGCTCACCACCGATAGCTAATGGCTTAAATAATCTCCAGATACCGCTTCAGCTCCCAATCCGTTACCACTTTGCTGAACTGCCGCCATTCCCACTCTCTTGTTGCCGCAAAATGTGCTACAAAAGTTTCACCAAAAAGTTCTTTAGCAATATCGGAATTTTTCATTGCCTGTGTAGCCTGCCACAAATTTGACGGCAATACTCCATTGGTTTTATTCGCATAGCCATTGCCGATAGTAACAGGCGTTTCTAATTTTAATTTTTTACGCACGCCATACAAACCAGATGCAAGACAAGCCGCTATAGCGAGATAGGGATTAGAATCAGAACCGACTACACGAGTCTCCAGTCTTGCAGACTTTTCGCCACCTGGCAATGCCCGCAAAGCTGTTGTGCGGTTATCTACTGCCCAGGTAAGGGTTGTTGGCGCCCATGCACCCTCCACCAATCGCTTATAACTGTTAACCGTTGGCGCAAACATGGGCAAAATGTAAGGCAGGCAATATAACTGACCTGCTATATAACTTTCCATTAACGCGCTGATATTGTACTTTTTCTTTTTATCGTAAAAAAGATTCTGCTTCAGATCAGCCGACCATAAACTCTGGTGCACATGCCCGCTGCAACCCGGCAGGTTCTCATTAAATTTTGCCATAAAGGTGGGCAGCACACCATGACGAAACCCGATTTCTTTTACACTGCTTTTAAACAATACAGCCCTGTCGGCAGCTTCCAGCGAATCTGAATAAGTAATAGCAGCTTCATATACACCCGGCCCCGTTTCTGTATGTATGCCTTCAAGCGGCACTTCAAATTTTTTAAGCAAATCAAACAAATCATTAAAAAAAGCATTGTGTTGAGATGCCCTCAAAACAGAATAACCAAACATGCCATTCGTCATCGGTTTCAGATCACGAAATTTACTGGCATATAATTCATCCGTATTATCTACCAGGTTAAACCATTCAAACTCCTGGGAGCAATAGGCATGATAGCCTGCTTTCTTCACTTGTGCATTGATCTTCTTCAATAAACTTCTCGGGCATATTTCAGAAGCTCCTCCTTCGGTATCAAAATCGGATAGAAAAAAAGCGATATCATTATCCCAGGGAATATGCCGGTACGTTTTTATATCCACTACTGCAGTAGCATCAGGATAACCGGTATGCCAGCCGGTAATAGCGGCATTGTCGTATGCCACATCGCCTGCATCCCAGCCAAACACCACATCACAAAAACCAAAACCGCTTTCTGCAATAGATTTAAATTTTTCGAAGCTGATTACTTTACCGCGCAAAACGCCATCAATATCTGTTACCGCCAATTTTACTTTTTGCGTTTTTTTATCGGCAAGTTGTTTTAGTAAAGCTGAAGTTGATGTAACCGAAGGCATATTTTATTTTTTTACAAAAAAATGAAACCATATATAACCGGCAAGCAGGATACCAAAATAGATCATTGCAACGGTAAGGTTTAAGGTGGTCATTGCAATCAGCGAAATTATAGCAATTATCAAAGCAATGTAAGGGAAGTAAGGAAAAAAAGGAACTTTAAAAGGGCGTTCAATACCCGGCTCTTTTTTACGCAATACCAGTACGGTGATCATGGAAAAAATATACAGCGTAAGCGCACCGAAACAGGCGATGGTAATGATCTCTGATGTTTTACCTGTAAGCAAAGCAATAATGCCAACAACCATATTTATTAAAAGTGCATTAGCCGGCGTTTTGAATTTGCTGTGCACTTTTCCAATAGCCACAGGAATATAGCCTACTCTTCCAAATTCAAATGTTGCCCTGCCTGCTGCGAGTATAATGCCGTGAAAGGAAGCAACCAATCCCATTAATCCAATTGTAATTAACAGATGATACAGCCAGCCACTGTTACCGGTAATTTTTGCTAAGGCCAGCGGCAAAGGTGAGTCTGATGGTTCAGCTCCCGGTGAAGGATACACGATGGCTTCCCAACCTGCCACACCTACAGAAGATAAAAAAGTTAATATACACAGGATGATGAGCGTTAATAACGCTGAGCCAAAACCAATGAGGATATTTCTTTGCGGATTCACCGCTTCTTCCGCCACATTGGCCACACCTTCTATACCCAGAAAAAACCAGATGGCAAAGGGAATGGCAGCCCATGCGCCTTTTATGCCATTAGGAAAAGCATTCTGCGTAATATTCTTTATTTCGAAATGCGGCAATGTAGCGCCGGCAAAAATCAGCAGCTCTACTACCGCAAGAACGGTAATGATCAGTTCAAAAATCGCTGCCGCTTTTACACCATATATATTAAGTGCAGTGAAGATGATATAGGCGGCAATGGCGATAACCGTAACCGGTATCTGAGGAAAGAAAATATGGAAATAAGCGCCGATAGCCGCAGCAATAGCAGGTGGTGCAAAAACAAATTCTATAATCTGCGCAAAGCCTGCAATAAAACCGGCATCTTTACCTAATGCCCTGGTAGCATAATCGAATACACCACCCGCTTTGGGAATGGCGCAGGCTAATTCGGTATAAGAAAAAGTAAAGGTTATGTATAATAGAATGATGAAAATGGTAGCCAGTCCCAGTCCATACGTTCCTCCTTCCGCAAGTCCGAGGTTCCAGCCGAAGTACATGCCGGATATTACATAGCCAACACCAAGCCCCCACAACATAAGCGGGCCAAGGGTTCGGGATAAATGAGTATTTGCTAATTTATCCTCATTGGAATAAAGCATGTGGCTTCATTTCTGATGAAGATATGAAATTAAAAAGAATGCATAAGATAATCGTCCAAGAACAAACCATAGAAAAATGTATAGCTAACAAGATCACCATCACAAGCATACTCATAAAATCTTTCATCAATGAGTGTATAATCCAATTTTTTCACTTTAAAAATACTTTCTAAAGTTTTTCCAATGTGGTCCATCGTTAAATCTGCCACAATACGTTTATCGGTAAAGTCAATACAACCTGGAAGTGAGGATAAAGCATCTCCTTTAGTGGTATTTAATGTAGCGGAATAATAAATATAATAAGGCATCAGGAGGCTAATATGAAAAACGTGTGCCTCGTTTGAAGAAAAACTCTCCTTTACTATAAATGTCCTGCATCTATGCAAAAAAGGAATCATTGAAAAATCAGAAACCAAAACAGGATAATTTCTTTTAAGCTCTTGCAAAAAGTATTGATAAATTTCATTTGTATTCTTTCCTTCACTTGAGATTCTTTGTACTCTCTGTTTATACTCTTGGGTACTTTCATACCGTTCATCTAAGGGGTGAATATAATTAGGATAAAATTTAGGAATTTCGTGCTTTATTAATAATAAATCTGTATTCACTTTGCTGAGATTTTAAATATAATATTGTGAAATTCCTAAATTTCTAAAACCTAGCAACCTTCCACAACATGGGTTGGAACTTGAGTTGGTAATGTTCCTGTTGCCGGTTGCTTTGTTGCAGAACCTTGATACAAATATTTCATCCAATAGTCAATTCTCTGTAGCCAATAAGTTGCCACCTGCCTATCAGAAACAGAAGGATTTGCTCTACCATAATAATACGCTTCCACCTCGGCTTTCTTTACAGCTCTCGCAGTATTACTCGCAGCAGTACTTGAAGAATAAAAATCTCCGTTTGCGCGTGTTATAGGCATCCCAAAGTAAATTGTTGGTAATAATACTTCTCTGCTACGAACGTCCTTGGTTGTAGAAACAACATTAAAATGAAGCCCGATCAAACCAGCTTGTTGCCAACCTCCTCCATCACTATCCGCTTTGACAATTTGACCAAATTGAAAACTTTGTGGACAAGGGCTATTAGTTTCTACTATTGTATTTTTAGCTGATTCTGAATCCCCGCCCCCAGAATTGTCAATTTGATTACAGGTCGTATATAAATACTTTTCTGAAATCATCTGCCCATTTGAATAAGTTACCGAATACCAATCAGTACACTCGACCTTAGAAGTAGATGATCTTTTGGATATAGCTTCTTCAATGGGAATATAAAATTCATGAAAATCTTTCGAAACAAATTCCTCTGTTTTGATATTTTCAACTATTTCTTTTTGACAGGAGGATAAAAGAAGAAGGCAAAACGAGATGGTAAAGAAAAGGATGTTTTTCATTTGTGTGTTAGTTTAAAAGTGAAAGATAATTACTTAGCCAATGTACATAGTTTCTATAATAATTCAAAATATATAATAAAAAATTTTAAATCCACACTGAAAATTACTCTATCTAAACTCGTAATAAATTCTATGCTTTGAAGATACACAGATAAGAGCAATTTTATTATCTTCAATACTATGAAAAACACCATTGCAACAGTAATATGCATGTATTGCATTTTATCATCATTTGCTCAAACCGCACAACGGTATAATGTAGTAATAAATGAAATAATGACTAACCCCGGCGGCGCACCAGGGCTACCCGAAGCAAAATATATTGAATTATATAATGCTTCAACCATGGCACTTAATCTTCGCAACTGGACGATAAGCGATGGCAGCAGCACCGCAAAAATAAATACGGATTTTGTGTTGCAGCCGGATAGTTTTATAGTGATAAGTTCATTGTCGGGCAAAGCCCTGCTTTCATCTATCACCAATGCAATCAGCGTCACTAATTTTCCTACACTGCGGGTTAATGGAGATATTATTGCTTTGCGCTCTGATGAGGGTATATTAATTCACGCGGTACAATACGACAGAAGTTGGTATGACAATGAAGTTAAGTTGGCGGGTGGCTGGTCGCTGGAAATGGTGGATGCAAAAAACCCGTGCAGCGGTAAAAGCAACTGGAAAGCAAGTACAGACAATAAGGGCGGAACACCGGGATTACGCAATTCCATTGCAGGCAATAATTCCGATACAGATACTCCTGCCATAGTTCGTGTATTCGCTACCGATAGTGTGCATATTTTGATGAGTTTTTCTGAATCGCTTGATAGTACCATTTCATCCAATATCAATAACTATCAATTAAATGAAAACAGTATAATTAAAGTTGAACCGCAGGCTCCGCTATTTAATGCCGTATTAATCACACTATCCAATCCATTATCTCTACAAAAAATATACAGTTTAACCGTAAAAAATATTGGGGACTGTAAGGGAAATCTTACAGCACTTGCTACCGCGAAACTTGCTGTAACCACTATTGCCAGTGCAAATGATATTGTAATAAACGAAGTATTATTTAATGCACCGGATGATGGAGCGGAATATGTTGAGCTATATAATCATAGTCTTAACGCAATCAATTTGAAAGAACTGTTTCTTACTACCAGGAACAGTGCAGGCAGCCTTAACTCACTGAAAAGGCTAAGCGAAGATGACATACTATTCTTTCCGGGAGAATACAAGGTATTGAGTGGAAATATTGCAGCGGTGAAAAGAAAGTACATCATAAAAGATGAAACCGCGCTGGTTGAAATTTCTTCTATGCCGGCATTAGCCAACAGCAGTGGCGATATTGTTGTATTAAATGTGCGGGGAGATATTATTGATGAGTTGCAGTATACTGAAAACTGGCATTTCCCACTCATCAGCAATTATAGCGGGGTAGCATTGGAAAGAATAAATGATAAAGCGGCAACCCAGGATAAAAACAACTGGCATTCTGCTGCGGCAAGCGCAGGCTATGGTACGCCGGGTTATCAAAACTCACAGTTGATGCCTGCTGAAATAGTAAAAGGAGAAATCAAAATTGATCCGTCCGTTTTTTCGCCAGACGGAGATGGCTTCAATGATTTTCTCATCATTAATTATGCATTTCCAACGCCGGGCTATGTATGTAATATTACCGCATTTGATGGAGTTGGTCGTCCGGTTAAGTATATTGTTCGCAACGGACTTTGTGGTACAAGCGGCTTTTTTAAATGGGATGGGCTGGATGAAAAAAATCAAAAGTTAGCAATGGGAATTTATGTTGTGTTGATAGAAGTGTTCAATACGGATGGGAAGACGAAAAAATTTAAACAGGCAGTTACATTGGCGAGGAAATTATAGGCGAGGTGGTGCTAATGTGATTTACCTTCTGAGATTGTTTCTCCCGCTCGCTGTGTTTAAACCTATAAGGTTTGCAGCGCTGCAATGCCGCCCGGCAAACCTTATAGGTTTAGCAACAGCATTAACATAATTATAAGCCGCAGTGATTCCTGTCTCACAAATCACTTCTTCGTTTAAAGATACGGTTGCATTTGGCGCGAAGATTAAATATAGTCCCGATATTTGCGCTGCATGAACCAGCGACAAATTTTTCTTCAGCATGTAGCGCAAACATCTCCCGCGCCATTGGCACTTGAAATAGTGAAAGCGGAAGGCAGCCTGTTGTGGGATGCTGAAGGAAAACAGCTTATTGACCTGGTTGCAGGCATCAGTGTATGCAATATCGGCCACCGTCACCCGAAAGTAGTGGAAGCCATCAAACAGCAAGCTGATCAATATTTACATTTATTGGTATATGGAGAATTGGTTGAAACGCCGCAGGTGCAATATGCACAGTACCTTGCACAACATCTTCCTGCCTCTCTTAATTCGGTATACTTTACCAATTCAGGAGCCGAAGCGGTTGAAGGCGCTATGAAATTAGCCAAACGTTATACTAACCGTACACAAATCATCGCTTTCAAAAATTCTTATCATGGCTCCACACAGGGTGCGTTAAGCATTATGGGTGATGAATACTGGCGTAATGCCTTTCGTCCATTGCTGCCCGATACATTGCATTTGGATTATAATGTTTTTGATGATCTTTCATTCATCACAGAAAATACAGCCTGCGTAATTGCAGAAACCGTGCAGGCAGAAGCAGGTGTAATAGCGCCTGAAAAAAAATGGATGCAGGCGTTACAAAAAAAATGTACTGAAACAGGCACGCTGCTTATACTCGACGAAATACAAACAGGTTTCGGCAGGGCCGGATCGTTATGGGGTTTTGAACAATTTGATATTGTGCCTGATATCGTATTACTCGGAAAAGCATTAGGTGGCGGCATGCCGCTCGGCGCTTTCATTGCAGATAAAAATATCATGTGGAGTTTAACCAGCAATCCCGTGCTTGGTCATATCACTACATTCGGCGGTCATCCGGTATGCTGTGCAGCAGGATTGGCAGCAATGAAAGTATTGACAGAAGAAAATATTATTCCTTTCGTAAAAGCAAAAGAGCAATTGTTTCTATCTCTTTTAAAACATACTAAAATAAAATCAATAAGATCTGCCGGTTTATTAATTGCTGTTGAATTTGACAGTTATGAAACCAATAAAAAGATCATTGATAACTGCATCGCTAATGGTGTGCTTACAGACTGGTTTTTGTTTGCTGCCCATTGTTTGCGGATAGCGCCACCGTTGAATATCAGTGATGAGGAGATTAGGAAAGCCTGCGCGATTATTATTTCTTCTGTTGATACAAACTGATTCCATTGTTGCTTATTTACCACATAGGCACAATAGGGACATAGTAAAGCATAGTATATTTTAAAACGCTATGTGGCCCTATATTTCTATGCTCCTATGTGTTGAAAAATTTTACTTCTTCATCACCGGCAAAACAACATTACTGCTATATTCCGCATTGTGATAGATGCTGATGGTGGCTTTTTTAAAATCCTTTTTATCCATGCCGGGTATATAGCCAAATGTTTGCGGATTTCTATCTACCAAGGGAAACCAACTGCTTTGCACCTGCACCATAATGCGATGCCCTTTTTTAAAGGCATGCGCCACTTCATTTAAGCTGAAGGCAACTTTTTCAACTTTATCTTTTACAAAGGATACAGGTTTTTCAAAACTCTTTCTGAATTTTCCCCTGAATACATCAGCTCTCAGCATTTGCTGGTAGCCACTCATTGATACGGGATTTGTTGCAGAATCAGGCTTTGATAAATACGATCCATCCGGCCATACATCAATAACTTTTACAACAAAATCCGCGTCGCTTCCGGTGGTGGATACAAACAGGTTAACGCCAATTTCCCCTGTCAGTGTTATATCATTTGTCAGTGGCGCTGTTTGAAAATATATTACATCAGGCCGTTTGGCAGCGAAACGTTGATCTTCCGCCATATATTTATTATTCCTGTCTTCCCAAATACCATCAGTATATGGCACCGGCTTATTAGGATCACTTATGTATGAGGTTAGTCCTTTTGTGTTGGCAGGTTTATCGTTTGTAATTTGTTTGTTGTTGCTGAAATAATAGGTAACAGGTTCACTCTGCTTTGGCGGCCATGTATCATAAGTTTTCCATTGATTAGAACCTGTTTCAAACACAGTTACTTCAGGTTGTTGAAAACTGCCTTTATCTTTTAAATAGTAATTAAAGAATGGCGTTTCAATCTGTTGTTGAAAAACGGCATTAAGGTCTGACCCAAAATGATAATCAACAAATGACTTCCACGATGGCGCCGCCCAGCCACCGTGCGTCCACGGGCCCATTACCAATCTCGCGTCGTTACCCAGTGATTGTTTTTCAATTGCGGCATAGGTTTTCAACGCGCCAAATAAATCTTCTGCGTCAAACCAGCCACCAACAACCAATACCGCGGGCGTAATACTTTTCAAATGCCTGCGTATATTTCTTGATTGCCAATATTCATCGTAAGTGTCATGCTTCACGGTTTGCCTCCATGTGCTGTTGCTATCGTAAAAATATGTTGAAGTATTCGCATTCTTTAATGGCCCAAGATCAAGAAAGAATTTATACGCGTCTTTATAATTTGTTTCAAAAAATGGTTTATAGCTTTCTCCGTTATTTATTCTTGGTCCATCAAAGCCACTGTAAAAACTAAAATTATCCAGCAAAAAGAAAGCGCCATTGTGATTACAATCGTCTCCAATAAATTCATCAGACATCGGAGCCTGCGGTGAAACTGCTTTTAATGCAGGATGTGCATCGGGCAATGCTGCTGAAGAATAAAAGCCTGGAAATGAAATACCATATATACCTACTCTTCCATTATTGTGAGTATTCTTCAATAACCATTCTATCGTATCATAGGTATCGCTTGATTCATCAACATCTTTGTTTGATTGTTTGGTTTCAATATACGGGGTCATCTCCCTGAAATTTCCTTCACTCTTGTATCTGCCTCTTGCATCCTGGTACACAAAAATGTATTTCTCTTTCATAAGGTATACGTTCGGGCCAAGCTTTTTCCTGTAATTGTCTTTGCCGTAAGGCCGGCAGGAATATGGCGTACGCTGCATGAGTATTGGATAAGCCTGTGCCGTATCGGTAGGAGTATATACGGCAGTATATAAGCGTATACCGTCACGCATCGTTATATAATGCTCCGACTTCACATAATTTTCCCTTATCCATGCAGAATCTGCATCTCCTTGTCCAAATAAGCAAACAGGTATAAACAAAACAAGCAGGTAAACAACAATACTTCTCATGTAATGTGTAGATTTGAAGACAAATATCAACCCTTTTGCTTTTATAATTTTTCTTTTTTATGCAGGATAACAAACTAATAATTGAACGGTTTTATACAGCCTTTCAGCAAAGAGATGCCGCAGGTATGAATGCCTGTTACAGTGATGATATTGTTTTCAGCGACCCTGTGTTTATGCTTTTAAAAGGAGACCAGGTAAAATGCATGTGGGAAATGCTTTGCAAAAACGCGAAGGATTTTTCTTTAACTTTTTCGGATATAGCATTGCTTGATGAAGAGTATGCCACCTGCAAATGGCAGGCTACTTATACTTTCTCCAAAACCGGGAAAAAAGTAGTGAATAATGTTAAAGCATTTATGCGTTTAAAGGATGATAAAATTATTGAGCACAGCGATGCATTTCGGTTAAGTACCTGGATTGGCCAGGCACTTGGCTGGAAAGGAGTATTATTTGGCTGGACAGGTTTTATGAAACGGGCTGTGCAGAATAATGCGAGAAAGGCGCTGCTGAAGTATATGGGGAATGTTTGAACCCTGCCTACCGGCAGGCAGGCACGGAGGCACGAAGACACAAAGTTACACGGAGGGGTTTAATTTGAAAATGAGGAAATTTGAAAATTTGAAAATATTGAAATGGGGGGATGAAAGAATATGAAAATGGGGGAAATAATATGGGAATGGAAGAATGTGGAATTGTTAGAATGTAAAACACGGCTTGGATTTATTATAGAGAAGATGTGGTAGTTAATATTGCCTGGAGTTGTGTTAAAGCATCGCTTCCTTTCTTTTGGAAAGGGAGAAGGAGGGGTAGGCTTTAATACTATAATCTTAATCCAAGCCTGATGCCTAAAATTACATTGCCAATTACTCCACTATTCTCTTCGAGGGATGACTGTTGTCTAAAATCTGAGACAGTAAAATTTCTTTCAAGTTCATCAGTACCATAATCAAACTCACGAAATCTGTTTTTAGTAAATCTGCTTAAAAGCCCAATGCCTCCATAAAAGTTAGCCACAAACCTTTTCTTTGTTATCTGTATACCAAAAATAGCATTGATGCCCCAAGCCTTTTTATTTGCTGCAAAAGAATCATTATATGTTGCAGTGTCATTAGGTTTATAATAAGTCACCCGGGAGTTATATTGATTCTGCCTGTAAAAAAGATTTAGCGAAATATACTTTTCTGCCCGCCCTCTCTCAGGTTTATTGTAATTTCTGATGTTTTTAAACAGTCCATAATACCGGCACTCCATACCTACACGAAATCCATTCCATTTTACCAGGCTCGTATCCGGGCTTGACAACTTTGGATTATATGGCTGAACGCCTATTTCGGGAGAAATGGAAAATTGTTTTGACAATCTTTTTTCTAATGAAAGCTGGGCGACGGGAAATGTGAAATCATTTATCAATGTCAGCATATCCAACTTTAAAGTCAATGGCTTTTCGTCAGGTTGTTTCTGAGCTTTTGTTCCACAGTAAATAATCAGTGAGAAAATAAACAGGCTTGCATATTTCATGACAGGAGAAATCTATTGTTGAATATTGCAATGTTGACACAAAAAACTGCATAAGTGTTGCTCTCCTCGGCATCCATATTTTCTTCCCTACTTTTGTTTTATGAAAATTATATTCTTCTCCACACAACCATACGATAAAATTTTCTTCAATAAATACAATACCGGTTACGGTTTTGAGCTTGAATATTTTGAAACACATCTCGGCCCGCATATTGTAAACGCTATTGATAAAGCAGATGCGGTATGCGTTTTTGTAAACGACAGGGTAATTGCTGAAGTAATAAAAGTATTGGCAGAAAGCGGCGTTAAGATCATTGCCCTGCGCTGTGCCGGCTTTAACAATGTTGATCTGGAAACCGCAAAGCAATACGGGTTAAGGGTTTGCCGTGTGCCGGCATACTCACCCCAGGCCGTAGCCGAACATGCGCTCGCCATGATCCTTACGCTGAACAGGAAAACGCATAAGGCATATAACCGCGTAAGAGAACAAAATTTTTCGCTGAATGGATTATTGGGTTTTAATCTCCATGGAAAAACGGTGGGCGTTGTTGGCACCGGAAATATAGGTAAGGCTTTTTGCAATATTATGATAGGTATAGGTTGCAACGTATTGGCTTTTGATATTGTGAAGGATGAGAAACTGGTAAAAGCCGGCGTAAAATATGCGTCGCTGAAGGAGGTGTTTATACAATCTGATATTATATCGCTTCATTGCCCGCTTAATGATACAACAAAACATCTTATCAATGAGTCTTCTATCGGCACTATGAAAAAGGGTGTTATGATCATTAACACCAGTCGCGGGAAATTGATCAATACGGAAGATGTGATCGATGCGCTTAAATCAAGGCATATCGGCTACCTTGGCATTGATGTATATGAACAGGAAGAAAAGCTATTTTTTAAAGACCTGAGCGCAAGTATAATCGAAGACGATGTTATTCAGCGGCTGATGAGCTTCCCCAATGTACTTGTAACCGCACACCAGGCTTTTTTTACCGAAGAAGCATTAAGCCAGATTGCAATTAAAACTTTGCAGAATATACAACAGCTATTAACCGGCACAACTGTACAAAATGATCCTGCCATAATGATATAAAAAATATGTGCAGCCATAAAGACTGCACATTCACAACCAACCAATACACCCTTATATATTACATTAGCGCTAACCCCTGCTTATCGTGCCTCCAATCTGGGTAACAACACTATTTGTAGTAAAGCTTGCAGAAGATGTGCCTTTTGTATATGTTCCGCTGGTATACACGCCATGTGTCTCTTCGCCGGAGGCAACACTTCCGCCGGTATATACTTTGTACGTTGTAGCTGCATTTAATTTTGTGCTTGCAAACAGCATTGTGGTATATGTAGCAGGACTTAAAAATGTAAGCACTTCTTTACCAGATGCATCTTCAATATGTATGATCTGGTTGGCATTGCCACCTCCCATTATTACAGAATAGGTTGTTGATACACTTGCGCCGGGAGCACTCGTAGCGCCACCTGTACCTATTACCAAACCTCCGGTTATTTTAACGGCTCTGGCATCACAATCAATACCGGCTTCAGGTGACCGGGCGCCAATGGCAATTACTTTACCGCCTGTAACCGTAAATGTGCCATTAGAATCCATGGCATCATTACCGGTGCTGTACGCGTATACTGTTCCACCGTTGATATAAATCGCATCCCCGGCATTCAAACCATCGTCTACTGTTTGCATAGATATATCGCCATCATTTATGGTCAGCACACTCTTGCTTTCAATACCCTCGCCTTCTGTAGTTGTGATCCTGATAGTACCGCCATTTATATTTACATAAGGTGTAATGCTCTCATCACTTTCTTCATAAGATGCCGCAATACCGTCATCTGCCACATCTAATGTAAACGTGCCATCATTAATAATAATAAAACCTTCCTCTGCTTCTATGCCATCGCTTGAAGCTTTAACGGATAGTGTTCCACCATCTGCAATAAAAGCATCATTGGTATGAATGCCGTCTGTTGCAGCGCCGCTGATGGTGATGTTGCCTGAACGTACACGCACATAATCATCACTGCAGATAGCATGCTTATAATTTCCTTTTACTGTTAGGCTGCCTGTTCCGCTGAATATGATCTGCCCTTCACTGAACAATGTTCCTTTCATATCTTCCTCATTTGTAGCGGTCGCGTAAGTTGCGCCATCCGCAAGTGAACTGGTTGTATTATCAGCCAATACAATAAAAGCTCTTTTTGATGATTGAATATTTATAGCAGGACCATCTGCATTTGTAATAGAAACACCGTTTAATGTAAGTTTGAATTTATTATCACTGTATATTTTTACTGAACCATCAGTTGTGGCGCCGCTCAATACGTATTCAACTTCTTTAACGGTAGATGTAATCACTACGTCTGAGCCTGTTTGTGTAATGCTAACTCCTGATGCTGATAAAGGATTGGTTATGGTTACTGTTGATCCGAAAACAATAGATACAGTGCCGGAGAATGTACTGTTCTCCACCAGGTCATCCTCATCTGCGCCGGTTTCGGTTGAACCTTCTGCCGTACCTGATGTATATGCTGTTTGATCAATAGCAACAGTACCTGAGCCACTGCCCGAACCATCTTCTCCGGTCGCATCGTTTTTTGAGCAACCTGCTAAACCTGTAATTATAAAACCTGCAGCAATACAGGTAAAAAAAAGCCTTGATAATTGAATGTTGTTTAATTGCATAAAAAGTTTTTAAAAATTAGTTTGCGGGATTCATCATTAAAATGATGCGCTTTGAGAGGCAAAAATTGCAAGAAATAGCATGCAGAAAAATTAAATGCGATCAACCGAAGCATTTCTGCGGCAAACAGAGAAATATTTTAACAGGGTTTAACAATTAAGCAGTAAATAAAGGAGTACTGATATCTGATCCTTTCAGTTCGTAGCCTCTATTATTGGTTTATTATATACACCAGATACCGACCCTGAACCTGATTGGCACAAGCGTAAATCCTGCGGAAGCTCTGCATAAATTATATGAGGAGGATATTCAATTGCTTTTTTCAGACATAGATTATATTGAGAGCGTAAAAAATTATGCGGCCATACACCACGGTAAAACCTACAGTCTGGTATATGTTTCGTCCAAAATTTATAAAACACATTAATGATAAAACTATTGGTGGATAAACTTTTGTCATACATTAATGGAAACTAAAATTAAAGTTATCTCACCAGGCATCATTGGGCTCAGCTCCCATTTCTAACTCCAGCTTGCCTCCTTTTAAAAGTTCTTCAACCGGAAAAAAGAAAGTATGCAGGGGTTTTCCGTTCAGGCTGGCGCTTTGCACATATTTGTTTAACCTGCCGGCATTGTGTGCTATGATGGTAAATTTTTCACCCCGTCCATATCTTTTGCCTAAATCTATTTCAACTTTTTGATACAACGGGCTTGCTATTTCGAATACAGGATTTGCATTGCTTCCTCCATCCGTTTGAAACAGGCCAATGGCAGCCATTACAAGCCAGGCGCTCATTTGTCCCTGGTCTTCATCACCAAGGTATGCGTTGGTAGTGCCGTATCCATAATACCGATCCATAATGGAACGGCTCCACTTTTGCGTTAGTGAAGGTTTTCCGGCCCAGTTAAACAAAAAAGCAAAATGCATGGATTGCTGGTTACCCTGCATAACCGGGTAGTCCCAATACTGATCATTCATACCATTGTATCTCCATGGCTCGCTTTGTTTAAAGCCCCAGTTTAAACGGTTTACAAATTCTTCTTTACCGATTGTTTTACATAACGATGGTACATCCTGCGGTACAAAAAACGTCAATTGCCAGGCGTTCCCTTCTACATACTGTTCATTGGCTCCCGTGCGAAACGGATCGAAATCCGGCGTCCAATCTCCGCTGCTTAGTTTGGTATGGCAATACCCGTTTTTATCAATCGCATTTCTCCACCAGTATCCCCGTTCATTATACGTTTTATACATGGCTGAATCACCTAACGACTTAGCCAGTTGTCCTACGCACCAGTCATCAAAAGAGTATTCCATTGTGTTCGAAAATCGCCCTTTGTCTGAAGGAACATAATGATGTTGCAGGTATGTGTTAAGATCCCTGTTACCTGCGAATCCACTGTATACTTTTTGAGCAGGCGTGGTCTGCATTTTAACAGCAGCACTTAATACTTTATGTGCATCAAAATCTTTTATGCCCATTTGCCAGGCGCTCACCATTAATGGAATTTCATGTTCAGCCACCATCACCGGAACATAGTTCATTCCGGCAGGGCCTTTTGCCAACCAACCATAAGCATCGTACATTGCCAATTGAGATTTTACCCATTTGCTGCTCCATTCCGGTGTAACGAGGTTCCAAAACTGGTTTAAGTTCCAGAAGGTATTCCAGAAAGCATCACAGCCTAAAGCCACGTCATCCTTTCCTTTTAATTTTTGAACAGTGCCATCAGTACCTCTCCACTCACCGTTCACGTCACTCCATATGTTTCTGCTGCAAACAGACCGGTACATGGCATTGTAAAAACGGGTTTTCTCAAGCCTGTTTGTTGTGGCAATACTAACACGGTTAAAAATATCATTCCACACATTTTTTTGGTGATTTCTAACCGCATCAAAACTCCAGTTAAAGGGTCGGGTGATTTCTGTTTCAAGATTTTCGCGGGCATTGGCAATGCTTACAAGCGATATAGCCGAACGTAATTGAACGATGGGTATTTTCCTTGTATCAAACTCCAAAAATATGCCAGCATTTTTCGGATCTGTCGCATCAATCGAATCTTCATACTTAATATCATCATTAATCCATCTGCCCATTTTTTTTATGGGCTGGTCAAACTCAATCACAAAGTGTACGGTATAATCCTGGTCTGCATCGTTGCTCCATATCCGTGGCGCATATTGATGAGAATAGCCTTCAATGTTGTTAGTTCCCACTTTTTTTATAACCACTTTTTTCAACTGATAACTGTTTTCAGCCGGTACCTGCATATCAATTAAAATGCGGGAGCTGTCCCTGTTTTTCGGGAAAGTATATCGTTGAAAAGCACATCGTGTGGTGGCGGTAAGTTCTGCTTTGATGTTATAATCCTTCAACAACACTTTGTAATATCCAATGGGCGCTTCTTCGGTGTTTTTATCTATCGCAGAGCGATACCCCGAACCAGGTTTCAATTCATCTCCGATATTTGTCTTCAATTTTCCGTTTGTGGGAAGAATACCTAATCCGCCCAATGTCCATTCATGAATATGGCTGAAGATGCCCACGCTTTCATAAGCCGGTTCATAACCAGCCTGCCAGCCCGCGTTTTGATTATCCGGGCTTATTTTAACCATGCTAAACGGCATCCACGGCCCGGGCGCAATCATCCATCGCGAATGCGCTGTTCCCATGCGGGTGTCAACATAATCAGCAGCCGTTTGCTGCTTTTGAGCAGCGCGATTCACTATGCCTTCCTGTAACATTTTTCCATCCACAAAAATCCTGTACCTGCTTTGTTGTGGTTTAGCAACTGCGGGCATCGGCGCTTCAAACGCATAACGTCCTTCTTCCACTGCCTCGCTGAATATATTTTTGCCATCCAGGTCCACACTTAAAACCGGCTTCCCCGACAAATGTTGTACATCTACCAATAGCGGCTGCACGTTTTTCCCATCTTTGTGTAATGTGTAGTTGGCGGGTTGAACGTTGCGAATAAATACATTGTCAGGTTTTACCAATACACATTTTGCGCCGGATAATTTTACATAGTCAAATAATATCCATGACCCTTGCAATACCGTTATGGAAATATTATTACCCCCTTTTTTAATGCTGTTGCTGTTAACAGGGATGGTAATTGTTCGCGGCGTTGCCGCCAATAAATTTCCTGTAAGTGATGCGGTATCAACAATAGGCTGCATCTGGCCAGGATAGGGTTGCGTTGCTACATCATAACCCGGAGCATCTAACTGAATAATATGTTCCTGCTGATTAATTTCCACTTTAATCAACGGTAGAAATTTCTTTGCATAATCTGCAAGTTTGATCTCCAGTATATAATCCCCGTCAGGCGCTTTCTGTTCTACGCCAAATAAAATATTTACCTGGTTTGTTCTCCATCCCGATGTTGGCCAGGTGCCGCCCCAGGTATCTACAGGACCGGGAACTGTGTAAGGAAAATTTTCTTTTGCTTTAGAATATCCTATTAAGAAAAACTTGTCTTCATAGCCGAAATCATTTGCAATAAAATGCCTGAATTGATCAGGCGCTAAAGCAAATTCTGCAGGAGAATTATCTGATTTTCCTATTTCCCAGATTGCATTTTGCGCCATAGCGCCGGTAGAGAGCAAGCACAACAATACCACCGCAGCATGAATGATTCGTTTCATAATGGAAGATTTGCCGTTATTCTTAAGATGTTATTTGTACGTGATGTTGACACTTCTCACTATTATATAAAAGCAGATGCACACTCTGTCTACCTCACCTGCTCCAGCATTTCAATAGCCGTATACAATACGCCGGCTTCTCCTCTGAATGTGCCTGAACCCCTCGGTTTATTGTCAACAGAATACCACTCATAAAAACCATTGTTATCCTTTACCCGTTTAACCATGGGCTGTATTTGCTCGTATGCTTCTTCAACAAAACCATATTTAATCAGTTGCTGAATCATTCTGCCGCCAAACCACGTCCAGTCGCCAGCATTCTGGTAGCTGTATTCCGGGTTCATAATTTTGTTAGCAAAATATCCTGCGGGATAAGGAGGATAAAGCGTTAGCCCGATAGAAGGAGCACCAGCCTGCTTTACCCGTTTGATCATTTCATCTAAAGAAGTTTTTATTTCTTTCCTGCTTAACAAACCTGCTTCTATAGCAATAGCCGTGCCGCCGAAATAGTAAATGTTGTTTTCATCAAAATCCGCAGGAAACGGAGATCCTTTCAGGTATATATGTGGGATAAATTTTTGCTGTTTAGCATCCCACAAATACTTGCGGGAATTTTTTGCAATATCTTCTTTTGTTTTGTTCCATTTAGTTTTGGCAGAAGGATCTATTTCCATCAGGTTATTCAATGCTACTATCAACATCGCGTTATCGTAAATATCAATAGCAGGATGTGTGTTCTCATCAAGGTCAACGCCCCAGCCATGTTCCGGTTGCACATCTCCCCAGTCGGCAGTAGTAGCGCCGATGATGAGTCCGTATTTTTCATTAAATCTTTTGGTCATTAAAAACGTGATGGCACGATCCATTCTTTCGCGTACTGTTTCATCTCCGATTTTCTCTGTTAAAATGGTTCTATCACCGGTGAGCTGTATGTATTTATACACGGCTTGTATCAGTGATGTTTCCTGGTCGGTTTCTACCGTGTTTTTATGCCCTGCGTAGCGGGGTTCCAGTTTGGAATAGGAAAAATCAGTTTCACCTTTAGCAATTTTTTCTGCCGGCGTAAAACCATCAATAATATTTCCATCATCACCCTGCATACGAAAAAATACCAGCAGGTTTTCTTTCAATACTTCTTTTGGATAAACCTGCGCAGCCAGCTCAATGAATGTATTGTAATCGCGTATCCAGACTTCCCGGTAACCATCGCCTGCATTAAAGCCCGTTTTCATTACCTCAAGCGCTTTGTTTTTTACAAAGCTGAAATAAGTATTGTTTTTTATTTTTTCTATCAGCGCGGCGTTGTTCGTTGATTTTTTTTGCGCCACTGCCATTGCTGTAAAAATAATGCAACATAAAAAAATAGTTGTTCGTTTTACCATACTCATCATGCTAATAACTTTTATAATTTTAAAAAATATTATTGTTTTCCCCATTTATCATTCAATGTCGTTTCCTTAGTGAAAATCTTCTACAGGTGTTTATAATTAGAGGATGGCGGCTTTTTCTTTATTTTCTTTCTGGGGTTCGTTCTTCCGGGACGAATAATCTCCGTTGTTTTTGAAA